>NZ_JANINU010000082.1 GCF_024508875.1 Phenylobacterium sp.
CCGTCCTGGTCTCGACCCACTACATGGACGAGGCCGAGCGGTGCCACGAGATCGCCTACATCAGCTACGGCCGGCTCATCGCGCGCGGGACGGCGGCCGAAGTCATCGCCCAGTCCGGCCTGATCACCTTCCACGGCGAAGGGCCGGGAGCCGACAAGCTGGCGCATGAACTGGCCGGCAAGCCCGGCGTCGAGACCGCCGCCGCCTTCGGCGCGGCCATCCACGTCAGCGGAACCGACCGGGCCGCACTGGAGGCCGCCGTGGCGCCCTGGCGCCGCGAGCCCTACCGCTGGACCGAGGTTCCCGCGACGCTGGAGGATGTGTTCATCCAGCTCATGGGCCGCAGCCAGGACAATGTGCAATGAGCAGCCTGTCTTGGCTCCGCGTGCTGGCCGTCCTCGTCAAGGAGTTCAAGCAGCTCACGCGCGACCGCATCACCTACGCCATGATGCTGGCGATCCCGGTCGTGCAGCTCACCCTGTTCGGCTACGCCATCAACACCGAGCCCCGCCACCTGCCCACGGCCGTGCTGATGCAGGAGGACAGCCGCTATGCCCGCTCGATAACCGCGGCGCTGAAGAACTCGCTCTACTTCGACTTCGTGGCCCAGGCCCGCAGCCCCGCCGAACTGGACCGGCTGCTGCGCATCGGCGACGCCCAGTTCGCGGTGACCGTGCCCGGCGACTTCAGCCGGCGCGTGGCCCGCGGCGACAAGGCCCAGATCCTGGTGGAGGCCGACGCGACCGACCCCTCCGCGACCGGCGGGGCCGTCGCCGCCCTGGCCGCCCTGCCCGACCAGGCGCTCGCCCACGACCTCACAGGCGCCCTGGCTCCGCGGATGGGCGCGTCTCCGTTCGAGGTGGTGGTCCACCGCCGCTACAATCCCGAGGCCATCACCGCCTACAACATCGTGCCTGGCCTGCTGGGCATCATCCTGTCGCTGACCCTGGTGATGATGACGGCGCTCAGCGTCACCCGCGAGACCGAGCGCGGCACGATGGAGACGTTGCTCTCCACGCCGCTGGAGCCGCTGGAAGTCATGATCGGCAAGCTGGCGCCCTACGTCATGGTGGGTCTGGTCCAGACGGCGATCATCCTGGTGATGGCGGCGGTGCTGTTCCACGTGCCGATGGGCGGCGGCTGGCTGGGCCTGTCGGCCGGCATCGCCCTCTTCATCACCGGCTCGCTGGCCCTGGGGTTCCTGATCTCGACGGTCGCCCGCTCGCAGCTCCAGGCGATGCAGATGAGCTTCTTCTACATCCTGCCGTCGATCCTGCTGTCGGGCTTCATGTTCCCCTTCCGCGGCATGCCCGCCTGGGCCCAGGCGATCGGCGAGGTGATACCGGTGACCCACTTCCTGCGCGTGGTCCGCGGCTCGCTGCTGAAGTCGCAGGGGATCGGCGACCAGTGGCGCGAGCTCGCCGCCCTCACCGCCTTCGTCCTCGTCGTCACGGCCCTGGCGATGGCGCGCTACCGGCGGACGCTGGACTAGAAGCTGTAGACCAGGCTGGCGCGGGTGGTGGTGTCGGTGTGCTCGCGGCCGGCGGGCGGCTCGGTCTCCACCCGCAGGTCGAACGCCGCCCGGGCCGACAGGTCGCCCCGCAGCTTGGTGGTGAGCGCCGTCGTCGAGGTCAGGGTCGAGCTCACCGTGTCGAGGAACAGCGACGTGTTCTGGGTGAACACCAGGTCCGGACGGAGGGTCCAGGCAAGGTCGCTGCCGAACCGCCCGGCGAAGGCGATCTCGTCGCCTCGGTCGTAGTAGCTGATCTGGCGCAAGGCGGGGCCGGCCTGGACGTTCAGCTTCAGGTCCGGGCGGTCGATCAGCCGGTAGCCGACGCCCACGCTTTCGGCGAAGCGCGCGCGGTAGCCGGCGAACCGGTCGCGCTCGGCGGTCAGCGAGCTGGCCACGAACGCGCGGGCGTTCAGCTTCCACTGGCCGGCATAGCCCGCGAAATAGCGCTCCTTCGACACCGCCCCGCCCGAGCGCTGGTAGTCGCCGGCCAGCTTCACCTCGTGACGCCAGCGCAGGGTCTCCTTGGCGAAGGTCAGGCCCGCCGAGGCGCCCACATCGTCGCTGTTGCCGGTGCTGACGAAGCCGCCCGCCTGGCCCTCCCCCTTCCAGCCGTCGCGGAAGCGCAGGGAGGTGATCCGCGCGATCCGCTCCTCCTCCGCCCGCGAGGTCAGGGCGGCGACCTGGGCGTCGATCTCGGCGAGCGATTCCGGGTGCGTGCGCCGCGCCACCTCGGCGACCGTCGCCAGCGCGCCGGGGGTCTCGGCGGCAGCCTCGATCATGCGCGAGACCTCGGCCGGCAGCGGCGCGGCGGCGGCAACGGCGGGGATCGAAAGGCACAGGAGGGTGATTAGCGGGACGCGCATGCCGGCCTTCGATTCGTTGCGGGATGGCAGGCTACCCAATGTCGCCGGAACGCGGCGGGGTTTGGGCGCCGCGGCATGGACGGGCGTGCGCCTTAGCCCTAGACTTCCTCGTCCCTCAGGCCTTTCGGGACGTTTTCAACCCACATGACCGCTTCCACGCCTCCGGCCGTCGCCGCGGAACTGCGCCGCCTGCTCGCGAACAGCCACGCGCCCTATTCCGGCGTGCACGTGTCGGCGGCGGTGGAGTGCGAGGACGGGGCCGTCCACTACGGCGTCAACGTCGAGAACGCGGCCTATCCCCAGGGTGTCTGCGCCGAAGCCAGCGCGATCTCGGGGGCGATCACCAGCGGGCGCAAGGGCATCCGGCGCGTCTGGGTCGCCTCTTCGCTCCCGGGCTTCATCTGGCCCTGCGGCGGCTGCCGTCAGAAGATCTGGGAGTTTGCCGAGCCGGGCTGCGAGGTGGTCAGCGTGCCCGAGACGGGCGAGGCGCAGAGCCACACGATCGAGGCGCTGCTTCCCCTCGGCTTCCGGCTGGACCGCTAGGGCGGCGATCCGCCGAAGTGGAAGCCGGTTCGGCGAAAAGATCGCACTCAAGATCAAGGCGATAGGGCCTAATCGCCCGCGGGCGTCCTGTCCGCCTTGGCCCACTCCCCGCCCAGGATCAGCATGGCGCCGATCGGCAAGGTGAAGGTGAGGATCCACGGCGTCAGGCCCGGCAGGGACGTGACCGCCCCCGCGCCGATGAGCTGCAGCGTGAACCAGTTGATGGTCACCTCGCCCGTCGCCCAGTTCATCTGCAAGGTGACGCCGCCCACCAGGGCGAACAGCGCCCACGCCCAGCGCCACCTCAGTCCCTCCTGGCGCAGGACCTTCACGACCGCGGCGAGCATCAGCATCAGAGACGCCACGCCGCCCGCCAGGAAGACGTAGTGGATCGGCGTCTTGTCCCTTAGGGTGAAGGTGTTGGCCGTCAGGTCCTGCGCGCTGAGCACGCTCACATGGAAGGCCGCGACGCGCCACGGCTCGCCGGCGGCGGCGCGGCGCAGGCGCGCGTCCACCACGACCTTCCTCGAGGCCACGTCATAGACTTCGCGGGTCTCGACGGTCTCGCCGCCGCCCTCCGAGCTGCTGACGCTCCGGCTCAGCACGTCCGACGCCGTCGGCGGTTCCTTCGGCAGCACGACCGTCAGCCGCAGAAGCTGTATGTCGGCTTGGGCCGTTCGCAGTTCGGGCGCCGCGAGGCTGCGCACCTTGGCGAGGTCGCCCGTGCGGACCGCTTCGTAGAACGCCCGCGCGGTCGGGTCTGGCGCGCGCTTGGCGCACCCGGAACCCGCCAGCGCGACCGCCAGGGCCAGGACCGTCCACAACAGCCTCATCGCGCGCCCCCCTGTTGTTGGGCCGTAGCTAAGCCACTTTTGCGAGCGGAACCTAGAGGCTTCCCCCTTCCGACGATTTCGGCGCCTTGCGCTCCAGCCTGCCCTGCCGCGAGCGGCGGCCTCAGGCCGCCTTCGCGCCGGTGACGTAACGGTCGATCACGCCCTCCAGCACCGCCAGCGGACAGCCGCCCGTGGTCACCACCGCGTCGTCGTAGTCTCGCAGGTCGAAGCGGTCGCCCAGCGTCGCCTTGGCCTTGGCGCGGAGCCGCACGATCTCGTTGTGGCCGGTCTTGTAGGCGCACGCCTGGCCGGGGCTGGCGCAGTAGCGGTCCACCTCGCTGGTGATCGCCGGCAGCGAGCGGCCGGTGGCGCCGACCATCCACTCGATGGCGTGCTCGCGGGTCCAGCGCTTGTCGTGCAGGCCGGTGTCCACCACCAGGCGCGCGGCCCGGAACCGAAGCGCCTGCAGGTAGCCCAGGCGGCCCATGGGGTCGTCGGCGTAGAGGCCGGCCTCGTCGGCCAGTTGCTCGGCGTAGAGCGCCCAGCCCTCGGTGAAGGCGCCGAAGTTCATCAGCGAGGAGATCGTGTGGATTTCGCCTGGGCGCTCGGCCAGGTAGGCGCCCTGCCACGCATGGCCCGGCAGAGCCTCGTGCATGGAGAGGCTGGCCAGGGTGTACTTGGGCCAGTTCGCCGTGTCGCGCAGGTTCACGTAGTAGATGGCCGGGCGCGAACCATCGAGAGCGGCGAAGTTCATATAGCCGAGGCCCGCGCCCGCCTCGATCTCCTTCGGCACCGCGCGCACCTCGACCGGCGCCTTCAGGCCCAGTTTCGAGATCTTCGGCAGCAGCGGCCGGATGGCGGCGATGCGGCCTTCGATATAGGCGATGACCTCGCGCTTGCCCGCCTCGGTGTTGGGATAGAGGAACTTCGGGTCCTTGGTCAGCGCGCCCATGCGCTCTCCAACCGTGCCCTGCGTGTAGCCTTGGCCTTTCAGGATGCCGTCCATCAGGGCGTCGATCTCGGCGCCCTGGTCCAGGCCGGTCTTGTGGACCTCGGCGGGCGTCCGGTCGGTGGTCGTGTTGTACTTCAGGCCCCACCGGTAGTAGTCGCCGCCGTCCTTGAACTTCCAGACCCCGGCGTCGTGGCTGGCCCGCGGCTGCTGCGCCTTCAGCACGGCGATCTGGCGGTCCAGCGCCGGCATGACCTTGTCGCGCACGATGGCGGTGGCGCGGCCCTGCCAGTCGCCCTCGACGCCCTTCGCCTTGGCGCGCTCGACCAGCGAGCCGACCAGCCGGGTCGCGCCCGGCTCGGTGGCGCGCAGCTCGCCGCACTGCTGGAGGGCCGTCGCGAGCAGGAAGTCCGGCAGGATCACGCCCTTGCCGGCCGCGTCCTTGATCCGGTCGCTCTCCTGGTCCAGCGCCGTGCCGAACTGTTCGAGGCGGGCGATGTAGGCCTCGGCGTCGTCCTTCGTCTCGATCAGGTGCTGGGCGTTCAGGAACTCGCCGGTGTTGGCCACCGTGCCGTCCTGCTGGCTGACGACGTAGGGGTTGGCGTAGTCCTTGCCATAGGCGAACCGGCCGCCCTCCGCGCCCACATCCTGGGCGTAGAGCACGCTGTCGTAGGTGGTGATGTCGCGGCCCGAAAGGCTGCTGCGCGGAATGGCGCGCAGCCGCTTGGCCCGGTCCGCGTAGGCTGCGACCTGTTTCGCACGCCCCCCCGACGAGGCGTCGTCCAGGCGGCGCTTCAGGGCCGCGCGGGGGCCCTTGTCCTTGCCGATGCTGCTGGCGGTCTGGGGGCTGTCGGCCAGGATCTCGTCGACGAAGGAATCGAGAAGCTTGGCGAGGCGGGTATCGGTCACGCCCTCTCCCTCGGCGGCGAGGGCGGCGAGCGGAGAGGCGGCGAGCCCGAGGGCGGCTCCGCCCAGGAGCATGTGGCGGCGGGTGGTCATTTTCGAGATTCCCGAAGGGATTGGATTGCGGTGGACCCTAGCGGGCGGACGCGACCGCGCAATTCCTTAAGCGTCGAACGGTGTTGCGCGGCCGCCGGGCGCGACAGTGCCGAATGATGCCGCTAGGGTCGCGCCGTGGCCACAGTCGGCATTCTCTGCGCAACCCCCGAGGAACTGGCCGCCGTGCACGGCCGCCTCCACCTTCCGTCCGAGCCCGAGGCGCGCGGCCCCACCCGGATCTGGACCGGCGCCCACGACGGCGTCCAGGTCGCCCTGGCGCTCTGCGGCATCGGCAAGGTCAACGCGGCCGCCGCCGCGACGCTGCTGCTCAGCGCCTACGGCGCGCAGGCGCTGGTCTTTTCCGGAGTCGCCGGCGGCCTGCACCCCGAGCTGGAGGTGGGCACGGTGCTCCTGGCCGACCGCCTGGCGATCCACGACTACGGCTACGTGACGGACGGCCGTTTCACGCCGACCGAGTCCGGGATCATTCCGATCGGCGCGCCGACCCTGACGGCGCCGGTCCCCGTCGCGCGGCGCGTGGCGGCCGACCTCGACCGGCTGGTCGAGGCCGCGCGGGGGAAACTCGCCCACCCCGTGCGGCGGGGCGCGATCGTAACGGCGGACTACTTCCTCAATTGCGCGGCCACCCGGCGCGACTTGCGCGAGCGCCTCGGGGCCGACGCCATCGACATGGAGTCCGGCGCGGTGGCCCAGGTGGCCGCCGCGTGGGGCGTGCCGCTGTACGTGATCCGCACACTGTCCGACCTCGCGGGCGAGGACAGCCACGTCACCTATCCGCAGATGGTCGAAATGGCGGCGGAGAACTCCGCGGTCTGCGTGCGGGAACTGCTGGCGATCCTGCGCGTACAGGTCTGACACGAGGCCGCGCTTGCCCGACTCTGCCGCCCACCCCACGTTGAGGTCATGAGCCATCGCCCCACGGGCGCGGCGCCGTCCCGACTGGTGGCGGTGCTCGGCCCCACGAACACCGGCAAGACCCACCTGGCGGTGGAGCGCATGCTGGGGCACGCCTCCGGCATGATCGGCCTGCCGCTGCGGCTGCTGGCGCGCGAGATCTACGACCGCATCGTCAAGGCGCGCGGCGCCCGTTGCGTGGCGCTAATCACCGGCGAGGAGAAGATCGTCCCGCCCCGGCCGCAGTATTACGTCTGCACCGTCGAGGCGATGCCGCTGTCGGTCGAGGTCGAGTTCCTGGCGGTCGACGAAATCCAGCTCTGCGCCGACCCCGAGCGCGGCCACGTCTTCACCCACCGGCT
Organism: Phenylobacterium sp.; assembly: GCF_024508875.1. Taxonomy (GTDB): domain Bacteria; phylum Pseudomonadota; class Alphaproteobacteria; order Caulobacterales; family Caulobacteraceae; genus Phenylobacterium. The sequence continues at coordinate 6,978 of NZ_JANINU010000082.1, forward strand.
GCTCCACGCCCGCGGCAAGCACGAGACCATGCTGCTGGGCGCCGGGACCATGGCGCCGCTCGTGCGCCGCCTGCTGCCGCACGCCGAGATCCAGACCCGCGAGCGCTTCAGCCAACTCACCTACACCGGGCCGAAGAAGCTGACCCGCCTCCCGCGCCGCTCGGCCGTGGTCGCGTTCAGCGCCGAGAACGTCTACGCCATCGCCGAGTTGATCCGCCGCCAGCGCGGGGGCGCCGCCGTGGTGATGGGCAGCCTCAGCCCGCGCACGCGTAACGCCCAGGTCGCGCTCTACCAGTCCGGCGAGGTGGACTTCCTGGTGGCCACCGACGCGATCGGCATGGGCCTCAACATGGACGTCGACCACGTGGCCTTCGCCGGCCTGCGCAAGTTCGACGGCCGCCGCACGCGCTTCCTGCACCCGCAGGAGATCGGCCAGATCGCCGGGCGGGCGGGCCGCTACCAGAAGGACGGCACGTTCGGCGTCACCGGCGAGGCCGAGGAGATGGACCCCGACCTGGTCGAGGCCGTGGAGCACCACAGCTTCGAGCCGGTGGCCGGCGCGGAATGGCGCAATTCGAAGCTGGACTTCTCCGCCCTGCCGACGCTGCTCCGCAGCCTGGCGCAGGTTCCCGACCGCCCGGGCCTGAAGCTGGCGGCGGAAGCGCTGGACGAGACCACCCTGAAGGCCCTTGCCGAGGACGAGCTGGTCCAGCGCCGCGTCAAGGACCGGACCAACCTGATGCGCCTGTGGGACGTCTGCCAGACGCCCGACTTCCGCAAGGTGTCGCGTGACGAGCACGTCGGCTTGGTGAAGGCCTTCTTCCTGCAGCTCACCGAGCGGCGGCGGCGCATCGCCGACGACTGGATCGCCCGGCAATACGAACAGCTCGACCGCGTGGACGGCGAGATCGACACTCTGGCCACGCGCCTGGCCAGCGTCCGCACCCTGGCCTACGTGGCCAACCGGCCGGACTGGCTGGTGGACCCCGCCGAATGGCAGGGCCGCACGCGCGCGCTGGAGGACCGCCTCTCCGACACACTGCACGAGAAGCTGATGGCCCGGTTCGTGGACCGGCGGACCAGCGCGCTGATGCGCGGCCTGCGGGTGCGCGAGGACATGCTGGCGGGCGTCGCGGCCGACGGCGCTGTCACGGTCGAGGGCCACTATGTCGGGCGCCTCTCGGGCGTGGCGTTCGAGCCGGCCCAGGGCGGCACGGTGCTGGAGACCAAGGCCCTGCGCGCCGCCGCCCAGCACGCCGTGGGCCCCGAGATCGGCCGCCGCCTGGGCCAGCTCGCGGCCGCGAGGGATGAGGCGCTGGCGCTGGGTCCTGACGGCGCCGTGCTGTGGGACGGCGTCGCCGTGGGGCTCGTGACGGGCGGCCAGCCCTTCGCGCCCCAGGTGCGGCTGCTGGGCGAGCTGGGACACGACGCCGCGCGGCAGCGGGCGGCGCGACGGCTGGAGGCGTTCGTGGCCGCCGAGGCGGGCCGCCGCCTCGCGCCCCTGCGCAAGCTGGAGGCTGCTGTCGCCGACGGGAAGATCCGCGGCCTGGCCCGCGGCCTCGCCTACCGCCTGATCGAGGCCGGCGGCGTGCTGGACCGCGCCGAGGTCGCCGCCGACACCCGCGCCCTCAGCCAGGTGGAGCGGCGGATGCTGCGCAGCCTGGGGGTGCGCATCGGCGCCTTCTCGCTGTACCTGCCCGGCCTGCTGCGGCCCGAGGCGC
>NZ_JANINU010000083.1 GCF_024508875.1 Phenylobacterium sp.
GGGCCGCGGTTGAAGTTCACCGCCGCCACGATCCGGTCTGGCGAGATGTTGGCGCCGTCCAGGTCGATGTCCACCTTGCCGTCGGCGTTGGAGTCGGCGCGGCCCTTCAGGTCGGCGTAGCCGGCCTGTACCGTCAGGCCCTCGATGGGCGTGCGGACGGTGGCGTTCAGCTCCAGGCCCTCGATCTCGACGCGCTGGCGCTGCACCTCGAACACCGTGCCGACCAACACCAGGAGCTGGCCCTTTCTGCTGGCCGACCAGAAGTAGGTGGCGCTGGCGTCGATCCAGCCGCGCTTCAGCTCCAGGCCGACTTCGCGGTTGTTCGACACGATAGGGCTGATGTCGAGGTAGTCGTCGATGTCGACGCCGTTGATGTTGATCGCCCGCGTGATGCGGCCGACGTCCGGGACCGTGTAGCCCTGGGCGTAGCTGACGTAGCCACGGATCCCGGGCACGGGCTCGACGATAACGCCGCCGTTGAACAGGGTGTCGTGGAACTCCGGCGCGCCGCCCGAGACGAAGCGCGAGCCGTAGAAGGCCAGGGTGGTGAAGTCGTCCACCTTGATCCGGACGTTCTCGTTCCGCAGGCCGCCGGCCAGGCGCAGCTTCTTGTCGAACAGGGCCAGGTTGGCCTGCACGAACGGGGCGATGGAGCGGTAGTCGGTCGGCGGCACCCATACGCGGTTCGTCCGCACCAGGGCCTGCTCGGTCTCGTCCTTCAGCAGGTCGAGGCCGACCGTGGCGGTGAGGTTCTCGAAGCTGGGGACGGCGCGCTCGTAGCTGAACTTGGCGCCCAGCTTCTTCGAGCGGTTCTCGGACTGGTCCAGCAGCGTGCCCAGCGGGGCGATGCGGACGTCCTGGAACGTGGCCGAGCTGTCGCCGCCGAACAGGTCGCGCGTGCGGTTGAAGAAGGCCTGGGTGACCAGATTGCCGCCCCACAGCGCCGTGTCGGTGTAGGAGATCGAGGCGCTCTCGGTGCGGCCGCGGGCCGGCGTGCCGGGCTGGACGCCGCGGATCGCCTTGGAGGGGACGCCGGTGGTCCGGTTGCCGGGCGAATTGACGTAGTCGCCGTCGCCCTCGAGCTGGAAGCGGCTGAGGATCAGGTCCACGCGCGCCGTGTCGCTGACCGCGTAGCCGAAGCGGCCGAACAGCGACCAGCTCTGGGAGTCCTGGGTCTCGCCCTGGGCGGCGTCGAAGCCGACGCGCTTGCCGTGGCCGTCGTAGTAGGCGCCGCGGGTCTCGTAGGCCGCGCCCACGGTGGCGTCGAACGCGCCGGTCTTCCATGCGCCCAGGCCGGCGGCCTTGTAGCCCGCGCCGTCGCCGTGGAAGCCGTTGTCGGCCAGGGTCTGGACCAGGGTGCGGCCGCTGAAGCCGTCGGCCGTAGGCGCGCCGACGGTCACCTGGTTGACGATGCCGCCCGTGCCGCCGATGCCCTGCAGGGCGTTGGAGCCGAAGATCACCTCGACGCGGTCCACGAAGAACGGATCGATGGTGAAGCCGTCGCGCGAGCCGTCGCGCAGGGGGGTCGACTGCGGGATGCCGTTGATGGCGTACAGCGGCGAGCGGCCGCGCAGGGTCTCGCCGGCGCCCGACAGCTTCTGGCGAGTGGGCGAGAACGACGGCGTCAGCGCCGCCACGGCGTCGACCACCGAGCCCGAGATCTTCACCTGCTGGTCCAGGGCCGATTTGTCGATCACGTCGACGGTCAGCGGGATGGCGTTGGCGGGCAGGATGGTGCGCGCGGCGGTGACGACGACCTCGCCGACTTCCGGTCCCGCGTCGGCCTCTCCGGCGAGGGCGGGCCACGCGGTCAGGGCCGCGCCGAGGGTCAAGGCGATGGTGGAAGTCGCAGTACGCATAGGCCCCCTCAGGTGTCGAGGGACGCCCTATAGATCACCCGATCATGCGAGTCATTCGCATTATCATCCATCCTGAGGTTTTGCCGTTCGGCCCAGCGCCACGAGGATGACGGCCGCGGCCAGCGCGACCGGCGCCATGGACAGGAAGACCTCGCCCGGCGTCGCGCCGGCATTGCGCAACTCGCCGCCGATCAGCGGCCCGGCGATGGAGCCAAGCCGGCCCACGGCGATGGCAGTGCCGGCTCCGGCGCCGCGCAGGTGGACGGGGTAGAGCATCGGGGCGACGGCATAGAGCGAGAACTGGGCGCCCATCACCAGGAAGCCCACCGCGCCCGACAGCGCGAGGATCGCCGCCGGCGCATCCGACACCGCCAAGCCTGCCATCGCCGCGGCCAGAGCCAGGTAGACGGCCGCCAGCGGTCCGCGCCAACCCAGTCGGTCCGCTATGGCGCCCACCAGGATCGACCCCGCCGCGCCGGCGACGTTGAACACCATCGCCGCCATGAACCCCTCGGACGGCGGGTGACCCTTGTCCACCACCAGGGTCGGCAGCCAGTTCAGGCCCAGGTACAGCACCACCAGGGTCAGCATGAACGCGGCCCAGATCAGCACGGTGGCGGCGGCCCGGCCCTCGGCGAACAGGCCGCGCGCCAGGTTGCGGTCGGCGGCCGGATCGTGCGCGGGCCGCGTCTCGGGCAGCAGGAAGACGATCACGGGCAGCAACGCTAGCGGCGCCAAGCCGCCGGCCACGAAGATCGCGCGCCATTCCAGCCCGTCGCCCATCAGCCGCGCGATCAGGGCCGAGATCGCCCCGCCCGCCGGCATGCCGCAGAACATGGCCGAGACGGTCGCCGCCCGTCGCTCGGGCTTGCTGATCTCGACGGCCACCGCGATCAGGTTCGGCATTGCGCCCCCGAAGCCCAGGCCCGTCGCGAAGCGGGCCCATAGCAGCGCCTCGTACGAGTGGGCCATCGCCGTCAGCAGCGAGAAGACGCCGAACGCCGCCACCGAACCCAGCAGCACAGGCTTGCGGCCGTGGCGGTCGGCCAGCCAGCCGCCGACGAGGGCGCCCAGCACCAGCCCTACCATCGCCGCGCTGCCGGCCCACCCCTGCTGGCCCGGGTCGAGCCCGAGTTCGGGGACCATCCTGGGCGCGGCCACGCCGAAGGCCTGGATGTCGTAGCCCTCGATCGCGGCGATCAGGAAGCAAATGAAGACGACGAGGCCCGCCCCGCCCCCTCCCAGCGACTTTGCCTGCACCGCGCTTCCCCGAATCCGCCGAACGCCGGACCATGCCATAAGGTCGCCGGAAACCTAGCGCTGCCTTGGGGTGTTTAGGGGACCGCGTGTCGAACCTCGAAAGGACCAAGCCATGCGCAATCGGCTGATCGCCGCGATCGTGTTCGCCACTGCGGGGACCGCCCTGGTCACCGTTCCCACGGCGGCCGAGGCGAAGCGGGTGCTCGTCTGCAAGAGCGTGAAGAAGAGCGCCAACAAGGGGACCGTCATCGGCGCCGTCTCGGGCGGCGTGCTGGGCAATGTGGTCGCCGGGCACGGCGCTAAGACCGAAGGCACCCTCATCGGCGCCGGCGTCGGCGCGGTCGCGGGCCACCAGATCGCCAAGAGCAACGCGAAGAAGAAGCGCTGCCACTACGAATACCGCTGACGCTCCTGTCCCACGCAGTGGGAGAGGACGCGATCACTTCCGCAGGCACATCCACCGCGTGCGGTGGAAGTTCGGCGCGTTGTGGGCCCAGCCTGTCACCCGCGGGCTGACCAGGCTGCGGTTCACGACGAAGAACATCGGCGCGACGCCTTCGTCGTCCAGCAGCATCCTCTCCGCCCGCGCCAGAATCTGCGCGCGGCGTGCGGCGTCCGGCTCCTGGTCCGCGGCGGCCAGCAAGGCGTCGTAGGCGGGGTTCCTGTAGTCCCCATAGTTCTGCGCGCCGGTGTCGGACTTGAAGAGGCCCAGGAACGTCACCGGGTCGTTGAAGTCGCCGTACCAGCTCATGTTGCCGATCTCGAAGGCGCGGTTGCGGTAGGCGGCGAAGGCGACGCCGCCCTCGTTCTGCTCGATGCGCGCGTCGACCCCGATCGCCCGCCAGTCGGCCTGCACGGCCTCCATCAGCAGGAGGGTGTCGGTGTTGTTCGGGGTGGTGATGGTCACTTTCAACGGCCGCGTCTTCGTGTAGCCCGCCGCCGCGAGCAGGCGCCTGGCCTCGGCCTGCCGCTGCGCGAACGGCAGCGCCGTCCAGGCCAGCTTCGGGCCGTCCTTGACGTAGTTGGCGGTGATGCCGGGAACGAACGCATAGGCCGGCTGCTGGCCCGCGCGCAGCAGCTTGGCGGTCATGAAGTCGCGGTCGATGGTCATCGACAGCGCGCGCCGGACGCGGATGTCGCGGAAGGCCGGCACGGCGGCGTTGAACGACATGTAGGCCGTGGCCAGCGAGACGTCGGTGCGCGCGACGCCCGGCATGGTCTTCTGCAGCCGCTCGTAGCGGTTGGACTGGAAGCGGGTGTTGAGGTCGAGTTCGCCGCGCGCCACCCGCCGCTCGGCGCTGACCACGTCGGGCGTCGGATAGTAGTTCACGCGGTCCAGGCAGACCTTGCCCGCGTCCCAGAACAACGGGTTCTTCACCACGGTGATCCGGTCGCCCAGTCGCCAGGACAGCAGCTTGAACGGCCCGTTCGAGACGTAGCGGCCCGGCTGGACCCAACCGTCGCCGTACCGTTCCACGACGTGCTTCGGCACGGGATAGAACGACTGGTGCTTCAGGACTTCGGGCAGGTAGGGCGCCGGGTGCTCCAGCGTCATCTGCAAGGTTCGCGGATCCAGCGCCCGCACGCCCAGGCTCGCGAGCGGCGCCTTGCCCTCGTTCACCGCCTGGCCGCCTTTGATCACATAGAGCAGGTAGCTGTAGATCGAGGCCGTCTTCGGATCGAGCGTCCGCCGCAGGCCATAGACGAAGTCGTCGGCGGTCACGGGCACGCCGTCCGACCATTTCGCGTCACGCAGGCGGAACGTCCAGGTCAGGCCGTCAGGGCTCACCGTCCAGCTTTCGGCCGCCCCGGGGATCGGCTTGGCGTCCGGCGCGTCGGTGGTGAGCCCCATCATCAGGTCGCTGATGATCGAGGACTCGTCGATCAGATTCGCCTTGGCCGGATCGAGCGTCTGCGGCTCGGTGTTGTTGCCGTATTCCAGGCAGACCTGGCCCGCAGGGCAGGCCGCGCGCTGCGGGGCGTTGCTGCAGGCCGCAAGGGCGAGCAGGGCGAGGAAGGCGGCGGCGAGCGGCTTCGGCACGCCGCCATCAGTCCACGCGGATTCGGCGCCTGTCGAGGCCTTCGGCTATTGCAGTCGGAACTCGGCCCCGATGGCCTTCAGTTCGGCCGGCCTGATCAGCTTGCAGTGCCCGACGGTCACCTTGAACAGCGGCCCGTCCAGCGTGCGCGTCCAGAAGTCGAGGAACTTCTTCAGCGTCGGGAACTCCGGGAAGATGTCGTAGTCCTGCCAGACGTAGCTCTGCAGCAGGCTGGGGTGGTCCGGCATGCGGTAGAGGATCTCGGCGGTGGTGAGGCTGTAGCCTTCCAGTTGCTTCCGGAACTCGGGCGAAACCTTCATCAAGCGACCTCGCGTCAAAGCCCTCGCGCGGTCGGCGACGTCCCTGGCCGCGCTCGACGACAGGAAAACTGATTCTGGATGAAAGCTCTATGAATCCAAAATCTTAGCACTCGGATGGGGTGGCTGCTGCCAAGCTGCCTTGCGGCTGATGATCTTGCCAAATTTTGCCATGTGTTTAGCGGCTGCCCATGGCCACGATGAACATTTCCCTGCCGGCTTCGCTCAAGGCGTTTGTCGATGAACAGGTCGAGGGTCGCGGTTACGGCACCAGCAGCGAGTATGTGCGCGAGCTGATCCGCCGCGATCAGGACCGACAGAAGTTGCGCGGCCTGCTTCTCGAAGGCGTGGGCTCCGAGCCCAGGGAGGCGGCGGACGCATCCTATTTCGCCAAGCTGAGGGCGCGCGTCACGGGTCGCGCCGAGGGCTGATGGCCAACAAGCCGGTTATCCTGCGCGACGCCGCAAGGCGCGACGTCGATGCGCACCTCGACGACTATCTGACGACGGCGGGAGAGAAGGTAGCGCTGCGGTTCGTCGCGGCGCTCGAGGCTGCTCTTCAAGCCATGGCTGTCCCTCCGGGCGCCGGCTCGCCGCGGTACGCTCACGAATTGGACCTGCCGGGACTGAGAAGTCGCGGCCTGGCCCGGTTTCCGTTCCTGGTCTTCTACCTGGAGCGCGAAGACGTCATCGACGTCTGGCGCGTGCTTCACGCCCGCCGCGACATCCCGGCCTGGCTGCAGGACCCTTGATCAGAACAGCTCCGGGCGGCGCACCCGCAGCGCCAGGATGAGCGCCAGCGACTTCAGGTCCTCGACCTTCCGCTGCTCGACCCACGTCCAGAGGAGCGACAGCGGGACTTCCTCCACCGCGATGTGCTCGTGCTCGTCGGCCACGCCTCCGCCGGCCGCGATGCGGTCGGCCGCCGTATAGGCGGCCAGGAACAGGTCGACGCGTTCGCTCGACACGCCGGGCGAGGCGAAGGGCGAGCCCACCGCCTCCAGCCGCCCCAGGCGCACGCCGCACTCCTCCAGCGCCTCGCGGATCGCAGTCTCCTCCGGGTCCTCGTCCTCGACCCGGCCCGCCGGCGCTTCCAGCAACTCGGGCGGCCCGCCGGCCCAGATCACCGGCGCCCGGGGCAGGTTGACCAGCAGGGCGGTCCGGCGTTCCGGATCGTAGGGCAGCACGCAGGCGGCCCGGCCATGGTGCGCGATCTCGCGGTTGAACGCTTGCCCGTCGGGGCCGGAGAGCGTCGCCTGCAGCAGCGTCACGTAGCCCTGGTAGACGGTCTCGACCTTGCGAAGTTCAACGGTCGCCATTTCGCCACTCTCCTGACCGCCTTCCGCCGGGAACCGGACCGATGGTCCGTCGTTGCGTAGCGTCCCTGGGGAGCTGGCCATGCCCGACATTCTTCCGCACGTCGAGGAGCCTCGCCCGCTACCCCGCGGTCCCGCTGGCCAGATCGCCGCGGCGGCCGAGCGGTTGCCCGACTTCGACGACCCGGCGTTCGGGCGGATGTTCGACCGCTTCGGCGACGCGCGGGTGGTGCTGTTGGGCGAGTCCAGCCACGGGGCGTCCGAGTTCTACCGGGCGCGGGCGGCGATCACCCGCTGGCTGGTCGAAAAGCGCGGCTTCAACATCGTGGCGCTGGAGGCCGACTGGCCCGACGCCCGCGTGCTGGACGCGCGGGTGCGTGGCGGAAAAGCCACGGCGGGCAAGGCCTTCGCGCGCTTCCCCTCGTGGATGTGGAAGAACCGCGAGTTCGACTCCTTCCTGGCCTGGCTCTCGGGCCACAACGCTTCGCGTTCGCGCAGCGACCGGACCGGCGTCTACGGCCTCGATCTCTACAATCTCGCCGGCTCCATGCGGGCGGTGATCGATTATCTCGACCGTGTGGATCCGACGGCCGCCGGCGTCGCTCGCGAGCGCTACGGCTGCCTCACGCCCTGGGCCCAGGAGCCGCAGGCCTATGGCCGCATGGCGGTGTCGGGCCGCTACGCCGGCTGCGAGGGGCCGGTGACGTCGATGCTGGCCGACATGCTGGCGCGGCAGGTGCGCGAGCGGCCGCGCGGCGATGGCGACGACGCCCTGATGGACGCGGCCCAGAGCGCGCGCCTCGTGAAGGACGCCGAGGCCTATTACCGGGCCATGTACTACGGCGGCGCCGAGGCCTGGAACCTGCGCGACACGCACATGTTCGAGACGCTCAAGGCGCTGATGGAGGCGAGGGGGCGGCACGCCCGCGCGGTGGTCTGGGCGCACAATTCCCACGTCGGCGACGCCCGCGCGACCGAGATGGGCCCGGTGCGCGACGAACTGAACCTGGGCCAGCTCTGCCGCCAGCACTGGGGCGAACAGGCGCGCCTGATCGGCCTCGGGACGCACACGGGCGCCGTGGCCTGCGCCAGCGACTGGGACGGGCCGATGGAGGTCAAGGCGGTGCGCCCCTCGCTGCCGGAAAGCCTGGAGCGCCAATCGCACAACGCTGGCCTGGACCGCTTCCTGCTGGACCTTCGCCCCGGTGCGAACAGTTCCGTGCGCCGCGCCCTGACCGACCCGCGCCTGCAGCGCTTCATCGGCGTCATCTACCGCCCGGAGACCGAGCGCTGGAGCCACTACGTCGAATGCCGGCTCTCCGAGCAGTACGACGCTTGGGTCTGGTTCGATGAGACCACCGCGGTCACCCCACTGGGCGCGCAGACCGTCGGCGTCGGCGAAGACGAGACCTGGCCTTTCGGATTGTAGCGCTCTCCCTCCCGATGACGGGGAGGGAAATGCCCTAACCGATCGAGACCCGCAGCATCCACGCATGCTTCTCGTGCGCCTCGACACGCGCGTCGATCAGTGAAGCGGTGACGTCGTCGGCGCCCTCGCGGGCGGCCTTGGCCGTGGCCACGAGGGTGGCGTGGTCGGCGACCAGCTCCTTCAGCATCTCGTCGGCGGATTTCTTCGGGTCGCCATCCTTGATGTGCGACAGGTCGGCGAAGGCGCCGTAGCCCTGGGGCGCGTACTCGCCCAGCGCCCGGATCCGCTCGGCGATCAGGTCGATCGACGCCCACATCTCGGTGTACTGCGTCATGAACAGGGCGTGCAGCGAGCCGAAGTTCGGGCCGCGGACGTTCCAGTGGTAGCCGTGGGTCTTCAGGTAGACCGC
>NZ_JANINU010000084.1 GCF_024508875.1 Phenylobacterium sp.
CTTGCCGTCCGGCCCTTCGCGCTCCAGCACCATCAGGTCGGGATGGCTACGCGCGCTCACCTGGCGGCTGACGGGATGCTCCACGTCGGCGCCCAGCACGCCGTTGTAGCTGTCGGGCGCGGCGCCCAGCAGCCGGCGGGCGGCGCGATAGGCGAAGGTGGCCTTGCCGACGCCCTCGGGGCCGGTCAGCAGCCAGGCATGGTGCAGGCGCCCGCGGGCGCGGGCCGCCTCGAACGCTTCCTCCGCCGCCTCCTGGCCCTGGAGCTGGTGGACGTCGCGGGGATGCGGGACTTCGAGGTCAGCCATGGACCGCCAGCCTGGCCTGGACCGCGGCCCAGACGGCGGCCTCGACGCCATCCATGGTCGCCGTCGCGTCGATCACGGCGCAGCGCTCGGGTTCGCCGGCGGCGATAGCCTGGAAACCGGCGCGCAGGCGCTCGTGGAAGGCCATGCCCTTGGACTCGAACCGCATCTCCGCCCCCGCGCGGGCATGGGCCCGTTCCAGGCCGACCTCGGCGGGCAGGTCGAAGACGAGGGTCAGGTCCGGCCGCGTCTCTTCGAGGATGTAGGTCTCCAGCGCGGTGATGAACCGCGGATCCACGCCCCCGGCCGCGCCCTGGTAGGCCCGCGTGGAGTCGGCGAAGCGATCGCACACCACCCAGGCGCCACGCTCCAGCGCCGGGCGGATCACCCGTTCGACGTGGTCGCGCCGGGCCGCATACATCAGCAGCGTTTCGGTCGTCGGACTCCAGCGGTCGGCGTCGCCGCGCAGGACGATGTCGCGAATGCTCTCGGCGCCCGGTGAGCCGCCAGGCTCGCGGGTCGTCACGACCTCCCGGCCTTGCCCCCTGAGGCGCGCGGCGAGGCGCTGCACCTGGGTGGATTTCCCGGCGCCCTCGCCGCCTTCGAACGTGATGAACCGACCGCGTGCCACGCGGCCAAATTGGCGCGTTCGCCGCGGATGTCTAGAAGCTGCGCACCACGCGGGCCTCGGCGAAGCCGATCTCGGCCACCCGATCGCGCAGGGCGTAGGCCGCGGCCTCGTCCTGCGGCGCGGGCAGCACCACGCGGTAGAGGGTCAGGCCGTCCCGCTGCAGCGGCTCGATCGACGCCGTGCCCGCCGACGAGAGCTGGGCGACCGCGCGCTGGGCGTTGGCCTGGCTGGAGAAGGCGCCGGCCTGGATCCGCAGGCCCGCCAGGGACGCAACCGGCGCGGAAGCGACCATCACGGGTCCCTGCCCGGCGATGGGCGCGTTCGAGATCGCCGAGCCGGTGATCGGCGGCAGCGACGAGACGGTGACGTCGTCGGCCGGGCGGGCCACGGCGCTCATGGCGCGCGGCGGGGGCGATCCGGCAGCGAAGGTCATGGCGTCGTCCGACGACGAGGTCGCCGCCGCGCCGCCCGCCGCCAACGGCGCGAGGGCCGGCGGCAACCGGGTCGACAGCGGCTTGGCCTGGGCGTAGCGCAGGCCATCCCCGGGACCGAGCAGCGGCGCCGGCCCCACATAGCGCACGCGGACATTGGCCAGGCCCGCGCGGTCGTAGCCGAGCTGGCGCGCCGCCTCGCGCGAGAGGTCGATGATGCGGTTGTCCACGAACGGCCCGCGGTCGTTCACGCGAACCACCAGCTTCTTGCCGTTGTCGAGATTGGTCACCTCGACCATCGACGGCAGCGGCAGTGTCGTATGGGCGGCGGTGACGGCGTTCATGTCGAACGTCTCCCCGTTGGCCGTCGCCTTCTGGTGGAACTGGTCGCCGTACCACGAGGCGATCCCGCGCTCGTCGTAGTTCGGCTGCTCGCGGGGCACATACCAAATGCCCCCGACTTGATAGGGCTTGCCGACCTTATACTCGCCCTGGCCCGCAGGCGGCGCCTTGCCCAGGCCGTCCGCGCGGCTCGGGTAGCGGGGCGTCACGCAAGCGGTGACCGAGGCGCCTGCCGCCAGGATCAGCGCGATCCGGGCGACGCGCCCGACCTTCAGGAATTCCGTCATATCCGCCTCCGACTCATCCGGAATCGTCGGCGGGGAAGCTTGCGACAGGGTTAACCGGAGATTGCCCACGCCGCGGACAGATGGCGGACAGGGTGGGATTCGAACCCACGGTGGGCGCGAACCCACGGCGGTTTTCAAGACCGCTGCCTTAAACCACTCGGCCACCTGTCCGTTAGTCGAATTGCCTCTACATTAGAAGCACTTAAGACCGACCACGCTCCACGCCATTGAGCTCGCTGTGCCATTCAGGTCACAGATAGGTCGCAAACTGCGTGAAATCGCTTGGTCGGGATGGCAGATTGGGCCGCCCATGCCAACCCCGCGCCACCTACTTCTTGGCAGGCGCGCGAGGCGAGACATTTCGACACGCTTCTTGGACCTCACCCTCACCGAACGTTCCTGGAGCGGCGTATGACCATCTTCCGTCCGCCGTCACTCGCGTCGTGCTTTGCCCCATAAGGGAAGCGTCCGAATAATAGATCACCTGGAGCCTCCTAGAACGCGCCTGGGCGCAATCGACCTCGACGAGAGAGATCAAGCTGGCGACATGCAATGGCCGGCCATTGTCTCCGAACACTCCCCAGTCTTCGGGCGCTGCGTTCTCGTGCCTAACCCAGATGCGGCGGTAACCGCTCGTCGGCTGAATGGCAGACCGAGTTAAGTAGGCGCTCGTGTCGTTCCAGCCCTTAAGGTCCCAGCCCGCCAAGTCCCTGTCACTCAGCCAGGTTGGGGGCTCGGCACGAGCTGCCGACCCAAACGCTGGCGCGCAAATGCAAGCCACCAAAAGGAGCCACCGCCACGTCCTCATCTGCGCCTCCCGCTTGCGGGCCATGAAAACTTGTCTAACGGTTGAGCTTGTTCGGTTCGGAGGCTGTAGATGTCAACTGCGCTCAGGATTGGCCTGCTTTGCCTCGCGGCACTAACTATTGGTGCGTCTTCTCCCGCTCGATGCGGCGCGGGCGCCGGGGATCGCCGTGGTTGCTGCTCTCACCACGGGGGCGTTTGCGGTTGTGCCGGGCCGAAGCAGAAGTGCTGCGATGGCAGTCTCAGCCCCTCTTGCATGTGTGGCGAGTAGGAGGCCGCGATGAAGCGGAAGGCGGTCGCATTGGTGGGGCTTCTGGTGGCCGGATGCAGCCACGGATTGCTATTGACGCCTCAGGACGGGGTGGGCCCCGTTGGGCGCGGATCTGCCCCGACGAGCATGGGCTATTCGGGCAAGATGACTGTAGATCTAGCTGGAAAGCACTACGTCGGAGATTGGACGCTACAATCGACCGGCGGCGGCGTTGGCATCGGCACCGCGTTCTCAGGCGGGACGGTAGCGTCCGGCAGCTTCGTTGGCCTCAGCGCGAATGGAAACGGACGAGCGTATCTCACCGAAGCCGGGGGCGCGTCACTCGCTTGCCAGTTCACCTACAATGAGATGTCGGCAACTGGCATCGGGGTCTGCCGCTCCAGCGTGGACGGAAAGCTCTACGACCTGGCGATCCAGTAGGACGCGCCTTTTCGAGCTGACGCTTCTCCGGGTTTAGCCTGCCGCAGTCCGGCGCCGGCGCAGCCCGGCTCCGATCCCACCGAAACCGACCAACATGAGGGCCCACGTCGAGGGCTCAGGCACGAGCCCCGACGTCTCTGCCGTGTAGGCTAGGTTGTCGAGCATGAAGGCGGCGCCATTGGGGGTGTTGTAGGTGTCCGTGAAGAAGGCCACAGAGTAGATCGGAAACGCAGTCGAGATATCCACCGTCTGCCATTCGCTGGTAAGTTTGAAGGTGCGCGTGTCCGTTGGGTTACCGATAGCGATAATCATGGCGTAGAAAGTTGCGCCCACGGACGCCTCATTGGCCGCGCGAATGTCCAGCGTGGAGGGCGACCACTGACAACAAAAGGTGCCAGGCTCAACGTAGCTGTGGCTCGACACTAGGAAGTGGTTCCCGCCGCTCTCTGCGATCAACGGCGTCCCAAAATTGTTCGAGAACCCCAGGCCTCCATCGACAAACGCGGACACGCTGGCGTCGGCCGGCAGATCCTCGAAGTCCACGACGTCTGCGCTGGCGCCGCTTGCGCTCATGCTGACAGCCACCGCCGCGATCACCATGGCTTTCCGCAAATCCGCCTCCCTCAGATGGTTGCGCCTCTAACGGCGCCCCATATCTCGCTGGAGTCAATGATCTCCGAGCCCCTAGTGACGGGCGCGATCAGACTTCTGCGCGCCCTAGAGCAACGGCTCCCATTCGATGCAAAGCTCGCCGCCGAGAAACTCTGCGGCTTTGGCGACGGCCTGAATATCTGCCGCCAATTCCTTAGTGGCGCAAAAGTGGGTCTTGGCTCCCGCGCGGCGGCCGACCTCGGCTACCGCCACGCCACGTTCGAAGGCGCGTTGCCGGATTGCGTGTCGAAGTGGATCTGCAACCGGCATAGGTCGCCTAGTCAGGAAGACTTGGTTTTCCCGGAGTTGGTCCTCCAACTGTCCTCGTGTTCGGCCGGGGAACAGTTCCAGCAATTGCGTCACCGTGAGACCTTGCTGGCGGAGCTGGATGAGGCGACTGACCTCGCGCGCACGCCATGTGCTGCGGTTCAGCGTGATGCCGAGGAGATCGGCGCGACGTAGGATTGCTTTCCTTGTCCGGTTGGGCAGAAGTCGGACGATAGTTTCGTAGTCAGGGTAATGCTTCCGCACCACCTCTAGCTCGTCAGTTGACCAGCGCGGCCAGGCTCCAGACCTGGGAGTGCGAGGCTTGCGCCACCACGTTCTGGGGTTGCGCCTCACGCCGACCAGCGGAGCTTAAACGCCCCTCCCAGGATCGGGAGCGCTAGTTCAATGCGATCAAGGTCAAGTCGCGTCGGTCTGGAGAAATAGCGCCCGCCTCCCGTCTCGCGGTCCAATTCGCAGAGCGGAATGTTCATCTCGAAAGCGCGCTGTCGGACGCTATCGACGAGCGGCCACTCTACGCGCTTTGGTCGACGCCTTGGACGGCGATACTGCTTACGGGCCGCCTTGGCGTAAACTTGCGGCGCGGTCTTGCCAGATAGCGCGGCCCCAATGTCGGGCACCGGGGCGCCGTTCACGTAAGGGCGACGCAGGCGGGCGACCTCGTTGCCCCGCCAGACGATGACTCTGCGCGCGATCCCTAGCTTTGCCGCCTTCTGCTGCATCGCCTTGAGTGTCCGACGGGGTAACGCGCCTTCAAGAGCGCGATAGTCGGGATGGAGCGCTCGCAGGAGATTGATCTCCTCTTCGCTCCAAAGCCACTTCCCGGCCGGCGTCTTGCCCGTGCGCAGCATCTTCGCGCGAAGGGCGGCGGTGCCATTCAGGCTAGCACGCATGGACCGGGTGAGCTGCATCTGCGTCTCCCTAGGCGCGCAACCCTGACTCCAGGCCCAGGAGCGCACGAGTGGCCTGCCGCGGAAAACCTGTGGAGTATCGCGCCGCTGATGTGGAAAACCAACGTTGCTCCACAAGGTGAGCTAGCCGCTTCTTTGGCAGATTCCTCCGGCTTGCACGATGACGAATGGACCTGACGGCGAAGCGCGGAAGTAGAGTGAGAGCGGCGCGGGTCGCGTCGCAGTCCCCTGCCCTATGGCGGCCAGTTCATACGCATCTAGTCGGGCCCGCATGGCCTCCTCCACGGCCCGGCGGGCTTCGTTGGCGTCGTGGAGGTGCGAGAGGGTGACGCGGCGCATGAGGTCGTCCCAGACTGGCGGCAGGTCGGAGCGTCGATTGCCGCTCATTGCGCTTCCCTCTTTTCATTTCGGCGAGACACGCCCGCACGACCCGCAACGCCTCGGCGGCGGCTTCCTGTTGCGCCGCGAGATCCGCCGCGACCGGACGAAGCGGAACCACGTTATCGGGATACTCGCGTCCTTTGATAAGCGCGAGAATTTCGCCGGCCCTCGCGAGCTGCGCGCGCGTGCGTTTCGGCTTTTCCCCATGAACCAAGACATTGAGAAGCAGGCTCATCGCGCGATGCTCCGGGGCGGCCAGGGTAAAGGCCTCGCTCATCTCAACGCCCCATCATGGAAGTGACGTAGCCTGCCGAGCGTGCGCGGTCGCTGGCATAGGGGCCGGTCAGGCTGCGACGGATCGGGCTGCCGATCATCGAGCGTAGTTCGATCGTTCGGGTGACCACGACGGGCGGGCGCGTCGCGCGCTTGAACCATGACCAAGCGGCCCGGAGCGCGTCGCCGAAGTTCACAACGCGGCAACCGGGCATTTCCCGGTTTCGGTAGATGAAGTGCGCCTTCCGCATCAGCTCGGCTAGGAAGGTGCGTCGGTCCGTAGTCATTGCGTCTCTAGGTGCTATGAATTACCCTTGAGGGGTAAGATACAGCCCATTTGGTTAACGTCAACACCTGGCGCGTATGTTTTTGCATCTAGAGGGTAATTTTCATGATCCCTACCGGGGAACAGCTTCGGGCGGCCCGCGCCCTACTTCGCATCGAGCAACGCGACGTTGCGGAGGCGGCTGGGGTCTCACTAGAGACCATCAAGCGCTTGGAAGGCATCAAAGGTCCGGTCTCCGCCAATGCGGCGACGGTTGAAAAGATCATCAAGGCCTTGGAGGCGGCTGGCGCGGTGTTCATCCCCGAGAACGGGGAAGGTCCCGGCGTCAGGACCCGGAAGCCCCTTGGCTAGCGGACGATGTGGCGCCAGGCGTGAAGGGGGAGGACGCAGGAGACGCCGCTACCTCGCGCTCCTAAGGGCGAACGCTCCTCACGCCATCCAAGTCGGCATCAAAGAGGCGAACAACCTCGAACGCGCCCTCCTCATGGGGGTAGCTGACCGACATTTCGCCGTCGATGACCACCGCTGTATCGACGCCGACGCGCTGGATCGGGCAATAGACGCCGCTATCTTCGAGAGGCATGACCACCGTCAGATCGGGGTCGAGGCGGGACAGCCTCTCGATCAGCTCGCGCACCTTCATGAAGCCTCCTGGACGGCCAGAGATTAGCGCGCGGCACGGTTTGCAGAAGGGCGTAGACCTACCCTGGGCGCTTGACTCACTCATCAATGTTCGCTGTTTGTTCGACATGCGCGCAGCCAATGACAATGTGCCGCCGAGGGTTCGAGCAGCGCCCTTCCTTGGACGCCTTGGGCCGGGCTCCAGGCTCTTTGCCCTCCTTCGCAGGCCGCCTTCCGAAGTCGTCCCCTTTCCCAGCGATCCGCGCGAGGCGTGAGCCATGGGGGCGCGAACGACCAATCAGCGGCCGATGGCGTGGCAGGGAACGCTCGGCCAGATGCGCACCCATGGGACACGCGTCGCCCTGGCCTGCACCTCGACACCCGACTGCCGACGCTGGGCCCATCTGCGCGTGCCGGAACTGATCGAGAAGCACGGCGAGGACTTCATGCTCTGGGACCGGCGCCCGGAGTGTCCGAGCTGCGGCGGGCCGGCGCACTACATGGCTTCGCCGGGACCGTCGACGCCATATCGCCCGCTCCTGTCAGGGCTGCTCGCCGACGAGGTGCGGCGCCAGTTCCTCAAGTCCTTTGGCTTCACCAAACGCGACGTGAAGCGGATCCAGCTCATGGCCGAGAGTTGCGAAGGGCTAGATCAGCCGGCCGCGCTCGCGGACCTCGACGTGCCCTATCGCGTCGGGGCGTGCGCGCCTGGCCTTGAAAGCCGCTCCACCGGGCAGATCCTCGGGGAATGGAAAGGACGGACGCTCCTCTGGTGGCCGATGAACGAGCGGGAGGCAGAGGTCTGGCGGCGGTCTCGACGCACCGGCCCGAAGCCGCTCCCCTCGCCACGGCGATAGGCAAATCACCTGACTGTTAGTTGACGCTTGGCCCAGTGCTCCAAGCGCCGGACGCGGACGACCACGAATAGGTTTCCGATACTGTCCGCCTGCGTAGAAACAGCATGTCGTAGACGAGGGTGAAGCGGACCCGGATCGCCCGCAACTTGAACTCAGTCGTAAGCGCGCCGCCGGGGCAGCGAATCTGGATGGATGTGTCCGGCCGGATGATGATTGGCCGCCCAGGGACATCGACCTCGTTAAGCGACAGATCCGCGACCACGAAGCCGCGCTCGCCCTCCCCCTTGATAATCAGGCACTCATGTCGACGGAGGGTGATCGGAAGCCACTTCGACTGGTTTGTCACGGTGAAGCCAACGTCGTCTGGCCTGAGAACCTGGGCTCCGCTCGGCGTGATCTTCGGACCTTCGAACGGCGGGCTGACGACCTGGACCACGGCGGCGACGGTTCCGATCGCGGTCGCACCGCCAGCGCCCAGCTTCCAATAGCGCCGCCAACGGGCAACCCTTGGCAGCGGCGCGACGTCCGTGGGCGGCTGCGTCGCGCGGCGAGGGGCCGCTCGCCGACGCCTCTTACTCCGCCTTCCCCCCATGGATCCCCCTCAAGTCCAGCTCAACGTGTCGTCATGGCCTTCAGACCAGACGGTCCGTCCCCGCGCCTGGATTTGACTCGACGGACGGTCGCATTGCGCCCCACGGTGCGTCCATGTGCAACCTCTACACCCTGGACCCGAACCTCATCGACTTGGTCGAAGAGTTCCAGCGCTTTCTTGGCCTGCACCTGGCGACGCCTGCCGGCGAGCTGTCGAACACCCCTTGGGCGAAGACGGTCTATCCCGGCTATCAGGGCATGTTCGCTCGGCCGATGGACCTGGCCGACCCGGGCGGCGCGCTGGAGCCTGTCGTCGGGCGTTGGGGCCTCGTGCCGTTCTTCCATAAGGGCGAGCCCAAGGCGTGGAAGTCGGCGACGAACAACGCCCGCTCCGAGGACATGCATGAGAAGGCCAGCTTCCGCGACGCCGTGAAGTCGCGCCGGGCGATCATCCCTGTCACGGCGATCTGCGAATGGACCGGCCCGAAGGGCTCGAAGACCAAGCACCTCATCACCCGCGCCGGCGGCGGAACGCTGTTCCTGGCCGGCCTCTGGAGCCGCCACAAGTGGGAAGGCGAGGAAACCCTCAGCTACACGATGGTGATGCAGGCGACGGCCGAGGGCGACGACATGTTCGCCTTCCACAACCGCCAGCCGGTGTTCCTGGACCGCGACGGCGCCCAGACCTGGCTGGATACCTCGGCCGACTATCGGCCGCTGCTAATGGGGCCGCCGGGCGGCGCGCTAGTGGCCGATCCGCCGGAGCCGGTGGCGGCGTAGGCTGACGGCAAGGTCCAGACCTTCCGAACGTAGGAGATGGGCGGCGAGCGGTCTTTCGATAGTTGGCGACGAGGCCGGGTGATCGCCGAACGAAAACCAAGCCCCCGTGGGTCGTGGTGCATCTCCCCGAAAAGCGACATTCTACAACGGGCGTGACTGTGGGGGAGCGGCGTGAGCGAACTGAAGGGTGGCGACACGAGTTGGAGTGCGACGAAGACGAAGCGCGGTTCGAAGAGGCGGTGAGGAAGATCGCGCCAAAGGAACGGCCCGCGCCGCCTGAGCGCGAGCCGGACTAGTTCACTTCCGAAGGTCGGCAGCGAGCGCGTCCAAATACGCGGCGAGATCGCTTAGGCCGCTGCCGTACATCTGCCCCGCGCTAAAGGCTTGCGCACCGTGGGCAGAGAGCGGGTTCGGAGATTGGTCGGCAGGCAACGGACGCCGGAGCCGCTTCGATGCTTCATCAACGAGGTCGCGGGCGTCGTACAGATACAGGTCTCGGAACCTCATGGTGTCGTCATGGTCCAGGTTCGCTAGCTGGGCGCGGATTTCTTCCGGCTTCGCCCCCGGAGTGCCTGCTAGTTTCTTTGCTTCCGCGTGGTGATCGCTCTCGAACTTGCGAAGCCCATTTGCAACCTCTCGGAGCCGGTTGGAGACCTCAGCGTTGGAGCGCCTGCTGAAAGGCGTTACGCGATCCGGGATCGGAGCATCAGCGCGCGCAGGCGACGGGGTGACCGACGAGGAACGTGCATGAGCGGTTGCTGACTTTCCCTCCGGTTCTTGTGGCTTCCCATGAAGGTGCAGCGACGCCGCGCCGACGAGGCAACCAACGCCGACCACGGCAAGCGAGATGACTGACCATCGCACGCCGGGAATGAATGAGAGGGTCATCGCGGCAAACCCCATCGAAAGCCCCGCGTCCGCCAACGGCCTCGGGATCGCAGGCCAGCGATACCGGAGGAACCCCCAGACGGCGCTCATCCCGACACCGAACAGAAGTGTTGGCCCCATACAGCCAAGCTAGCAGACGCTATGCAAAGTACATAAGGCTATGGCTATGAAGCCCTTGATGAGTCTCCTTCTTGTGGTGGCGTCGGCTGCACCGGCTCGTGCTGCGGAACAGCCCTTGCTGCCTCCCGACGTCCGGAACCTGAACCTCGCCTGCAACGGCTCGGCAGTATGGACTGAGAAGGTAACCGACGACCACGGCACCCTCGGCAAATTCGACGACGACACCGAGACGAAGCACACTCGCAGCGGATCTGGCCGCGTTCTGGTGCGCTTCACCGAGACCGGCGGATCTTTCAGGCTTCCGCCGACTTTCCCGGGCGGGAAGAACGGCGGCTGGTACAGCATGAGCGCAGTGGAGGTCACTGAAGGCCTCATCGTCGGGCGCACGAAGGGGCTCCTCGGCCAAAGCAAGTCCATGGTGATCAACCGGCAAAGCGGCGAGATCACTCTAGAGTTTGCAGGGGTCACCTTCTCCGGCGCGTGCGAGAAATTCGTGGAGACGCCAGGTGCTCGGAAGTTCTAGCCGGCACTCGCCCCATTGAGGAGCTACGCAAGCCTGCAAGGTTGCCGGCCGCCCGGCGCTTTGGCTAGGCGGCCGGCTTCTGCCCACCTTCCCCCGGTAGGCTGGGCAGTCGTCTAGGGCAGCGTCGCCCATCCGGTTCCGGTGGAGTTGACCGCGCCGTAGCCGTCCGTCCGATACAGCACGCCCCACACGTAATTGAGCATGGCCGTAATGTCGGCCGCCTTGGTCGGCATGGTCCAGAT
Source organism: Phenylobacterium sp. (assembly GCF_024508875.1). Taxonomy (GTDB): domain Bacteria; phylum Pseudomonadota; class Alphaproteobacteria; order Caulobacterales; family Caulobacteraceae; genus Phenylobacterium. Next base: position 10,899 of record NZ_JANINU010000084.1, read on the forward strand.
TGAGCCGGCCGAGGCCTCAAGTGTCGTGCGTGGGTTCAGGCCACCAGGGAAGCCGGTCGGCGAGTTGCTGCGGTTGTTCGCAATGTCTGTCCCTGTCGTGACGCCTAGGACGTTGGCATAGCCGCCGGTTCCGTCGCCATACTCCCGCTGCGACCACAGATAGTTCTTGTCGCTCGTCATCGTCGCCGCCGCGACGAGCGTCAGCGGCTTGCACACGATGCGCATCGACGCGTTGCCATAGTCAGGCTGGCCCGAGCCAAGCGGGATGATGTTGTTGATATCGACGCTGTAGTCACCCTTGATCGCCGTGATTAGGGTGTTGTGCGTGAACCTGCACGAACCCGACCAGCGGCCAAGCTCGATGCCGTAGGTATAGGGCGCGATCACGATGTTGCCGCGAACGGTCGGGGTCGCAATGTCGAGGCTGGCGCCCGTCGCGCCGAGCACGATCAGGCGGCAGCTACTGATATTCGCGGTATCGTCCGTCAGGTTCCAAATCAGGTTGTTCTCAATGGTCGGGCTTTGCTCAACGACTCCGCCCGAGTTGTCGGGCGACCAAATCGAGTCTAGGTGAATGTCCTTATCCACGGTCGGCGAGCGCGTCCGCCAGGCCGGGCCTACCAGATTGTAACGGACAATCGTCCCGCTGGTGTTTATTTCTCGCGCGATGCCTCGGGCGTGGAAGTACGCAAGGACGTTGTTGCAAACCTTGTTTCCGGTTCCACCAGAGACGTAGAACGCGTTGCTGACGTGGGATGCGTAGTTGGCTTGCGAGTAGTCGCCCTCCACGCCGATTTCGTTCCGGTTGCCCGAGAGATAGACTGCAGCCTGCGCATAGTTGATGAACTCGGTTGTGAACTCCGCCTCGGTCATCAGAGCGTTGATGCGCGTAACCCGGTTGTCGTCTCCAGCGATCTGCACCTTGCCGGACACGTTCGCATTGTAGCCGACCAGTCGGCCGCCCGTGACGGTCACGCCGTCATATTCGAGGTCAACCCAAATCCCGGAGCTGCCGCCGCCAAAGCTGATCGCCGAAAGCGTGGGCGGAAGCTGATTGTTCGCCCACATCACCTTCAGTCGGTCGGACGTGGACCAGCCGGTCCCGGACGAGAAGTTGAAGCCGGCGCCCATGCGGAAGTCGGGGCGCGAAAGCCCCGTCATCAGGTAGAGGACGCGAACGCCGTTCGTGTACGCCTGCGCCGCGTCGGCGGTCCCCAGGATCGCGCCAGCGTAGTTGTCGCCGCTGTAGTTGTTCCCGATGGAAACCCCGCTGCTGACCATGTTGTAGGTCAGGCGGCCCCAGTTCGACCACGCGCCGCCGTCCACCCGGACACGGTAGTCCCATTCATACTTTGGATCGGTCGCCGCGGTGCTGCGATAGGGGGTGCGGCCGGTGTTGCCAGTCCCGGTGTAGCCGGTCGCCGTCAGCGGGTTTGTGCCACTGTTGTAGCGGAAGTGTGTTCCCGTCCCGGTGACGAGCGACACCTCCCATTCCTGCGTTCCGCTCGGGATCGTGGAGCCGGCCGCGCGGAACACCGCCGCTAGGTCAACCTGCCCCGTCCCGGAAGCGTTCGGCGTCTTAGCGCCGTACAGCATGGCGACGTTCTGCAGAACCGGCGCAGGCGTCGCCACTGCGGGCGGCCCGTTAGAGAGCGAGAGCGAAAGGCCTATGCCGAGTCCCATAGGCATTAGACGGCCTCACGGCTGCTAAGTGACGCTAAGGTCAAGGCACGGGTGGCGATGGGGGCGCTCATACCCCCTTGCCTCTCACGTCAAGGGCGGGCGGGGATGGCGGCTGCCGTAATACGTGGTTCGCCGCCCGCCGCCACGACCGTCAGGAGACGGCGGCTAGTAGAGCGCCCAAATGTCGGTCGCCGTGCCGCCCGTCCGAACATGCGTGAGCTGTAGCGGGTTGTATCCGGCCTGGAGCGGCACACTATCGCTGGCGTTGCCGTCTGCGTCGGTCACGTTGGCCGTTCCCGCCGTGCCGACCAACAGGCCGCGACAGGTCCCGCCGGGAAGCGGCGTGCTGGCCTTGGTCACCGCAACGATTTTGGACGCACTCCAGATCGCCGAACTTTTGCCGCCCATGTTCTACGCCCCGCTCATTTGCAGAAGGGCTTTCACGCCCGCCAAGTGTTCGCCGGATGACGCGGCGAGGCTCCGCAGGAGGGTCAACACGCTTGCAGCGCCTCCCGAGAAGTGAAGCTCCGGGGAGGAAATCGCCGTGTTCTCCAGCACGAAGGGGGCGGCCCCCGAGATATGCAGAACAGCGCCCTTGAAATGGCAGTCGCGAAACCGCTTGCCGTCCATCTCGACATGATCGGTAAAGGTGACGCCCTCGACCAACTCCAGGGGAGCGCAGGCCGGCGCGTCACCCTTTAGGGGCTGACAAAACTCGACCGTGGGCGGGCGTGCGGCTCTTTCCATGGGCCGTTGGTCTCACACCTGGCGCTCGCGAGACATGCGCCCGGCGTAATACGAGCGGCCCTAAATCCCGTCCCCCACCGACACGCTAATGCGGCCGGTGCCCGAGGCCATGATAGCGGCCATATAGCGGTCACCGTCGCGTTGCGGGTTGGGGACCGTGAAGCCGCAGGGGATGCCGGGCGGGACGGGGAGAGAGCCCGTCGTGGTCGCATCGACGTCAGATCCCCCAAACTCGACAAATGCGACCGTTGAGCCTTCGTTGTAGACGCGGACTTGGAACGAGCTTGCGGAAGGCTGGGCCGCGAGCCTCACACGGCCCGTGGTGGTGGTAGCCGACACGGCGGCCAAGCCCCCCGGTCGGGGCGTGAATAGGTGCATCTCTGCCTCCAGATTGCTTCCGTCATCGCGACGCTAGCGAGAGGCCACCTTGCACCGAACCCGCACTACCTCACACGCGAGGGCCGTAATACGCCCGCAGCTCGAGCGAAGCCCCTGGAGCAGCCTTTGCGGTTCCGGGCTAGCGTACAGCTCCCCAAGCCTGCCCCAGCGCGTCCCGAGCGTGGCGCGAGGCTATGCGATTTCGGCTAGGGTGACCGCGTGTCCGCGCCGGCAATAGCTCGTCAGCAGCTCCCACGCGTCCAGCTCACGAAGGCCGAGCCGCTGCAACTCGGTCGCCAGGGCGTCTATCGTCGCCAGGATCGCGGGAGACTTCACCGCCACCGCCCCCAACGCCGCGTCTGAGGTCGCGCGAATGGCGGCCGGGGCGCGGGCCTTCGCTATCTCCGCCAATTCCTCAGGGCGCACCCCCTCCCCTCGCCAATACCTTTCGCAGGCGTTGGCGACGCGGCGCGAGCTGGCATCTCGGGCAGGCACTCTAGGCGGCATGACGGCAGACAAGGCGGGATACTCCCGACCGCGAGGGTGTTGCGCGTTAGCCTGAGTTAGGGCCCGTCGCTCCGCTACCGTCCATACAGCCGCCGTAATACAGAATGGCCGCCGGCCGGATTGCGCGCCCGCACGGCCTGTTTTCCGCCTGCAAATTCAGGGTCCGGCGCGAGGCGTCTCGGCTAGCTGCGATCATCGATCATCGCCCTTATCGCCCGGAGCCGCTTGCGGGCCTCGGCTAGCTCCAGCGTGAACAAGCCGTGTCGATAGTTCCCGTTCTTCGACCCCCGTGGCGCGCCCGGACTCTTGCCGCCGTGCATCCGGCATCGGCGCTTGCCTCGGATCGCTGGCGCTTGGCAGGGCACATGCGCCCGCGTTTTCGCTCCACAGCGCGGGGCTAAGTGCATCAGGTTGACCAAGGAAAGTCGGCCCGCCCCCTCCCCGCTGCACTCCGAAGGCGGCTTGTCCGCCGTCTCCGACATAGGCGTTACCTTGGACGTAGACATGCTTGACCACCACCTGTTGTTTTCCGCCCGAGCGGTGCTTTCCGAGAGCTTCGACGGCCGCCGTCATTGAGCGCGTCATCTTCGCCGCCATGTTGGCGTAGGCCGCTGACGCTTCGAAGTTTTGCCCGGCGTTCCGCCTTGCGCGATGCAGGAAATCCAGGCTCGCGACGTGCGCCGCGATGATTTGCTCGCCTAAGATCGCCTCCAGCTCGTCACTCGGGGCGATGGCGCCCATGATCGCAAGAGCGGAGTTTGTCGCCTTTTCGGGCGGGTATTGCGCCCCCGAGGGAATTATCGCGTTGGAGATGCGCACCATCGCTTGGTCTGCGAAGTCATGCGAGCTGGTGCCGAAGGTGTTGACGAACTGGTCTTGCCACCCTTTGTGATCGGCGTGGGCCGGCCCGATAGCCAGCACTCCGCCCGGCTTTTCCGTCTGATCGACGGCCACGCGTGCCGGGCGCTTTGCAAGCTCGCTAGCGGCAGCCTCCAGGGCAAGGCGTTCGACTTCCGTGGGGTCGCGAGGTTTCGGGGGCGGCTTTCGCTCACGCCTCTTGCGGGTCTCGGTCATTCTGTAACCTCTCAGTTCGGATTGCGGTCACCGGCCACCGGCCGGCGCGGTTGCAGCGGGCGCTACGGCTCTAGGGTCAGATCCCCGAAGGTGGCGCGGTAGAGCGCGAGCGCCGACCGAATGATTGCGGTCTTGTGGCGCCCCTCCGCCTTCGCCTGACGCTGGAGCCAGGCGGACGTGACGGGGTCGACCTTGAAGGCTTCTGGCGCTTGGCGGTCGGCCGTCCGAAAGGTTTCGGTCAGGGCGGGTTCCGTCGCCCCCTTCACCAACTCCAGGCCGTCCGCGTTTAGCTCCACCAGAGGGACGCGCCACAGCCCGTCCAGGCCGGGCAATTCCGCCAGGTCTAGGATGCGATAGGCCTTATCGGCTCCCCTCGTCTCAATCCCGCCCGTTAGGATCGCCCCGACCCTGACGCGCTCGGCTCCAGCCGGCGGCCTCGTATGATCGTCCACCGGCCCGAGGTTCCGCCCCTCAGCTCCAAGCCAGCGCGCCCGGACGCGGCCGGGGTCCGCCTTCTGATAGAAGGCCAGGAACCGGCGTTGCGCGGCGGACAAGATCACGACGGCGCCCGCACGTTCCCTCGACGCCAGGGGGACAGGACCAGCGCCCTCGGCGGGCTTGTCCCGTACCCCTGTCCCCGGATTGGGGGACAAGAGGCGCGAAGGAAGGATTTCATCCCCTGGAGGGTCGTTGCTCTCGGGAGCCGAGGCCGCGGGGGACGGGGGACAGACAGGACACCCTATAGGGTGTTGTCCTGTCCCGTCCCCCAAATCGCTACCCAAAGCGGCCGAGGGTTTGGGGGACGGAATTAATTCGGTGCCATTCCGTCCCCTTGTCCCCCAAGCGGTGCGAGACGCGCTCATTCGGCCCTCGCTTTCGCGTGGAAGTCCCAGACGTAGCCCCGCTCCATGCGCAGGGTTCTGGCGGCCAGGAGGTGTTGAAGTCCGCGCGTGAAGTCGGCCTTGCGCTGGTCCTGCCATTTGCGCGTCAGGCGTTGGCGTTCTGCGGTGTCCGCGTCGGGCGGAAGGTCAGCGTCGGGCGGACCCACGCCAATCTCATAGGACAGCTTGCGAACGTCATCGAGCCGCGTCCCGGTGACGCCCATTGCGCCCGGAGCGTTGACCGTGACGGGACGGTCGGCGACCACGCGATTGAAGGCCCGAAGGATCAATTCGGCCGTAGCTTGCGCCTTCGTCGGCTTGCGCCCCGCCCCGGACTTGGGGGCGTCGGGGACGTCGCAGGCCTGGACAACGCACGTCGTGATTTCGTCGCCGTCGTCATCGATCCCGATGCAGACGCGCTCCAGGGTGAAGGCGAACCGATCCCCGGCCGGGCCGTCCTTCACCTTCAGGACAACCCCGCTCCGGGTTTCCCCATCCGGCTCGGTCAACATGACGATGCCGTCAGCGTTGCCGATCTGCCCGGACCAGCCGCGAAGACCTCGCGTTTCGTCCTTTCCGGTATGGGCGACCACTAGGACCAGACAGCCCAGCTCCGCGGCCATTTCCTGTAGCGATCGGAGAACCGGCCCCATGTCGGCCGACGAGTTTTCGTCAGCCCCGGCCGCAGCCGCCGCCAGGGTATCGACCACCACCACGCCAAGCCCGTGGCCGGCGGCCTCCAGCTCGTCACGCGTCGCCTCAAGGAAGGCTTGAAGGTCGGCGACGTCGTCAGGGTCCAGCAAGTCCGGCTGTTGCGCGACGAACTTGAGGCGCCCGCCTAGTTTGCCGACACGCTGGCGTAGACCTGCAACGCGGTTCCTGACGCCGTGGGCGCCCTCCGCCGCGACATAGACCACCCCGGCCGGAATGGACTTCCGCCCTAGCACGTCCTCCCCACGACACACCTTGGCCAGGGCGTCGAGAACCCAAAAGGACTTCCCCGACATCGACGGGCCGCCGACGAAGCACACCCCGACCGCCGGCCACAGACCCTTCACGCGCCAAGCCAGCGTCCCCGGCTGGAGCGTGTCAAAATCCTCTAGCCGATACTTGGACTTGCGCTCGAAAGTTTCCGCGAAGCTGTGAACCGTTCCGGTCATGGGCGGGCCTCCAGCACATCGCCCCAATCGAGGCCTTCGGGAGCGGCGTCGATGGTGACGGCGCAGCGGCGGCGGGCGCGTTCCGCCAGGTGGCGAGCTGACGCCATGCCCTCGCGCTTCGGGGCGTCGTCGCTATCCGCCGCCACGATCAGACGGGCGACGCCGGCCGGGGGAGAGAAGCGACGCAAGCCAGACGTCGAGAGCGCGGCCCACGTCGCGACGCCCTTGAGGTCGCGGTAGGCTAGGCATGTCTCGATGCCCTCCCCGACCGCCAGGGGGCCGTCCTTTCCGGGGAGTGGCGCGAGTTGCACCACCCCGCCGGCTAGATCCCCGAACATGCGCCGCGGGTTGCGCATGGCGGCCTTTCCCCGCCCGTCTGAGCTTAGGGCCGTGACGTGAAGCCCCGTGGCGGTCTTGCCGTCAGGGCCGGTCACAATGGCGACCATCGCCGGGTAGCGGGGCAGATCGGGCCGGGAGGGGTCCGGGTAGCCCAGCGGCGCGGTCGGATGGAACCGCAGGACCGGGGGAACTTCCCCGATCAGGCCACGCCCGCGAAGGTAGGCTTCCACCGGGGAGCCGGCGGCGGGGACGGTCTGCCCCCACACGTCGCGACAGAACGCGAGCTTGACCTTGCGTTCGGCCTCCCTCTTCCGCTCTAGGTCGGCGCGGGCGCGTTGCGCCTCTGCCTTGGTCATCGGCCGCCCGCCGCGCTGGTCAAGCCCGAGATAGGCGAACACCTCGCGCATGGTCGCCCGGTCATTGCCGGCGTTGAAGGCGTGCCAGATCAGGCGCCCCTCACGCGTCAGCGTCAGAGACAACCCCCGGTCGGATCGACTATGGCCCGGCGCGGGAACGAGCGCGGAGCGCCCGCCGTGGTGGATTTCTCCGCCAAGGCGCTTCACGATTTCACGAAGGTCCGGGGCGGAGCGTTCGGTTTCAACCGTCTGCATGAGCGCCCCCATTCTCGGGAGGGGCGCCCGTGAGGGTCTTGGCGCGGTAGAGCGCCGCGCACAGATCGGCCACGGCCTCGACGCGGAGGAACGCGGGCTTCCCGACCACCGTCAGGTTGCTAGTGTGCGAGGTCAGCGGTTCCATGTAGTCGATGCGGACCACCGCAAGGCCGTCTCGCACGTCAGGACGCACGCGGAGGCGAGCGCCGCGAAGGGCACTCACGAACAAGGCGCTTTCGTTGGGGCCGCTCATTCCGCCGCCTCCAGCCAGCCCATGCCCTCCGCCATGTGGACGGCGTTCGTCAGCGTGTCACGCAAGGTGCGGAGCTGATCGACGCGCACGCACACACCGCGCTTTGTCGGCCGCAGCTCACCGTCATCCGTGAAGGCCGCATAGGTGCGGACGTCCACGACGCGGGAGTTATGAACCACCGCCAGGGCGCACCGGACTTCGGTTCCCCGGCCCTTCGCGACGGACCCAACAGGGAAGTTTTCGGGGGCGTCAGCCATTGGCGGAGCCCTCCCCCTTCTCATCCCGAGCGGCCTTCCGCGCCAGGAATAGGGACAGCTCATCCGCCGTCGCAGCTCGCCAGCGGATCACGCGGACCTTGCCGCTTTCGCCCTTGCCGTACTCGCCGCTTTCCACAACGCGGCCCTTGGCCCGAAGGCCGCAGACGCGAGCGCGGATCGTTGTCAAAAGCAGGCGTTCGCCAGGCGCGGCGATGCCGGCGCACACCTCTTCGGGGGACGCCGGGCCGTGCGCCTGAATATAGGCTTCGCACCGCGCCTCCAGGGTCGCGGCATGAGGGGCCACGAACGCAGCGGCCTCTTTGCTGGTCTCGGTCCCCTTCCAGCCGGGGGAGTCAGGATAGCGGCCGGTCATACAGCGCCCCCGAGGTTCAGGGCCGCCGCGCGGGTCGCGTAGAACCGCGACAGGGCCACTTGTTGAAAGGACAGGACACCACCCAGCCCGAGCGCCAGAACGGCGCGGCGGCGGGCTTCCCGCTCGAATGAGCGGCCATCGGCCTGTTGCGTAGTCGTGGGGTTGCGGCTATTCTCTGAAGGCGTCGCCAAGCGCATTTCAGAGCGGGTCACCTTTCGGGAGGTGGCCCGTTCGCCGTTTCGGGAGGTCATGCGCTAGGCCGCCTCCACCCGCGAATTGATCCAGGCGGCGACTTCCGGCTCACGCCATGCGACGCGGTTCGATGAGAGCTTGACCGGCTTCGGGAACTGGTCTCGCTCCATTAGCCGGCGGATCGACATTTCGGACAGGCTAGTCCACGCCCTCACAGTCTTGAGGGCGACGAGGCGGGGTGCCTCTACTTCGTTCGCCATGATAGCCCTTTGCGTTGCCTGCACGGCCTTGGGGGCCGCTGGTACGCTCGGGAATTAGGGCGGAGGTTCTGGGAAAGCGCGGGCGCTCGATACCGAACAAAAGCGGTACGATACCTAAATCTGGTGGTTCGGTTGCGAACTCACACTTTCTGTTGTGCCGGCCTTTTGGGGGGGAGCCTCCCCGCTTTACGCTTTTCCCGGACGAAGGAAAGAACCCTCTCATAGGAGGGGGTGTCTATCGTCGCGTCCTCCCATATGAGCGTCGCCAGATCGTTCGATTTGATGCTTGGCCGCTGCGCACACGCCCGCTTCGCTTTTTCCAGGGCGGCCGGTTGCCAACGCTCAGTCCGTACCTTCGCGGTGTTCGCCGCAGAGGCGCGGCGCCCTTCGCGCTGGGTTCGGCGCTTCATGGCGTCCTGCCAAATCCCGTCAACGTGACCGGCTAGCAGTACGTCGGTTTGCGCCACAAGGCCGCCGAGCAAGATCAGCTCCGCCAGGCGTGACGCGCCATCATTCGGCGACACGTCGCCTTCCGGCGGCTTCTCCGAAAGCCTCATGTACAACATACCTACCGCGTCCAGCACGTCGGCGGCGGCTTTGAGGCGCTCCCTTTCCGCTGTATCGGCTCGCGCCTCTGCCTCGCGTCTGGCAGCGTCGCCCATCTGCCCTAGAACAACCGCCGTGGGGAGGTCGGTGATTTGCGATCCGAACTTGAAGCGCACACCCGCCTCTTTGAAGGTTGCTAGCGCGCGATTGGCGATGCGAGCGCAAACCACCGATAGAGCTTGCCCCCAGTCTCCCGCCTCAAATGCGGCATTGGCGCGGGCTTCAAGGTCGGTGTCGTCCACGTTTTGGGCAAGCTGGATCATTGGCGGCCCCCCGCGATAACCCGGACATTCGGAGCGCGAACACGCTCCCCGACGATCTCCAGCAACAAGGCCTCCCAAGCCTCCAGCGCCCGCCGCTTCTCGGGGGCGTAGTCGTGCAAAGCGTAGTGGCGGAGGGTGACCGCCGCAGCCCCGCCGGTGTCCGCCGTGTGACCTAAAACCCGGCTCACAACAAAGGGGGTGATACCGACGCGCTCACTCGCCATTGCGCTGGCGCCCGTCCGCCGCAGATCGTGAAGGGTCGCCCCCTCAATTCCGCAGGCCTTCGCCACGTCGGCGAACGCGTGCGACAGGGCGTCAGGCCGCATCCCCTTCCTAGGGTCGCGGCGGCCGGGAAACACGGCCGGGGACGGGTTGTCTCTCCCGAGGTCCGCGAGGGTCAAAGCCTCGCGGATCAGTTCGACGGCGCGAGGCGGAAGCGGGACCAAATGCGGGCGACCGCCCTTCATGCGCTCGGCGGGAATGAGCCAAGCACCGTTATCTACGTCCAGTTCGCTCCGCATCATCCCCGCGACTTCGTTGCGGCGCTGGAGCAAGAGCGCCGATAGCTGGAGCGCGATTGCCACCGGGCGTGACAGATAGAGGGGGCGCGGTTCGGAGCCTTCCTCATCGACTACCCGCCCGCCTGGAGCGACCACCACCGCCCAAAGGGCTTTCAGCTCGTCATTCGACAGGACGCGGGCGCGGGGGCTTTCAGCCGCCATGGGCGCGAGGCCGGCGGCCGGATTGGCGGACGTCCGCTCTTCGGATATGGCCCACGAGAACACCTGACGCACGACAGCGTGTGTCCGATTGGTTTGGGCGCCGATCCCCCTGGACACCATGCCCCGCAACAGGCGCTTGAGCGTCGCGCGCGTGATCTCCTCGACCGCTAGCGCGCCGATGACCGGCCGGACGTACCGCGTCAGTATCTTGCGCTCATCGCTGATCGTGCGTTCGCGCTTGCGCCGGCCCTTGGGCTTCCACTCTCCGATTTCGCATGATTGCAAGTAGGCGTCCGCCAGATCGTCGAACGTGCGAAGGGTTTGCGCCCGAGCAGCTTCCTTAGCCTTCCGACGCTCGGCGGCCGGGTCTCCGCCGTCCTCGACCACCGCCCGAGACTGGCGGGCCTTGCGCCGCGCCGCCCTAAGCGTCAGCGGCCGGGCTTCCCCGTCTAGATCCGATCCGGGGCCGTCATCCTCTCCAGGCGCGAACACTCCAAGGGTTAGACGGCGCTGGCGCCCCTCCAGGGTCCGATAACGGAAGGTCCAGACCTTGCGGCCCTCTGCGGAAACCCGCAGCTCCAGGCCGATAGGGTCGTCGTCGGGAAAGGCCGTTTGCGTCGGGCGACCATCCGCCCCCGCCTTTGGTTTCGCCGCCGCGCAAAAACGCGCGGTCAAGTGTGTCGCTGCCATGTGTTCCGCCGCCAAGCGTTGCCGTTCCCGCTTTCTGTGACCTAGAGCGCCTTCGGGTCACGCTCAGGTCACAGAAAGCAGAGGCTTAAAGATATCCCCTGATAGCCCGTGGTGGAATATCCCGAGGGGAAATCTTCTGTGCGCGTTGGTGGTGGTTGCCGCTGGTAGCCCCTGATTTTGGCTCCACAGCGCATTTCAAGACCGCTGCCTTAAACCACTCGGCCACCTGTCCGGAGCGGGGCTTCTAGCAGGCGACGCGCGCCGGCTCCACAGGGTCAGGTGACCTTCTCGACCTTCGCTGAAAGGCGGGGGCGCGAGTAGGCGTGCCGCGTCATCCGGATCGTCTTGGGCAGGAAGAACGCGAACGTCGGTTTGTAGTCATAGATCACGTCGGTGACGATGACGCTCTCGCTGGCGCGAAGATAGCCGACCGGGACCGAAGGCGCCTCGGTCGGCGTGTAGTCCTTCTTGACCGTCCAATCGGTGGCGATGGCGCCGTTGGCGTCGGCGCTGATGCTCGATATCCGCTGCTGGAGCTGCAAGGTCGGCAGCGGATACATCATGGAGACCCCCGCCCCCAGGGTGTCGTTGAGCTCGGCGGTGCTGACGGTTCGGTTGCGCGAGGTGATGTCGGCCATGGTGGCGGCGAGGTGGGCGACGTTGCGCTGGGCGAGATAGGCCTGAAAGCCGTCGGCGGCCGCCATGTAGAACAGGAAGATCACGGGGAAGACGAGGGCGAACTCGATGGCCGCCCCCCCCTTCCGATCCGTGATGATGCGATGCATGAGACCGGTCATTCGAAGGGCTCGTTCTTGAAAGCGAAGCGCGACGACAGCGTCACCTGCATGCCGTTGCGGGGATAGGCGCTCAGCAGGAAGGGCGTGATCAGCGGCCAGTTGTAGTTGGCCTTCACGAGGATGATGTCGTTCTGACCGCCCTTGTCGAACTGCCCCGACGGCTGAGCCGCCGCGGCCGCGTTGGCGTTGGCGAAGGCGGAGTACTTCTGCACGCTGACGATCAGCCGGTCGCGGCAGTCGCTGAGCGATCCGCCCATCACGCCACAGACCTGATCCTCGAACGAGGACGCCGAGGCCGCGCCGTCCGACTGCCCCGTCCGGATCTTGCGCGCGGCCTCGACGACCGCGGCGTCGAGGTTGGTGCTCACCATGGTCAGCATGCCGATCTCGAGGAGCGACAGCAGCGAGAAGAAGAGCACAGGCGCGATCAAGGCGAACTCGACCGCCGTGGCGCCCCGCGCGTCGTCGCAGAAGGCCCTGACGCGGGCGATGTGCGCAGTCATCCGGAACATGACGATAGTCTGGCGCGGTTGCACCAACAGCCGGTTGCAAATCACGGTGAACAGAACTTAACGGTTCGGAATAAGGACCGATTAGCCGTCCCTGCGATATCCCGAAGACCAATAACAACGGCTCTTAGGATAGATCATGCGCAGGTCACGCTTCGCCGAATTCGGCCGCCTCGTGCGCTCCCTGGACGACCGCGGCAACGTCGCCATCGTGGCCGCCCTGGCCATGGCGCCGATCTGCGTCGCCGGCCTCGGGGCCGTGGACCTGGCGCGCGCCACAAGCGCAAAGTCGCAGTTGCAGGACGCGCTGGACTCCGCGGCGCTCGCGGCCGCCCGGTCTAACGCCACAACCGACGCGGACCTCAAGGTCGCGGGCGACCGCTTCCTCCAGCAGAATCTGGCGCTGGACTCGAGTTTCAACCTGGCGGCGACCTCGTTCCGCTTCGGTGACAACGGCAACGTCCTTGCTTCCGCGAATGTCACGGTACGGCCCTTCATCGCCGGCCTGCTCAGCAACGGGACGATGAGCCTCGAAGCCACCAGCGAGGTCGTCCGAGCAAGCGTGAAGGTCGAGGTCGCGCTCGTCCTCGACACCACGGGCTCGATGACCGAGGGGACAAAGCTCTCGGACATGAAGAAGGCCGCCAAGGATTTCGTGACCAAGATGGAAGACGCTGCAAAGAAGAGCGTCGAGCCAGACTCCGTGAAGATTTCTCTGGTGCCCTTCTCCAGCACCGTGCGGGTCGACAGCGCGACCTACCGCAACGCCACCTGGATGGACCAGAATGGCGTGTCGCCCATCAACGACGAGATCTTCACCACCTCGTCGGGCACCCAGCACGCAAACCGCTTCACGCTCTTCACCACGGCGGGAACGTCCTGGGGCGGCTGCATGGAGATGCGCAAGGCCCCCTACGACGTGCAGGACACGGCGCCGAGCACCGGCACGCCCGCCACCCTCTACACGCCGTTCTTCGCCGTCGACGAACCCGACAGCAAGACCAGCGGCTATGGGCAGGACTTCCAGAACGACTATGTGGCTGACGGCACGTCGAGCACCAATTGGCGCGTGCGTCAGGGCTCGATCACGAAGTACGGTGGAAAGAAGAATGGCACGCTGAGCAACACCTTCGGTCCCAACCGGGGTTGCGCCTTGTCCAAGATGCGCCGGCTGTCGACCGATTTCTCCGCCATCCGCAGCGACATCGACGGCCTAGTCGCCGACGGCAACACCAACATCCCGATCGGCATGGCCTGGGGCTGGAACACCCTGTCCCCCAACGGCCCGTTCGCGGACGGCGTCGCCTACAACACGCCCAAACACCAGAAAATCCTCGTGCTCATGACGGACGGTGAGAACACCATCTCCCAGCGCGACACGCCCAACGATGGCACCTACGCCGCGACGGGCTACATCTGGCAGGGGCGGGTCATCAAGTCGAACGGCCAGCCGCTGCTCCAGGGCGCGACCGACGAGACACGGACCGCCGCCCTCGATTACCGCCTCAGCCTGATCTGCACCAACATGAAGGCGAAGGACATCGAGGTGTACACCATCCGCGTCCAGGACGGCTCCAGCTCGCTGCTGCAAGCCTGCGCCACCGACCGCGACCACTACTACAACGTGACCGACTCCAAGACGCTCACGACCGTGTTCCAGAGCATCGCCGGCCAGATCGCGGCCCTGCACCTGGCGCGATAGGCGCGCGCTCGAAGACGACTTGCGGCGGGCGGCCCTGGCGGCCGCCCGTTTCGCGTGCGGCGAACCTGTGCCGGCCCTCGCGGCTGGTGTATGCGCAGCCGATGAGTTCCGACGAGATCCTGGTCGACGCCCGGGGGCATCGCTGCCCCGTGCCGACCCTGCGCCTGCGCCGCGCGCTCGAAAGCGCGCCAGCCGGGGCCCACGTTCGACTCCTGGCGGACGATCCCCTCGCCCGCATCGACGTGCCGCATTTCGCCGCGCAGGCCGGCGCGCGCGTCCTCGAACAGGGCGAAAGCCAAGGCGCCCTCACCTTCCTCGTCGCGAAGGGCTAGCCTCGCAGGCCGCCGAGTTCCGACGCCAACGGCACACGCCGCCGGTGGACGGCGATCTCGATCTCGGTCGCCAGCGCCCCGCCGAAGAAGACCGCGTTCACGTTCCAGCTCAACCAGATCAGGAAGATCACCACGGTCGCGACCGACCCGTAGGTGACGCCCAGGGCGGCGATGTCCTCGACGTAGTAGCCCAGCGCCCAGGACGCGAAAATGCAGAGCGCCGCGGCGGCGGCGCCCCCGAGGAGCGAGGCGCGCCACTCCACGGGCTCGCGCGACATCGCCCAGCGGTAGATCAGCGCCATACCCATCGTCATCCCGGCGCTGGCCCAGGTCCACTCGCTGTAGAGCCAGGGCACCCCGCGCAGCGGGCGCAGGTCGAAGGTCTCGCCCAGGATCCGGAAGCCGAAGAACACCATGGACAGGACGGCCAGCGCCGCCAGCGCGGCGATCAGCACCGCCAGCGCCAGCAGGTTGAAGCCCACGAACCCCCGCGGCTTGTCCTCGTCGTGAATGAACGACAGCCCCGCCAGCAGGGCCTTGAAGCCGCGGTGGGAAGCATAGCCGCCGACGATCAGGGCGACCGCGCTCTGGACGGAGACCGTCTCGGGCGGTGCGCGCGACAGGCGGACCAACTCGCTCTGGAAGATGAGGCGCGCGGCGTCCGGCATCAGGGTGGATAGCGCCTCACCCTGGGCGGCCACCTGCGCCGGGTCGGACAGGAGGCTGTAGAGGCCCATGACGATCGCGAGCGCGGGGAAGATGGCGAGCATGACGAAGAACGAAACGCCGCCGTTGTAGAGCATCACATCCCGACCCCAGAGGCGGGAGAGCGCCTTCCCCAGCACCGTCAGGCCGAGCCGCAACCCGTGGACGGGATCCCAGTCCCGCTCGCGGAAGCGGCGCATCAGTTCGAGGAAGGTCATGCGCGCAGGGATCGGATCGACTCGGGAAGCGCCAAGCCTTGGCCCAAATCGTAACGGCGCGCCACCCGGGTTAGTAGGTGGCGCGCCGCCGATGGGCGTGTCTTTCCATCCGGGCCGGGCGCCGCTTCGAGGGACGGGAGAGCGCGACGACCGATCCGGGGGCCAATCTGCGACCCGGGGGCTGAACGGCGCCTGAACGGCGCCTTCAGGTAAGTGTCTGTTACGGCTGAGCTTAGGCCAGGGCGCCGGCGGCCTTCAGCGCGTCGATCTCGCCGTCGGAAAAACCCCAGTCGCTCAGGGCTTCGCGGTCGTGGGCGCCGATGGCGGGCGGCGGCCCCTGGATCTTGCCCGGCGTGACCGAGAAGCGCGGCGCCGGGGCGGGCTGGACCACCCCGCCAAGCTCGACGAAGGTCTCGCGGGCTAGGTTGTGCGGATGCTTCGGCGCCTCGTCGAGGTCGAGCACCGGGGCGAAGCAGACGTCGGTTCCGCCCATGATCGCGGTCCACTCATCGCGAGTCTTCCGAGCGATCACGTGGGCGAGTTTCTCGCGCAGGCCCGGCCAGGCCGACCGATCATGTTGCTTCTGGAACTCGGGGTCGTCGATGCCCGTCTTCTCGAGCAGCAGTGCGTAGAACTGCGGCTCGATCGAGCCGATCGAGACCCACTTGCCGTCGCTGCACTGGTAGGTGTCGTAGAAGTGGGCGCCGCCGTCGAGCATGTTCGAACGCCGGGCTTCCTTCCACATGCCGCCGGCCTTGAAGCCGTAGAACATCGCCATCAGCGAGGCAGCGCCGTCGCTCATGGCGCAGTCGATGACCTGCCCCTTGCCGGTCTCCCGCGCCTGGATCACGCCCGCCAGCAGGCCAAAGGCCAGGTAGAGCGCCCCGCCGCCGAAATCGCCCACCAGGTTGAGCGGCGGAACCGGCTTGTCCTCGGTGCCGATGGCGTGCAGCGCGCCGGTGATGGCGATGTAGTTCATGTCGTGGCCGGCGGCCATGGCATAGGGGCCGGTCTGACCCCAGCCGGTCATGCGACCAAACACCAGCTTCGGATTGCGCTTCAGCACCACGTCGGGGCCGAGGCCCAGGCGCTCCATCACGCCCGGCCGAAAGCCCTCGATGATCGCGTCGGCCGTCTCCATCAGCTTCAGGCAGGTCTCGACCGCTTCGGGCTTCTTCAGGTCCAGCGCCACGGAACGGCGGCCGCGGGACGTGATGTCCGAAGGTGCGCCCCTGCCCTGCCCCTTGCGGTCGATCCGCACCACGTCGGCGCCCAGGTCCGAAAGCAACATGCCGCAGAACGGGCCGGGACCGATGCCCGCGAATTCAACGACTTTGAGGCCGGTCAGCGGACCTTGGCGCATGGTGTTCCTCCCTTTGGCGGCGGCGATCTAAGCGGCTTGCCCTTCGGTCAGCCAAGCCGTCAGCCCCCGCCGGGCAGCGACTGGCCGTCGTCCACCGTGATCAGGCTGCCGGTCATCGCCCGCGCCGCGGGCCCGGCCATCAGCAGGAAGGCCTCGTCCAGGTCCGTCGCGTCCATCAGGCGGCGGCGGGGAAAGCCCTTGAGTTGCTTCTGCCCTCCTTCGGTGGGCCACCACGCATCGTTGATGGCCGTCTCGATATAGCCGGGCGCCAGCGCGTTGACCGCGATCCCCTTTCGCGCCCATTCACGGGCCAGGCTCTTGGTCAGCATCGCCACCGCCGCCTTCGAGCCGCAATAGGCGGAAAGGCCGGGCAGGACAGTGTGGCTGGCGATCGAGGCGATGTTGACGATCCGCCCCTCGACGCCAGCGGCGATCATCCGGCGGGCCGCCTCGCGCGCCGCGAAGAACAGGCCGCGCACATTGACCGCGAAGGTCTGGTCGAAATCCTCGATCGAGATGTCCAAGGCGAGCCCTTCGCCGCCGATCCCGGCGTTGTTGACGAGGATATCCAGACCGCCCAACTCGGCCACGACCTTGTCCATGGCCGGTGCGATGGCGTGGGCGTCGGCCACGTCGAGGGCTAGGGCGATGGCGTTGCCGCCGTGGGCGTTCAGGTCGTCGGCGAGCGCCTGGATCTTCTCGACCCGCCGCGCCGTCACGGCGACCGCGGCGCCGTTCGCCGTCAGCAGACGGGCGAAATGTTCGCCCAGCCCTCCGCTGGCGCCCGTCACCAAAGCCACTTTTCCCTTCAGATCCACAGCCAAGCCCAACCCTCCTGCGACAATGAAACCCTTCCGCAACCTGCGCGCGGTTATGGGACAACTCTTCCGGCCTTGTCTGATTCCGTGCTTAGGACAGAACAGGGCGCGATGGGATTGGGATATGGCGGCAGGGATCCAGGCGCGAGTACTGATTGTCGCTCGCGACGATTCCACGGCCGGTCCCCTGGCCGAGGGACTGGATCGGCTGGGCTGGCGCACGGTCACGGCGCGTAGCGAAGCCGCGGCCGCCGTCGCGCTCTCCGACCTTCACATCCAGGCGGCGATCGTCGATCTGGCGGGCGCGGACGAAAGCGCTGCCGGACTCGCGGACCGCCTGCGCGCCGCCTGCGCGCCCCGCCGCCTGCCTATCATGGCGATGGGCGCGCCCGATCCGTTCCAGAAGGACCACGGCTACGACCTGACCCTGGCCGCGCCGCTGCACCCCGCCCAGGCGGCCATGCGCCTGGAAAGCCTCGTCCGCACGGCCGTGGCCGAGGAGGAGTTCGAGGTCCGGGTCGAGACGTTCGCCGAGCGCGGGCACATTTTGGATGAGCCGGAGCTCGACCCCAGCCCGTTCCGGGTCCTGGCCATCGGCGAGCCTGCCCCTCAGTTCCTGGCGCTTTCCAACGCCCTGCAGCGGAACGGAGCCGAGGTGGTCGGCGCGTTCACCGCCTTCACCGCCTTCGACTATCTGCACGAGCGGCCGTTCGACGCGGTCGTTCTTTGGGCCGGCGACAATCCGCACGAGGCGCTGTCGATCGCTGCCGGGTTGCGGCGCAACACGCGACTCTACCACACGCCCGCCCTGCTCTACATGCGGGCGGAATCGGCTGTCACCGCGGCCGAGGCCTATCACCGCGGCATCTCCGACGTCGCGTCGCCCGAGACGCCCGAGACCGAGACCGCACTTCGCGTCGTCGAGCTCGCCCGGGCGTTCCGTCGCCAGAAGGCGGTCCGGAGCGCGCTGGAGCAGGCTCGTGGCTCCGGCCTCATGGACGCAGCCACCGGCCTCTTCACCCGCGACCTCTTCGCCGCCCACCTGATGCGGCTCGCGCGCAGCTCGCGCGAGCGCAACCGTCCGCTCAGCGTGTGCATGCTGAAGGTGTCGGAGAAGCCGGATCTCAAGGCGCCGCGGGCCGGCGGCTGGGTCGCGCGGGCCGTGCCGCAGATCGGCTCGATGATCGGCCGCCTCGTGCGGGTCGAGGACACGGCCGCCCGCCTCGCGCCTGAGGTGTTCGCCCTCGCCCTCCCGGCCACGCCGCTGCACGCCGCCCGCGCCGCCGGCGAGCGGATCGCCGCCGTCATCGGCTGCACCGCCTTCGAGGCGGGCCAGGGCGCAACGCCTTTCGTGGTCGAGTTCGACCTGGGCGTCGCCGAGGTGGCGTCACCTGAAAGTGTGGGTTACGCCTTGGAGCAGGCGGCCGCGATGGCCCATACGCTCAAGGCAAGTTGATGCCCCAGGTTCCGCAGGACGCCGGCTACTGGACCTATCTGGTCCCTCTCATCATCCTCGGCGTGGTGATCGTCCGGAACGCCCGGGCGCGAACGCTGAAGATCGAACGTCTCTGGATCTCGCCGACGATCATCATGGTGATGGCGGTCCTGGCCTTCAGCCACAACCCGCCGCCCGGCCCGTTCGGGCTGGCCCTCGACATGGCCGCGGTGGCCCTCGGCGCCCTGCTCGGCTGGTGGCGCGGACGGGCTAGCACCTTCACCGTCGACCCGGCGACGCACGTGGTGACCAGCAAGGTCTCGCCGTTCGGCATGCTGCTGATCCTCGGCATCTTTGGGCTGCGCTACCTGCTGCGCGGCGCCATCTCCGGGGAGACATCGGTCCTGCACGTTACGGCCGCCGAGGCCACGGACAGCTTCCTGCTGCTCGCGGTGGGCCTAGTGTCGGCCCAACGGCTGGAGTGGTGGATCCGCGCTCGCCGGATGATCGACGAGGCCAGACGCGCGGGCGCTTCGGCCTGACCGAAGCTACTTCTTGGTCGGCGCCGCGGCCTTCGCGGCCGGCGCGGCCGGGGGCGGCCCCAGGTCTTTCGCCAGTTTCTGGTTCGCCGCCTGCAGCTCGCCGCTGCGGGCATTGAGTTCGCCACTGCAGCGGGTCAGTTCGGTCTGAAGGATCTGGGGCGAGTTCATCTTCTTGGCTTCCGCCGCCATGATCGGCTCGATCCGACCGATGGAGCCGCGGGCGCTGAGCTTGCCGACATAGAAGAACACCCCGCGCACGGCCTGATCGCGTTGGGCCGGATCGCGGCCGATCATCTGCAGGACCATGAGGCAGCGGGTGTCGCTGGTGTCGCCCGCCGGCGCCTGGGCGAAGGCGGGCGCCGCCGCGGCGCTCAGAGCCGCCGCAGCGGTGAAGGCCAGCACGACGTGACGCATAGGGTATCTCCTCGGGTTGCGGGCAAGCTGCGCCCGATCCCTTCCAAAATCGCTAAGCCTGCCTGGCCAGCTTCGCCAGTTCGGCCAGCACCTTCTCGGCGGCGTCCAGGCGCTGCTTGGGGGTCTCCCATTCGCCTTTGACCACCACCTTGTTGTCGGGCCGGACCTTCCAGGCGACCGAGTTCTTGGCGACGAACTGAACCAAGCCCATCGGGTTCCGGAAGTCGTCGTTGCGGAACGTGACGACAGCGCCCTTAGGCCCGACGTCGATCTTCGAAACGTTGGCCTCGCGGCACAGGCCCTTGATGGCGACCACCTTGAGCAGTTGGTCCGCCTCGGGCGGCAGCGGGCCGAACCGGTCGATCAGCTCGGCGGCCAGGGCTTCGCGATCCTGCGCCTTCTCCGCGTCCGAGATCCGGCGGTAGAGCGCCAGGCGCACGTTCAGGTCCGGAACGTACTCGTCCGGAATCAGCACTGCGGCGCCCGTGTTGATCTGCGGCGACCAGCCCCGGTCGGCGGCCTCGGCGGCGCCGGCGTGGGCCTTCAGCTCGTTGACCGCGTCCTCCAGCATCTGCTGGTAGAGCTCGACCCCGATCTCCCTGATGTGGCCGGACTGCTCCTCGCCCAGCAGGTTGCCGCCGCCGCGCTGGTCCAGGTCGTGGCTGGCGAGCTGGAAGCCGGCCCCCAGGCTGTCAAGCGACTGCAGCACCTTCAGGCGCTTCTCCGCCGACAGTGTGATCTGCTTCTGCGCCGGGGTGGTCAGGTAGGCATAGGCGCGGGCCTTCGAGCGCCCCACCCGGCCCCGCAACTGGTACATCTGCGCCAGCCCGAACATGTCCGCGCGATGGATGATCATGGTGTTGGCGGTGGGGATATCCAGGCCGCTTTCCACGATCGTCGTCGACAGCAGCACGTCGTACTGCCCGTCGTAGAAGGCGGTCATCACCTCCTCGAGTTGGGTCGGCGCCATTTGCCCGTGGCCCACGACGAACTTCACCTCGGGGACCTGCTCGCGCAGGAAGCGCTCCAGTTCCGGCAGGTCGCCGATCCGCGGGGCGACGAAATAGGCCTGCCCGCCGCGATACTTCTCCCGCAGCAGCGCCTCGCGCAGCACGACCGGGTCCCACGGCGTGATGTAGGTGCGCACCGCCAGGCGGTCGACCGGCGGGGTCGCGATGATCGACATCTCGCGGATGCCCGACAGCGACATCTGCAGCGTCCGCGGGATCGGCGTGGCGGTCAGTGTCAGCATGTGCACATCGGCGCGAAGCTCCTTGAGCTTCTCCTTGTGCTTCACGCCGAAGTGCTGCTCCTCGTCGACGATCACCAGGCCCAGGTTCTTGAAGCTGACCTGCTTGGACAGGACCGCGTGGGTGCCGACGACGATCTCGACCTCGCCGCTGGAGAGCCCATCGCGGGTCTCCGAGGCCTCCTTGGCCGGGACGAGCCGCGACAGGCGGCGCACGCGCACCGGCCAGCCCTCGAACCGTTCGGAGAACGTCTTGAAGTGCTGGCGCGCCAGCAGCGTCGTCGGCGCGACGATGGCCACTTGCTGCCCGCTCATGGCGACGACGAAGGCCGCCCGCAGCGCCACCTCGGTCTTGCCGAAGCCCACGTCGCCGCAGATCAGCCGGTCCATCGGCCGGCCGGCGGCCAGGTCCTCCAGCACGTCGCCGATGGCGTTGAGCTGGTCGTCGGTCTCCTCGTACGGGAAGCGGGCGCAGAACTCGTCGAACAGGCCTTGCGGCGGGTCGACCGCGTCGGTCTGCTTTGTGGCCCGTTCGGCGGCGATGCGGATCAGGCCGTCGGCCATCTCGCGCAGGCGCTCCTTGGCCCGCGCCTTACGCGCCTGCCACGCCGCGCCGCCCAGGCGGTCGAGCTGCACGCCCTCGCTCTCGGCGCCGTAGCGGGTCAGCAGGTCGATGTTCTCGACCGGCAGGTACAGCTTGGCCTCGCCGCCGTACTGCAGCTCCAGCGTGTCGTGCGGCGCGCCCTGAACGTCGAGGGTCTTCAGCCCCTCATAGCGGGCGATGCCGTGGTCGATATGGACGACCAGATCGCCGGGCGTCAGCGCGGAAGCCTCGGCCAGGAAGTTGGCCGCGCGCCGGCGCTTGCGCGGCCTCGCCAGCCGGTCGCCCAGGATGTCGGTCTCGGAGATGACCGCCAGGGCGTCGGTCTCGAAACCGGCGTCCAGCGGCAGCACCACGCGCTGTGGCTTCTTCGGGTCGGCCGCCTTTGCGGCGTCCCAGTAAGGGGCCAGCGGCAGGCTCTTCAGGCCGTGGTCGGCCAGCATGTGCATCAGCCGGTCGGAGGAGCCGTCCGACCAAGATGCGAACAACACCCGCTTGCCGTCGGCGCTCAGCTTGTTGGCGTGCGCGACGGTCGCCTCGAACAGGTTGACGCTGTCCAGCTTGCGCTCGGCCGCGAAGTTGCGCCCGGCCCTTGCGCCCAGGTCGATGACCGCCTCGCCCTCGGCCTCGTTGAAGGCGGAGAACCGGCGATTGGCCCGCACCTTCAGCTGTTCGTCCCACTCTGCGGCGTCGAGATAGAGGCGGGTCGGCTCCAGGGGATGGTAGTGGATGCGCCGCTCGGTTTTCGAACGGGCGTCATAAGCGTCCTCCACCATCGACAGCCGCTCGTCGCGAGCATCCCGCGCCAGATGGTCCAGGGCGATGGCGGTGTCGGCCGGGAGATAGTCGAAGAGTGTCGCCAGCGCCGGATAGAAGAGCGGCAGGTAGTGCTCCATCCCGGCCCGGCGGCCGCCTTCCGAGATGGTGGCGTAGAGCGGATCGTCGCCCGGCGCGCCGAAGGTCTCCAGGTAGCCGGTGCGGAAACGGCTGACGGCGTCCTTGTCGAGCAGCGCCTCGCTGACCGGCAGCAGCGACACGTCCTTGAGCTGGCGGGTGGAGCGCTGGGTTTCCGGATCGAACCCCCTAATGCTCTCCAGCGTGTCGCCGAACAGGTCGAGGCGCACCGGCTCCTCGGCCGTCGGCGGGAAGACGTCGATCACGCCGCCGCGAATGGCGAACTCGCCCTTCTCCGACACGGTCGACGCGCGGCTGTAGCCGTTGACGGCGAAATAGGCCTCGAGGTCGGCGATCTCGACGACGTTGCCCACGGTCGCCGAATAGCTCGCGCGCTTGACCGCCGCGATCGGCGGCACGCGCTGGAGCAGCGCGGGCGTCGTGGTGATCAGCAACCGCGGCTTGGCGTCCAGGCCAGCGGCCAGCCGCGACAGGGTCGCCATGCGCTGGGCCGACACTCCGGCCGAGGGCCCGACCCGGTCGTACGGAAGGCAATCCCAGGCGGGGAACGTCAGGACCTCGACGCCTTGGGCGAAGAACGCGAAAGCATCGGCGAAGGCCGACAGGCGCGCAGCGTCCCGGGCGACGAAGACCGACAGCCCTTTCCTGGCTTTGACGAGGTCCGCCATGACGAGGGCGTCGAAGCCCTCGGGCGCGCCGACGAGGTCGAGCCGGCCAGGATCGTCGGCCACGCGGCGCATCACGGCCCGCGGATCGGGGCGGCCCCCGTCAGCCATCGGCCTGACCTTCCGCTTGGCCCTTCGGCGAAATTCCCTTGTAAGCTTCGTCGCGGAAGGCCTTGAGCTTGCTCATCAAAGGCCCTTCGAACTCGGCGGGTGTGGCTTCACGCTCGAGGATCCAGTTGTAGAGATCCTGATCGGGCTGCTCGAGCAGCCCCTCGAACCAGTCCAGCTCGGCGTCGCTGAACGTCGAGACGTGCTTGTCCGCGAACGGCCCCAGAATGAGGTCCGCTTCCCTGAAGCCCCGCCGCCAGGCGCGCAGCTTCAGTTTCTTCAATCGGGCGTCGTCGGTCGTCATCGAGAGGGGCCGGATATAGAGCGGCGCGGCCTTACGCGCCAGTCGGGTATGCTCGAAGCATGCGGCCGGAGATTCTGTTCCCGCTCTTTGCACCGATCACATCCCTGAAAGGGGTGGGACCGCGCGTTGCGCCTTTGCTGGAGCGCGTGGCCGGACCGATCGTGCGCGACGTCGTGTGGCTGCTGCCGCACTCGATCATCGTTCGGACTCCCGCCAGGCTCGGCGAGGCCCTGGACGGCCAGATCATGACCTTCGACGTGACGATCGACGCGTACGAGCGTCCGCGGGGCCGCAACCAGCCCTGGCGCGTGCGGGTCAGCGACGACACGGGCTTCATGACCCTGGTGTTCTTCGGCGCCTACGGCGACCAACTGGAGAAGCGCCATCCGGTCGGCCACCGCCGGGTGATCTCGGGGCGGGTCGAGGACGACCGCTACGGGCGACAGATGGTCCATCCGGACTACATCCAGGCGCCCGACAAGGCGGGGGAAATTCCCCAGGTCGAGGCTGTCTATCCGGCGACCGAGGGGCTGCCGGCGCGGAGGGTGCGCGCCTTCCTCGAGGAGGCGCTGCAGCGCACGCCGGACCTCCCGGAATGGCAGGACGCCGCCTGGCTCACGCGAGAGCGCTTCCCCTCATGGCGCGAAGCGCTCGACCGCCTGCACCATCCGCTGAACGACGGCGACCTGTCGCCCCTCAGCCGCCATCGTCGCCGCCTCGCCTACGACGAACTGCTGGCCCACCAGCTCGCTATGGCTCAGCGCAAGGCCGAGCGCCGCCGGGAGCCCGGGGCGAAGGTCGCCGCCGGGCCGACCGCGGCGAAACTGCGGGCCGACCTGCCGTTCGCCTTCACCGGCGCCCAGGAGCGCGCGCTCGCCGACATCCGGGACGACTTCCGGGCGGGCGAGCGGATGAGCCGGCTGGTCCAGGGCGACGTGGGCTCCGGCAAGACGGTCGTGGCCATGTGCGCGATGGCCGACGTCGCCGACGCGGGCGCGCAGTCGGCCCTGATGGCCCCCACCGAGATCCTGGCCCGGCAGCACTTCGAGACCATCTCCGGTCCCCTCGCCGCCCATGGGGTCACGGCGGTGCTGCTGACCGGGCGCGACAAGGGCGCCGGGCGGGCCGAGAAGCTGCGGGCCCTGGCCTCCGGCGCGGCCCAGGTGGCTGTCGGCACCCACGCGCTGTTCCAGGACGACGTCGTCTTCCATGGATTGCAGCTCGTGGTCATCGACGAGCAGCACCGCTTCGGGGTCGCCGAGCGACAGCGGCTGCAGGCGAAAGGCCAGGCGACCCACCTGATCGCCATGTCGGCCACCCCCATCCCGCGGACGCTGGAACTGACGATGTACGGCGACCTGGACGTCAGCCGCATTGACGAGAAGCCGCCGGGCCGCACGCCTGTGGCCACGCGCGCCGTGCCCATGCCGCGCTTGGACGAGATCGTCGGGCGCCTGAAGGACGCCGTGGCCTCCGGCGCCCAGGCTTTCTGGATCTGTCCGCTCGTCTCGGAGTCCGAGGTCAGCGACCTGGCCGCCGCCGAGATGCGGGCCATTGCGCTCCGCAAGATCATCGACCCGGGCGTGGGCCTCGTGCACGGCAAGATGACGGGCGCCGAGAAGGACGCGGTCATGGCCGACTTCGCGGACAATCGGCTGTCGGTGCTCGTGGCGACGACCGTCGTCGAGGTGGGCGTGAACGTGCCGAACGCCACGATCATGGTGATCGAACAGGCTGAGCGGTTCGGCCTCGCGCAACTCCACCAGCTCCGGGGGCGGGTGGGGCGCGGCGCGCGCGAGAGCGCCTGCGTGCTGCTGTATGACCCGCCCCTCAGCGAGACCGCGCAGCAGCGCCTCGACATCCTGCGCCGCACCGACGACGGCTTCCTCATCGCCGAGAAGGACCTGGAGCTGCGCGGCGGCGGGGACGCCCTGGGCCTACGGCAGAGCGGCTTGCCCGACTATGTCTTCGCCGATCCGTTCGCCCACCGGGATCTCATCGCGGTCGCTGGAGACGACGCCCGCCTGGTCATTGCGCGCGACCCCGAGCTCACCAGTGCGCGTGGCCAAGCGCTGCAGGTGCTGCAGGAACTGTTCGACTGGAAGGCCGGTCTGGCGCTTCGTGACGCCGGCTGAGAATTCGTCGGCGAATTTGTCGGCGAATTTGTCGGCGCGGGTGTTGGCTGCGCGTCGTCCGGGGTAAGCGCAACACCAAGGGACCATCCCGCGATGAAGTACCTCTGCCTCGTCTATCTCGAACCCGGCGCCCTCGCCCACCTGACCGCCGAGGAGCAGGCGGCGCTGGACCGAGAATCCTTGGCCTACGACGCCGAGCTGGAGCGGCTTGGCCATTTCATCGCCGCGTCGGCGCTGCAGGGCCCGTCGACCGCGCGCACGATCCGCCGCCGCGGCCGCCCCGCCCCGATGGTCACCGACGGCCCTTTCGCCGAGACGAAGGAGGTTCTGGGCGGCTTCATCTTCATCGAGGCGGCTGACATGGAGGAAGCTGTCGCCATCGCCAGCCGCATCCCCGTCGGCCAGTACGGGACGATCGAGGTGCGCCCGGACCTCGACATCGGCTAGCCACCGCCCTCGCGGATCCTTTGGCCGGGACGCTAGATCCGCACCATCCGCTTGCCGCGGTTCTCGCCCGCCAGCAGGCCGATGAGCGCCGCCGGCAGGTTTTCCAGCCCCTCGATGATGTCTTCCTGCACCTTGAGCTGGCCGGACGAGACCCAGGCCTGCAGGTCGGACAGCGCCCGATCGTTCTGGTCGGCGAAATCCATCACCACGAAGCCGCGCAGGGTCAGGCGCTTGGTGACGATCAGGCCCGGCACGCCGCGCGGCCCATGCGGCGGCGCGCTGCCATCGTACTGCGAGACCGCGCCGCAGCAGGCGATGCGGCCATGATTTCGCATGGCGAAGAGGCACGCCTCGAACACGTCGCCGCCGGTGTTGTCGAAATAGACGTCGATGCCTTCGGGCACGGCCGCGCGAAGCTGCCTCTTGAACTCCGGCGACTTGTAGTCGACCGCGGCGTCGAAACCGAGTTCGTCGACCAGCCAGCGCCCCTTCGCCTCACCGCCGGCGATGCCGACGACGCGGCACCCCTTGATCTTGGCGATCTGGCCGACAACCGAACCCACCGAGCCGGCGGCCGCGGAGACGACGACGGTGTCTCCAGGCCGGGGCTGCCCGCACTCCAGCAAGCCGAAATAGGCCGTGAGACCGGCGACGCCGTAGACGCTGAGCAGATGCGTCTCGGGCTTCAGGTCCGGGAGCTTCCGGAGGTTCTTGCCTGGCAGCGCCGCATATTCCTGCCAGCCCGCGTCGGCGAAGACGAGGTCGCCAGGCTTCAGGTGTTCGACGTGAGACTCGATCACCTCCGCGAGGCCGCCGCCGGCCATCACCTGCCCCGCGTTCAGCGCCGAACGGTAGGTGGCGCCCTGCATCCAGGCCCGGTTCGCCGCATCCAGTGAGATGTAGCGCGTCCTCAGCAGCACCTCCCCGTCGCCGGCGACCGGGCGCTCGCCGCTCGCCAGGGCAAAGTGCTCCGCAGCCAGCTTCTCGCCCTGCGGCAGCCGTTCCAGCACGATCTGGCGGTTGGTCATGGCGTCCTCCCTCTTCCTTGCGAACAGCTTGTCACCGCGCCAGCCAGGCCGCCAGCCGCGCCTTCGCGTCGGCTTCCAGGTCGGCATAGAAGAGGTTGAACCCGGGAACCTTTCGGCGGTCCGCCCAGTCGCCGCGCGGCTGCAGCGACGACGACTTGGGATGGCTGACCACCAGGACGCCGCCTTCGCAATGGGCCGCAACCTGCCGGGCCATGAACGCTGGGCGGGCTCCCCACTCTAGCCCGGTGGCGTTGGCGGCTCCCAGGTGCAGGCGCGCGGGGGCCGGCTGGTCGGTGACGGCGCCGAGGATCGGGTTGAAGCAGAGCGCGGGACGCGGCGCGAGGTTGGCGAGCTCGCCCGCCTCGTTCCACACCAGCGCCCGGTCCAGCAGGCGCTTGCCCGCATCGAAGTCGCCCTCGTAAACCCGCGCCCAGGCGGCGAGGCATCCGGCCTGCCCCTTCTGCACACAGGGGGCGATCGGCGGCGCGTCAGCCGGAACGACGGTGTCGATCAGATAGGCGGCGACAAGGCGGCTCTGCAGGACGGGATCCCGGGCGACTTCCTCCTTCAGGAGGCGCGACGCCAGGGTGCCCCCCTGCTCGACGCCGACGATGATGAACGGCCGCCCGCCATTGTCCTGGTCCACGTACCAGCGGAAGGCGTCGCGCACATCGCCATAGGCGAACTGCCGCGCCTCCCGCGCGTCTTCCCGCAGGGTCGTCAGGCTGTAGAGGCTGGCCTGGCGATAGCGCGGCGCGAAGATCCGGCCGACCGTGACAAAGGGGCCGACGTAGTTCGGCGCCATCACCTGTTCGAATTGCCGGGTGGCCTTGCGCGCGTTCAAGCGAGCGTTCCAGTTGCGGCCGCCGTCATAGGTCGTCGGCGCGACGAAGAACACGTCGGCCTGCAGTTCGCTGCCGGGCTTGGGGCGCAGGTACCACGACGCGGATCGCGAATAGTCCGGCCCCGGCGGCGGCTCGTAGGTCTGGAACGGCACCTTCGGGTCCAGAGCCGTCGAAACCAGGTCACCCCAGAAGACCACGATGCCCAGGGCCAGGACCAGCGCGGCGCTGAGCAGGCCCACCAGCCACCAGCGCGTGCGTCGACGAGCCGGCTGGTCGCCCATGGCTAGCGGTACGGATCCGGCTGGCTGAGGAACCGGCCGACGTAGTCGCCGATCCCCTCCTCCAGCGATGTCATAGGTCTGTCGTAGCCGGCGGCGGCCAGGCGATCCATCTTCGCCTCGGTGAAGTACTGGTACTTGTCTCGGATGGCCGGCGGCATCGGCGTGTATTCGATCTGGGCGGTCTTGCCCGCCGCCGCGAAAACCTGCCGGGCCATGTCCTCGAAGGTCCGCGCCTGGCCCGAACCCAAGTTGTAGACACCGTTTACCTGCGGGTTCTCGAACAGCCAGCGTGTGACGTCTGCGGCATCGCGGACGTAGACGAAGTCCCGCTTCTGCCCACCGTCCGGAACGTCGGCGCGGTAACTCTTGAAGAGCTGCACGGCGTGGCCCTCCCGCACCTTGGGCCAGATCTGCGAGGCGACGGATTTCATCGCGTGCTTGTGCTCTTCGTTCGGCCCGTAGACGTTGAAGAACTTCAGCCCCACCCACTGCGGCGGGGCGTAGTCGCGATTGGCCTGGCGCACGGCGAACAGATCAAACAGCGCCTTCGACCACCCGTAGGTGTTGAGCGGCCGCAGCGCCGCAAGGGCGTCGTAGTCGTTGTTGTCGTCGAACCCGTGCTCGCCGGCGCCATAGGTCGCGGCGGAGGACGCATAGACCAGCCGCCGCTGCCGGTCGGCGCACCAGCGGAACAGGTCGCGGCTCAGCGTGAAGTTCGAATGGATGATCTTGTCGGCGTCCGGCTCGGTCGTGGACGAGACGGCGGCCATGTGGACCACCAGCTCGATGTCCCGCCACCGTTTCTCCAGCCAGTCGAACATGCCCTCGGGCGCCACGAAATCGCCGATCGGGGACTTGGCGATGTTGCGCCACTTGCCGAGCTCGGCCTCTCGCAGACGGTCGCAGACCACGACGTCGAGGTCGTGGTCCTCCGCCAGTCGGGCCACGATGTTCGAGCCGATGAAGCCCGCGCCACCGGTGACGAAGACGATGCGCCGGGTCATGCGCTCTGCTCCTTGCGCGTCATCCGCGCGATGGCCGCCGAGGTGGAGTAGCCGTCGACGATCTCGGCGAGCTTCACCTCGCCGCCCCATGACTTCACGAGGTCGCCGCCGACCACTTGGTCTTCGGTGTAGTCCGCGCCCTTGATCAGGACGTCCGGCCGGGCCGCCTCGATCAACCGGATCGGCGTCAGTTCGTCGAAGGGCGCCACGAGATCGACGCTGCGGAGGCCGGCCAGCACGAGGGCCCGGCTTTCCAGGTCGTTCACCGGGCGGCCTTCGCCCTTCAACTCGCGCACCGACGCGTCCGAATTGACGCCGACGATCAGCCGGTCGCACCAGGTGCGCGCCTGTGTCAGGTAGGCCACATGGCCCTTGTGTAGGATGTCGAAACATCCATTGGTGAACCCTACCTTCAGGCCCTGCGCCCGCCAGCGGGCCACCTCCTCCGCCAGGCGCTGGACCGTGGCGACCTTGCCCTCGACGAAGGCCGTGTGCGCCGACAGCACCGCTTCCACCAGTTCGTCGGGGCCGACCGTCGCGGTGCCTGCCTTGCCGACGGCCACGCCTGATGCGAGTTGCGCAAATGCGATAGCGACATCCAGACCCGCCCCGGCGGCGATGGAAAGGCCGAGGGCCGCCAGAGCGGTATCGCCTGCGCCCGATGCGTCGAACACCTCGCGGGGCGTCGTGCGGAAGTGTCGAACCGGTTCGCCGCGGAGTCCCAGCGAAACCCCCTTCGCGGCCCGGGTCACCAGGACGCCCTTGGTCGACCAGAGTTCGAGCGCGCGCGCGATCGCGGCCTCGAGCTGAGCGTCGGTCTCGGTCGGCATGTCCGTGGCGTAGGCGAGCTCGGCCGCGTTCGGCTTCACCAGGTCGATGTCGCCATAGCGCGCGAACGAACGAGCCTTCGAATCCACGATCACCTTCGCGCCGGTCTCGGCGGCGACGTCGTGGGCAGCCGCGATCACCGCGTCGGTGACGACGCCCTTGCCGTAATCCGAGATCAGGATCACGCCCGCGCCTCGGGCGGCGTCCTTGATGGTCCGGATCAGGCGTTGCTCGACGTCGCCGGTCACGGGCCGGCTTTCCTCAAGGTCGACGCGAAGCAACTGCTGACCACCCGAGACGAAGCGCGTCTTCAGCGTCGTCGGGCGGTCCGGGTCGGTCACGAGGTAGCCCTCGATCGCCGGCTCCTCTTCGCCCACGAGGCGCGACGCCTCATGCCCCTCGGCGTCTCCGCCGACCAGCCCCACCAGCGCCACCGAGCCACCCAGGGCGGCGATGTTGCGCGCGACGTTGCCGGCCCCGCCCAGCATCTTCAGCTCCCGTTGCCGGGCCAGGACGGGAATGGGCGCTTCGGGCGAGATGCGGCTCACCGCGCCGTAGACGAAGCGGTCGACCATCAGGTCGCCGACGCAGGCGACGCGCTTGCCGGGAAGGTCACCGAGCAGGTGCTGGAGAGCGGCCAGGTCCATGGGCTAGCGTGTGCGGCGCGTTGGCGGGTCGGTCAAGCGTCGCGGACGGCGGCGTGGATCGCCTTGAGCTGGGAGAGGAGCCCCTCCGCGGCGGTCAGCGGCAGGGCGCTGGGCCCGTCACAAAGGGCCCGGTCGGGGTCGGCGTGGAACTCCAGGAACACCCCGTCCGCGCCCGCGGCCACGGCGGCCCGGGCGATCACCGGCACGCCCTCGCGCCGCCCGCCCGTGGCGACGCTGTTGCTGCGCGGGTCTGCGCCCGGGAGCTGGACCGCGTGCGTGGCGTCGATGGTCACCGGCGCGCCCAGCTCCTTCATGCGTTCGATGCCGAGCATGTCCACCACGAGGTTGTTGTAGCCGAAGGACACGCCGCGTTCGCACAGGATGGTCAGGTCCTTGCCGGGCGCAGCCTCGCGGATCTTGTCGAGGATGGCGCGGGTGTCCCAGGGCGCCAGGAATTGCCCCTTCTTCACGTGCAGCAGCCCGCCCGCAGCGGCCGTGGCCCGCGCGGTGGCCACCACCAGATCGGTCTGGCGGCACAGGAACGCCGGGATCTGCACCAGGTCTGCGACGGCGGCGACGGGCTCGGCCTGATCGATCTCGTGCAGGTCGGTACAGATCGGCGCGCCCAGCTCGGCCTTGACGGCGGCCAGCATCTTCAGCCCCTCCACGAGGCCCGGCCCGCGGTAGCTGCGGATGGATGAGCGGTTGGCCTTGTCGAAGCTGGCCTTGAACACGTACGGCAGCTCTAGCTTCGCACAGATGGCCTTCAGCTTGCGGCCGACGTCGAGGGCCATGTCCAGGTCCTCGAAGACATTGAGGCCCGCAATGACGACCAGCGGATGGTCGTCGCCGATCGACAGGTTCCAGCGATCGAGGGTCAGGACGGCCATTGTTGCTCCCCGGACGGCGGTTCGGCGGCTCTAGTCGCCTGCGCCGCCAGTTATCTCAAGCGCAATCGCGGCGCGTCCCGATCGACATCTTGACCGTATCGGAGCCACGACCGATAGCGCGGACCGCCGTCGGTGTTATCCTCGGCGTGGGTTTTTGGGGGCGGAAGTATGGTCGGAGGTTCGCCGATGACGGACCTTTCTGGAACGCCGCTGGTGTTCCGTACAGCGGCCCGGACGATTATCCGGAACTGGCGCTGGGGTGTGATGACCTTCGTCCTGCCGGACGGGCGCGAGATTCGCCTGGAGGGCGTGGAACCGGGGCTGGAGGCTCGGCTCGTCGTCCACGATTACGACTTCATCAAGCGCACGATTTCGAACGGTACGATCGGATTTGGCGAAGGCTACATGGCCGGCGAGTGGGACACCCCCGACCTGCCCGTGCTGCTCGAGGTGCTGGCGTCGAACTACGCCCGGTTCGAGAAGGTTTCGTTCGGCACGCCGTTCATGGCGGCGCTGAACCTGCTGGAGCACGCGCTGCGTCGCCGCAACAGCCGGGAAGGTTCGAAGAAGAACATCCATGCCCACTACGACCTGGGCAACGCGTTCTATTCGCGGTGGCTCGACCCGACGATGACCTACTCGGCCGCGCGCTTCGAGCGCCCGGGCGAGACGCTTGGCGACGCCCAGAGGCGAAAGTACCGGACGCTGTGCGAGAGCATGGCGCTCGCGCCGGACCATCACGTGCTGGAGATCGGCTGCGGATGGGGCGGCTTCGCGGAATTCGCGGCCAAGGACGTGGGGGCGAAGGTCACGGCCATCACCATCTCCGAGGAGCAGTTCAGGTTCGCCAAGGAGCGGATGTTCCGCGAAGGACTGAACGAGAAGGCCGACATCCGACTCGTCGACTACCGCGACGTGGACGGCCGCTTCGACCGGGTCGCCTCCATCGAGATGTTCGAGGCGGTCGGCGAACGTTATTGGCCCACCTACTTCGACAAGGTGCGCGACAGCCTGAAGCCCGGCGGCCAGGCGGGCCTGCAGGTCATCACGATCCGCGACGAGTACTTCGAGCACTACAAGCGCACGCCGGACTTCATCCAGAAGTACATCTTCCCGGGCGGGATGCTGCCGTCGGAGGAGCGCCTGAAGCTGGTCACGGACAAGGCCGGGCTCTCGTGGGGCCAGGTTTCGCGGTTCGGGACCCACTACGCCGATACGCTCGCCGAATGGCTCAAGCGGTTCGAGGCGGCGTGGGACGAGATCACTCACCTCGGATTCGACGAACGGTTCCGCAAGCTGTGGCGCTTCTACCTCAGCTACTGCGAGGCGGGATTCCGCACCGCGCGCACCGACGTGGTGCAACTCAGTCTCATCAAAGCTTGAGCTGCCCCTGTTCGGCGCCGCCCGGCTTGCCTAAGTAGGCTGGCATGCAAGTCGCCTCGTCCATCCTCGACCTGATCGGCAATACGCCGCTGCTGCGGCTGCGCCGCGCCAGCGAGATGACGGGGTGCGAGATCCTCGCCAAGGCCGAGTTCATGAACCCGGGCCAGTCCGTCAAGGACCGCGCGGCGCTCTACATCATCCGTGACGCCGAACAGAAGGGCCTGCTGCGGCCCGGCGGCCGCATCGTGGAGGGCACCGCGGGCAATACGGGGATCGGCTTGGCGATGGTCGGCAAGGCGCTGGGCTACAAGTGCACCATCGTGATCCCCCGCACCCAGAGTCAGGAGAAGAAGGACGCCATCCGGCTCTTCGGGGCCGAGTTGGTCGAGGTCGATGCCGTCCCGTATGCCAACGAGATGAACTACGTGAAGTATTCCGGTCGCTTGGCGGCGGAACTTGACGCTAAGGAGCCAAACGGCGCGGTCTGGGCCAACCAGTTCGACAACGTCGCCAACCGGGAAGCGCACGTCCAGGGCACCGGCCCCGAGATCTGGGCGCAGACCGACGGCAAGGTCGACGCCTTCATCAGCGCCGTCGGCTCGGGAGGCACCCTGGCCGGCGTCGCCCAGGCCCTGCGGGAGCGGAACCCGGCCGTGAAGATCGGCCTGGCCGACCCGCACGGCGCAGCGCTCTACGCCTACTACACCGACGGGGAACTCAAGTCGGAGGGCGGCTCAATCAGCGAGGGGATCGGCCAAGGCCGGATCACCGCCAACCTGGAGGGCCTGAAGATCGACCATGCCTACCGCATATCCGATGAGGAGATGCTGCTCGCCATCTTCGACCTGATGGAGTTCGAAGGCCTCGTCATGGGCGGCTCCACCGGCATCAACGTCGCCGGGGCCATCCGCATGGCCAGGGACCTAGGGCCGGGCCACACCATCGTCACCGTGCTGTGCGACCACGGCCAGCGCTATCAGTCCAAGATCT
>NZ_JANINU010000085.1 GCF_024508875.1 Phenylobacterium sp.
GGAGTGCAGCAGGTTGGCGTCGACGCTGAACGGCGCCTCGCCGCGCTTGTCCTTGCTGATCGGGATCTGGTGGTTCTGCGCGAACTCCAGCAGGGCCTCGCGGCTCTTGAAGTCCCACTCGCGCCAGGGCGCGACGACGCGGATGTCGGGCTCCATGGCGTAGTAGGCGATCTCGAAGCGGACCTGGTCGTTGCCCTTGCCGGTGGCGCCGTGCGCGACGGCGTCGGCGCCGATCTTCCGGGCGATCTCGATCTGCTTCTTGGCGATCAGCGGCCGCGCGATCGAGGTGCCCAGCAGGTACTGGCCCTCGTAGACCGTGTTGGCGCGGAACATCGGGAAGACGTAGTCGCGCACGAACTCCTCGCGCACGTCCTCGACGAAGGCGTACTCCGGCTTCACGCCCAGGGTGATCGCCTTGGCGCGGGCCGGCTCGATCTCCTCGCCCTGGCCCAGGTCGGCCGTGAAGGTCGCCACTTCGGCGCCCAGCTCGGTCTGCAGCCACTTGACGATGGTGGAGCTGTCGAGGCCGCCGGAATAGGCGAGGACGACCTTCTTGGGCTTGTCGGCCATGTCGGGGAGAGCCTTCGGGTAGGAGTGGAAGAAGTCGCGCGCCTTAAAGGGCACGGCGGCGGGCCGTTCAAGCCTTAACCGCACCCTCGTCTTCGAGCGTTCGCAGGCTGCCTCGCAGCCACGTCAGGCAGACGACGGCGAAGAGGCCCGCGAGCAGGGCGCGCATGAGGAACAGGATGACCGCCGACTGGGCGTCGGCAGCCGCCAGGCTGGAGAGGGCCGAGAGGGCCAGGCCGATGACCAGCGGCGCGCCGAACATCAGGCCGAGTGCGGTGTTGCGGGGCAGGCGCCACGTAGGCTTGCCGTCCTTGTCCCATTGCATCGGCATCTTCACCGTCGCCGGCACGCGCTTCAGGGCGCCACGGCTGGTGGAGGCGATGAGGGCCATGGCCAGGATCCACAGGCCGTCGCCGAGGTAGTGCAGGACGGTCAGCATCTAGACGGTGACCTGGGTCCCCATCTCGACCACGCGGCCCGGAGGGATCTTGTAGAAGTCGGTGGGGTTGGCCGCGTTCCGCATCAGGAAGATGAACACCTTGTCCTGCCAGAGCGGCATGCCGCTCTGGGCGGAGGGCACCACGCTGCGGCGGCCGAGGAAGAACGACGTGGCCATGATGTCGAACTTCAGCCCCTGCTTGCGGCACAGGCCGAGGGCCTTGGGCACGTTCGGCGTCTCCATGAACCCGTAGTCGATGATGACCTTCTTGAAGTCCTCGTTCACCGGCTCGATGCGCACGCGGTTCTCGTCGCTGACCCGGGGGGTCTCGGCCGTATGCACCGACAGGATGATGTTCTTCTCGTGCAGCACCT
This sequence comes from Phenylobacterium sp., assembly GCF_024508875.1. Classification (GTDB taxonomy): domain Bacteria; phylum Pseudomonadota; class Alphaproteobacteria; order Caulobacterales; family Caulobacteraceae; genus Phenylobacterium. Next base: position 1,381 of record NZ_JANINU010000085.1, read on the forward strand.
TGTTGTGCTTGAGGTTGTGCATGAGGGCGACGGGCGCCGTGTCCGGGTCGGACGTCAAGAAGATCGCCGTGCCCGGCGCGCGGTGCGGGGCGCGGGCCTTCAGGATATCGGCGAGCTCAGCCAGGCTGACGGAGTCGCGGCGGGTCTTGTCCGAGAGGATCTGCGCGCCGCGCGTCCAGGTCCACATGATGACGACAAGGCAGCCGCCGAGGACCAGCGGCAGCCAGGCGCCGTGGAAGAACTTCAGCAGGTTCGAGGTGATGAACACCACGTCGAGGACGCCGAAGGCCGAGGACGCCGCCAGCGCCTGCCAGACCGGGCGTTTCCAGAGGTGGCGGACGATGAAGTAGAACAGCAGCGTGTCGACGAACATCGCGCCGGTGACGGCGATCCCGTAGGCCGAGGCCAGGTTCGAGGACGAGCGGAACACGAACAGCAGGATCAGCACGCCGACCATCAGCATGTTGTTGACCGACGGCACGAAAATCTGGCCGGCCTGGGTCTCGGACGTGCGGCGGATGTCGATGCGCGGGAACAGGCCCAGCGACACGGCCTGCTGCGTCATCGAGAAGGCGCCGGTGATCACGGCCTGGCTGGCGATGACGGTGGCGATGGTCGCCAGCACCAGGACCGGCCAGTACACGACCTCGGGGATCATCTGGAAGAACGGGTTGGCGCGGGCCGAGGGTTCGGACAGCACCAGGGCGCCCTGGCCCAGGTAGTTCAGCAGCAGCGACGGCAGGACCAGGGCCAGCCAGGCGGCGCGGATCGGGCCTTTCCCGAAGTGACCCATGTCGGCGTAGAGCGCCTCGGCCCCGGTCACCGCCAGGAAGACGCTGCCCAGGATCACGAAGCCCAGGAAGCCGTTGTCGATCAGGAACATCACGCCGTAGTGGGGCAGGAGCGCCCGGAAGACCGAGAGGTCGTCGGCGATGTGATAGAGGCCGAGGCCCGCCAGCGTCAGGAACCAGAGCGCGGTGATCGGCCCGAAGAACTTGGCGACCTGGGCCGTACCGCGCGACTGGACGAGGAAGAGGCCGATCAGGATGCCCGCCGAGAGCGGCAGGACGACCTCGTCCATTCGATGGCCGATGCCGGGCGCGTCCTTCAGGCCTTCCACCGCCGAGAGCACCGAGACGGCGGGCGTGATGATGCCGTCGCCGTAGAACAGGGCGGCGCCGAACACGGCCATGAAGAATACGGCGGTCGAGCGCCGGGGCATGACGCGCTGGGCGAGGGCCATGAGCGCCAGCGTGCCGCCCTCGCCCTTGTTGTCCGCCCGCATCAGGAAGACGACGTACTTGATCGTGACGATGAGGATCAGCGCCCAGGTGATCAGCGAGACCACGCCGAGCACGGCCATCTCGCCGCCGCCGCCGCCGCGCGAATGGCCCAGGGCCTCGCGCATCGCGTAGAGCGGACTGGTGCCGATGTCGCCGAACACCACGCCGATGGACCCGAGCGCGAGAGCCCAGAATCCTTCCTTGTGCGCGGAATGACCGTTCGTCTGCGACGCATCTTCAGACGCCTTGGGGGCGTCGACGGCCTGATCAGCCATCCAAAATCTCCGGGCAGCCCCGAAGGGTTCCCCATGGCGGCCCGATGCCGTCGCGGCGGGCGCGAATACACCCAATCCCGGCGGGGTTCAATCGCATGGCGCCGGTAGGTGGTGTCGCAGTCCAGCTTGTCGCTTGAACGGTTCGGGACGTGGCCTAGTTTCGTCGTAGGTGCTTCGGGGGGTGGCATGGACCGGAAACTGGCGCTGGTGACGGGCGCCTCGGCGGGCATCGGCGCGGCGTTCGCGCGGATCCTGGCCAGCCACGGCTACGACCTGGCGCTGACCGCGCGGCGGGTGGAGCGGCTGGACGCCCTGGCCGAGGAAATCCGCCTGCGCTACGGCGTCGAGACCCTGACGGTGGCCGCCGACCTCGCCGAGCCGGAGGCGCCGGGGGCGATCCTGGACCACCTGACCGCCCATGGCCGCACGGTCGACTGCCTGGTGAACAACGCCGGCTACGGCCTGGCCGGGACCTACGCCGACACGCTGTGGACCGAACAGGCCGCCTTCATTCAGGTGATGACGACGGCGCCGTGCGAGCTGGCGCACCGGGTGCTGGGGGGCATGCGGCAGCGACGGTTCGGCCGGATCGTCAACGTGGCGTCCCTGGCGGGCCTGATCCCCGGCTCGGCCGGCCATACACTCTACGCGGCGTCGAAGGCGTTCCTCGTGAAGTTCTCGCAGAGCCTGCACCTGGAGGCGGCCGCCGACGGGGTGCACGTCTCGGCGCTGTGTCCGGGGCTGACCTGGTCGGAGTTCCACGACGTGAACGGCACGCGCGAACTGGCCGCCTCGTCCACGCCGCCGTGGCTCTGGATGGGCGCCGACGAGGTGGCGGCCGCCGGCTACGAGGCGATGGAGGCCAACCGGGCCATCTGCGTGCCGGGCGCGCCCAACAAGGCCATTGCCGCCCTGGTCAAGGCGATCCCCGACGACTGGGCGCTGGCGCTCATGGCCTCGCAGGGCTCGCGCTTCCGCAAGCTGTAGCCGCGGAAACGAAAACGGCGGCCGGATCGCTCCGGCCGCCGCAATCTCGTGTCGATCCCGACGGGGCTCAGCCCTCGGTGATCTCGGCCGTGTCTTCCTTCGAGGCCTGGGCCGTCATCTGGCGCTCGGCGATCCGGGCCGACTTACCGCGACGGTCGCGCAGGTAGTACAGCTTGGCGCGACGGACGACGCCGCGACGCTTCACTTCGATGGAGTCGATGTTCGGCGACAGGATCGGGAACACGCGTTCCACGCCCTCCCCGAACGAAATCTTGCGGACGGTGAAGTTCTCGTCGACGCCTTGGCCGGCGCGGGCGATGCAGACGCCCTCGTAGGCCTGGACGCGCTCGCGGTCGCCTTCCTTGATCTTCACGTTCACGCGGACGGTGTCGCCCGGGCGGAATTCAGGGATTTTGCGGGTCGCCAGGAGGCGGTCGGCTTCTTCCTTGCGGAGGGTCTCGATAACGTTGGCAGCCATGGTCTTCATCCTTACTGGGCTTGCCCTTTCTTTGGAGGGACGCCCTTTGCCTGTTGATTGGCGGTCCTGGCGGCCCACAAGTCCGGGCGCCGTTCCCGCGTCGTCTCTTCCCGCTTCGCCTGCCGCCACTTGCGGATTGCCGCGTGGTTGCCGCTCAGCAGGACCTCGGGGATGTCCAGCCCTTCGAACGCCCGCGGTCGCGTGTACTGCGGATGCTCGAGGAGCCCGTCCTCGAAGCTTTCTTCACTGAGGCTCTCGGCCTGCCCCAGGACTCCCGGGACCAACCGTACGCAAGCCTCGATCGCCACCATCGCCGCCGCCTCGCCACCGGCGAGAACCGCGTCTCCGACGGAGACCTCCTCGAACCCGCGGGCGTCGAGCACCCGCTGGTCGATCCCCTCGAACCGCCCGCACAGGACGATCAGTCCCGGACCTGCGGCCCACTCACGAACGCGCGCCTGGGTGAGGGGCCGGCCCCGGGCGCTCATGTACAAAAGCGGCCGTTCGCGCCGCTCCACGCTGTCCAGCGCAGAGGCGATCACGTCCGCCCGCATCACTTGCCCCGGACCGCCACCCGCAGGAGTGTCGTCGAGGAAGCCGCGCTTATCTGTGGAAAAGGCCCGAATGTCCACTGTTTCCAACGTCCAAAGCGCGGCCTCTCGCCACGCCGTCCCGATCAGGGAGACGCCCAGCGGCCCCGGGAAGGCGTCCGGGAACATGGTCAGGACGGTGCAGTCGAACGACATCGCGCTCCCTAGGCCCCGAGCGGGCCGCGGGGTCAAGGGTCAGACGATGCCCTCCCAGAACACGTAGCCGTCGCCGAGGGACGGCCATTCGACGCACAGCGTCGCCGGTTCCGCGCCCACGGCGTCGGGAGGGGGCTTGGGCGGGCAGACCGTCGGGTGCTCGTGATACTCGACCATACGGACGGTCATGGCGCCCGTCTTCCACTGGAAGTAGACCACGACGGGGCGCACCGGCCGGATGTCGTACTGGACGCCATGGCGGACTCCCCTGCGCGACCCGTCCTGCTGCAAGGCGCCGATCGGCCGCCCGGCCTTCGCGTCGCGGACGACCGAGTCGTAGATCGGCTTGTGGATCCAGAAGTTCAGCCGGACGCTGGCGTAGCTGAGCGGAAGGGCCGCCGCCGCGACGACGGCCACGGCGGCGAGTACGCCAGCGGGAGCCCGCCAGGTCGCCCGTCGCCGAATCCAGAGCCCCAAGCCGGCGGCCAGCAGCGCCAAGGGAGCGGCGGCTAGGGCCCCGAAGATCGCTCCGAAGACCCGCTCCGGCAGCAGTCCTTCGATGGTCGCGCTGAGCAGCAGGAAGGCCGCCCCAACCGCCAGCCAGGACGCCAGGACCCGCCCGAAGATCGTCCGGGGCGGGCGCGATTGCCCCATCAGAAGAACCGCGCGTAGTAGGTGTAGCGCTCTTCCAGTCGCTCGCCGCGGTCGATGCAGCGGGCGCCGGGGCGGCTGACGCAGGGGGTGTCGTCGTAGCGGACGCCGGCGGTGAAGCCGTAGGCGCGGGTCCAGGTGAAGTCGATGGCGCCCCGATCCGACGGGCGGAACTTGAAACGGGCGCCGTCGCGCTCACCCGTGATCCAGCCGCGGGCGTTGGGCGCGCCGCCGATGCGGCCGTCGCGCACCTCGGCGGCGATGGCCTCGTAGGTCGGCCGCCGGGCGTCGAAGTTCATGCGCACGCCGGCCTCGTAGAGCGGCATGAAGGCCGGGATCAGCCCGCCGAGGAAGGTCATCAGCGCGGCCGGCGCCATCCAGCCGGTGATCGGCTCGCGCAGCATGGCCCAGAAGCTCCAGACCAGCAGGACCGGGGGCGGGACCGCGAACACGCCCGCCACCAGCAACGGGGCGACGGCCGGCGGGGTGATCTCCATGAGCCGCGCGGCCGCCAGCAGGCCGCCCACGACGAGCGCCATCCACGCCGCCAGCGCAGCGGCGAGCCGCGTGCGCCACACCGGCCGGACGTAGAGGCTCTCTCCCATTGCGCCTAGATGACGATGCTCGCCGGACGTGCGCAAGGCCGGCTTGGCCGTCGCCTTGCTCATCGGCCCCCCACGGCGTAATCGGCCCGCATGAGCGAGAACAAGACCCCCAAGATCGAAGGTCCCGAGACCGAAGGCCAGGACGAGACCCTGGTGGAGACGCTGCAACTGGAGCGGATCGAGGAGAACCTGTTCCGCGGCACGACGCCCGACAACTCGCCGGGTCGCATCTTCGGGGGGCAGGTGATCGCGCAGTCGCTGCTGGCGGCCTACGAGACCGTGGAGGCCCGGGCCTGCCACTCGCTGCACTGCTATTTTATCCGGCCGGGCGATCCCACCGTGCCGATCGTGTTCGAGGTGGACCGCTCGCGCGACGGCGGCAGCTTCACCACGCGGCGGGTGATCGCCGTGCAGCACGGCAAGCAGATCTTCAACCTGGCCGCCTCGTTCAAGGACCCCGAGGAGGGTTTCCACCACCAGGCCTCCATGCCCGCCGCGCCGCACTGGAGCGAACTGCGGGACCAGATGGAGGTGATGCGCGAGATGATGAAGGACGCGCCCGAGGCGCAGAAGCGTTGGCTGTCGCGCATGCCGCCCATCGAGATGCGCTCGAAGGACGCCCGCACCTACTGGGCCGACGGCAAGCCTAAGGATCCGGAGTCGCAGAACTGGTTCCGCTGCCGCACGCCGATCGGCGATGACCCGCGGATGCACCAGGTGATCCTGGCCTACGCCTCGGACATGAACCTGCTGTCGACGGCGATGCGGCCCTACGCCGTGCACTGGCAGACCCCGGGCCTTCAGTCGGCGAGCCTCGATCACGCCATGTGGTTCCACAAGCCGACCGACTTCAACCAATGGCACCTCTACGTCCACGACAGTCCCTCGGCGTCGGACGGGCGGGGCCTGATCCGCGGCCAGATCTACGCCGAGGACGGGACGCTGGTGGCCTCGGTGGCGCAGGAGGGGCTGCTGCGGATGAAGCCGGCGAAGTAGGCTCTCTCGGGTAAGTGTGGGACGGTTGCCGCTGGCGCTTCCGAAGCGTAAGGCACGCGCCTTCGCAATTGCAGCATCCGGGGACGCCATGACCGGCCAGACGCTCGCCGAAACGCTCAAGCTGGAGCGGCTGGAGGTGAACCTGTTCCGCGGGACCACCCCCGACGAGGACAGGCGCCAGCGCATCTATGGCGGCCAGGTGATCGCCCAGTCGCTGCTGGCGGCCTACGAGACGGTGGAAGACCGCGTCTGCCACTCGCTGCACTGCTACTTCATCCGGCCGGGCGACCCGTCGATCCCGATCGTGTTCGAGGTGGACCGCAGCCGCGACGGCGGCAGCTTCACGACACGGCGGGTGATCGCCGTGCAGCACGGCCAGCAGATCTTCAACCTGGCCGCCTCGTTCCAGGTGGCTGAGGACGGCTACGAGCACCAGTCCGACATGCCGGACGCACCGGGCTGGGACGCGGTGGAGGACGATTCCGAGATGCGCCGCCGGCTGCGGGCCGAGGCGCCGCCCGAGGACCTGGACTGGATCGACCGCGAACAGCCGATCGAGATGCGCACGGTCGGCGGCCGGTTCGACGTCGCCGCGCCCGAGCCGCGCGATCCCCATCAGCAGGTGTGGTTCCGGGCCCGCCACCCGATCGGCGGCGACGATCACATGCACCAGGTGATCCTGGCCTATGCGTCGGACATGAGCCTGCTGGGCACGGCGATCCGGCCGCACGGGGTGAGCTGGCGCACGCCCGGCTTCCAGTCGGCCAGCCTGGACCACGCCATGTGGTTCCACCGCCCGACCGACTTCAACGAATGGCACCTATATGTACAGGAGAGCCCCTCGGCCTCGGGCGGCCGCGGCTTCAACCTGGGCTACATCTACCGCGCCTCCGACGGGGTGCTGGTGGCGAGCTGCGCCCAGGAAGGCCTGATGCGGATGCGGAAGCCGAAGGGGACGTAGAGACAATTGCTCCCCCGTTGGGGGGCTGTCGGCGCATGCCGACTGAGGGGGTCCCAGCCGACCTGGATGACCCCCTCCACCGCTTCGCGGTCCCCCTCCCCCGGCGGGGGAGGACGGGAATCACTCCACTTCTTCCGGTCGCACGCCCACGACCACCCCGTCCGCGAGGCGGACCTCGGGGACGGCTTCGCGGGTGAAGGGGAGGTACCAGGTGGCGC
>NZ_JANINU010000086.1 GCF_024508875.1 Phenylobacterium sp.
GCCCAGGCGAGCTGATAGCTCTCGCGCGTGTAGGCGAAGATGTAGATCGGCGTGGCCAGGATCAGGCCGATGGCCGGGACCAGGGCGTACCAGCGGACGCTCTTCTTCGAGGCCCAGTCGGTGAGGAAGCCGCCCAGCAGGGTGCCGGCGCCGTTGGAGAGCCCCGCGATCAGGCCGATGGCGAGGCCGACGATGCCGAGGCTGAGGCCGAACTCACGGATGAAATAGGCGGGGCCGTAGTTGCCGGTGCCGTAGCCCGCGAAGCTGGCCATGGTGATGCCGGCGACCATGTGGAACATGCCCCACGAGCCGAACAGGCGCTTGGCGACCGAGCGGATCGAGGGCGGCGGCTCCAGCGCCTCGGACGGGGCGCCGGCCTCGGAGGCCTCGCGCCCCAGAGCGCCGGGGGATTCCTCGGCGAGCGGCTGCAGATGCCGGTCGGCCCAGCCGCGCGGCGGCTCCTTCACGAACACCTTGATGGCGATGGCGACCAGCACGCCGGGCAGGCCGACGACCATGAAGGCCGCCTGCCAGGACAGGTGCTCGGCGATCCAGCCGCCCGCCATGGCCCCGAACATGGTGCCGAGCGGGATGCCGAACGAATAGATGGAGAGGGCGGTGGCGCGCTTCTTCGACTCGAAGAGGTCGCTGATGAGGCTGTGCGCCGGCGGCGAAAGGCCCGCCTCGCCGACGCCGACGCCGACGCGGAACAGCAGGAGCTGGAGGAACGATGTCGCCGTGCCGCAAAGAGCGGTGAAGGCCGACCAGATGACGATCGCGATCGAGATGATGTTGACGCGGCTGACCCGCTCGGCCAGCCGCGCGATCGGGATGCCGAGGGCCGTGTAGAGCAGGGCGAACGACAGGCCGCCCAGCCAGCCGAGCTGCTGGTCCGACAGCTTCAGGTCGACTTTGATCGCCTGGCCGATGGTCGAGATGATCGTACGGTCGATGAAGTTGAAGGTGTAGGCCAGGACCAGGAGCCAGAGGACGCCGTTGCGGTAGGCCGTGGAGTACTGTGGCGCTCCCGGCGCGTCTTTGGCTGGCGGCATCTGGTGGTTCTCCCCGGCCCCGGCGCGGGGCTTCTGTCGTGATTGTTGGTCGCGACGTTAGCGGGGGATTTGAACGCGCGGTAGGGGCGCTCGCAACGAAAGACGCCCGCGGCAGGGCCGCGGGCGTCGATCTCTTCGGACTGTCGTCGCGCTTAGGCGGCGATCAGCTTGCGGCGCGAACGGAGCGCGGCGCCGGCGCTGCCGAACCCGAGGATCATCAGAGCCCAGGTCGACGGCTCGGGCACGGCGTTGCCCGCGACGATGTAGGCGCGGTCGACGACGAAGTCGCCGGCCGGAGCCGCGCCCGAGTTGTAGGTGAAGGCCGTCGAGTAGACGCCGGCCGTCTGAATGTTGGCGACGCCGGCGTAGTGCACCCACTGGCCGGGAGTCGAACCGTCAACGGTGAAGTTCGCCAGGTTCACGCCGGCGATCGTGCCGGTGAAAGTGGCGTTACCGGAGTTGTTGTAGCCGTTGAACGGCACATAGACCGAGAAGCCGATCGTATAGAGGCCGACGTCGAGGAACACGTCCTGCGACAGCGTTTCCACAGAGTGGTCGGCCACGAAATAGAGCGCGTGGGTGCCGACCGCATCCGGGCTGGGCGAAACCGAATTGTCCGGCGGGATCATTTCGCCGAAGGCGCCGGTCGGATAGCCGTTGTTGTTGTTGTAGGTGATGATCGTCGCCTGGTGGCCGGGCACGTCGTCGCCCGAGCCGCTGTAGGTCCAGTCCAGTGTGCCGCTCTCGAAGCTGCCGTTGCTCACTAGGTTGGTGGCGGCGGCGGCCGAGCCGGCCGTGAAGAGAAGGGCGCCGGCGGCGGCGAAAGCAAGCAGCTTGTTCATGATCTCAACCCCGTGTCTGTCGGCCGCATCCATTACATGGTTCAGAAATCATTGATACGGGGCTCGCGCGACAGGCGAGTAGGAGAAATTCGCCCGAGGCATGAGGCGCTTGGGAGCCATAGTTAATAGTCAAGCTTAATGTCGTGGAGGGCCCGGGCGACGACCCCGCGGGTCGCTAGCCGCCCATCATCTTGCCGCGCAGGCGGCGCATGCCGCCCAGCCAGCGGTCGTAGTCGGCGGTCTTGCGCTGCATGTAGGTGAGCACGACCGGGTGCGGCAGGATCAGGAAGCTCTCGGCGGCCAGGCCCTCCACCACGGCGTCGGCCACCTGATCCGGCGTGAGCACGCCGTCCAGGTTCTGGGGCTGGGAGGCGGCGTCGCCCTGGCGGAGCATGGCCGTGTCGACGCCCTGCGGGCAGAGGATCGAGACCTTGATGCCCTGCTCGCCATGGGTGATCGACAGGGACTCGGCGAAGCCGACGGCGGCGTGCTTGGTGGTGGAATAGACCGCGCCGCCGATCTGGGAGAGCAGGCCGGCCGCGGAGACGGTGTTGAGCAGGTAGCCGCCGCCGCGGGCCTGCATGCCGGGGATGACCGCGCGGGCGGCATAGACGTGGGCCATGACGTTGACGCCCCAGGCGCGTTGCCAGACGGCGTCGGGCGAGGAGGCGGCGTTGTTCTTGTCCGGGTCGCCGTCGCCGATCCCCGCGTTGGAGCAGAAGAGGTCGATGCCGCCATGACGGGCCTCGACGTCGGCCACCAGGGCCGCGACCGCGGCGCCGTCGCTGACGTCGACGGTGTGGGCCTCGCCGCCGATCCCGGCCGCGACCGCCTTCGCGCCTTCGCCGTTGCGGTCGACGACGATCACCGCCTTGGCGCCCTCGCGGGCGAAGCGGCGGCAGAGGGCGGCGCCGATGCCATCCGCGCCGCCGGTGACGACGACGACCTTGTCCTTCACGTTCATGGCGAGTTCCTCCCGGTGCGGCGCCGGCCGCCCGAGGGCCGCGCCGGGCCTACATAGACCGGGCGGGATCGATTCCGAACGATTGTTTGAAGGCCGCGAGCTGGTCGGCGAAGGCCCGCCGGTAGGCAGGGCGGCCTTCCGCCCGGGCGACGTAGGCGGCCAGGCTGGGGTGCTCGTCCAGAAGGCCTGAGCCGCCGAGGCGTCGCAGGACGGTGACCATCATCAGGTCGCCGGCGCTGAAGGCGCCGTCGAGCCACTCGGCCTCGCCGAGCCGGGCGGCGAGCTGGGCCAGGCGCTGGCGCACGCGCTGCTCAAGCATCGGGCGGCGCGCCTCGTACCAGGGCTCGTCGCGTTCCAGGATCGCCGTCATGGAGAGTTCGACGATGGGAGGCTCCACCGTGTCGAGGGCGGCGAACAGCCAGGAGACCGCGCGGGCGCAGGCGGCCTCGTCCTCCGGCAGCAGGCCGGGTTGGCGCCGGGCAATGTGCAGGACGACGGCGCCCGATTCGAAGAGAACCAGGCCGTCCGCCTCATAGGTCGGGATCTGGCCGAACGGGTGGAGCGCCAGGTGGGCCGGCTGCTTCATCGCGTCGAAGGAGACCAAGCGCACGTCGTAGGGCTGGCCGACCTCTTCGAAAGCCCAGCGAACGCGGAAGTCGCGGGCCAGGCCCCGACCGCGGTCGGGCGAGCTTTCGAAGGCGGTGATGATCGGGCGCATGGCGGTCTCCGGAGCTTAACCCCGAGGACGAACCGGCGCCCGACCTTCCGACAGGCTCAGCTTACGGTGTCCTCGCGGATCGTGCGGCGGGCCATCCAGAAGCAGGCGAAGGCGACCAAGCCGAACGAGGCCGAGATCATCAGCGCCCAGCGCACGCCCTCGGCCGCGCCGAGGCCGACGCCCTTGTTCAGGTAATCCGAGAGCAGGCCCACCGCGAGCGGGCCGAGGCCCAGGCCGATCAGGTTGATGATGAAGAGCAGGATGGCGGCGGCGGTGGCGCGCATGTGCGGCGGCACCACGGACTGGCCCGTGCCGTAGACCGGGCCGTACCAGAGCGTGCCCAGGAAGGCGTTGATGGCGAGGACGAAGAGGGCGACGGCGGCCGAGTCGAGGCTGACGGCGGTGATGTAGACCGGGATCGTCACCAGCGAGGCGATGGCCGGGGCCACCATGTAGGCCCGCAGGTCGCGCTTGCCGTACTTGTCGGCGATGGCGCCGCCGACCCAGGAGCCGATCGCGCCGGCCGTGCCGCTGATGAGGCCCAGGGCCAGGCCCAGGAAGCCCACCGATTTCAGGCCGAAGCCGTCGGCGAGCTGGGCGATCTCGGCGGCGTGGTTGCGCAGGAAGAACGAGGCGGTGAACGGGGCGTGGCCGTAGCCGATGAACGCCTTGATCGCGGCCGCGAAAGCGATGAACCAGAAGGTCGGGCGGCTGGCGAGGTAGGCCACGGTCTGGCTGAAGGTGGCGGACGTGGCGGCGACGCGCTCGGCGTGCTCGCGCATCACCCGGCGCGGCTCCTTCAGGGTGAAGAAGGCGAGCAGGGCGAAGATCACGCCGGGGACGCCGGCGATCAGGAAGGCCGTGCGCCAGCCGTGCATGTCGGCGATCAGGCCGCCCATGACGAGGCCCAGCAGGCCGCCGATGGGGGTGCCCATCGAATAGAAGGCGAGGGCCGAGGCGCGCTTCTCCTTGGGCACGTAGTCGACGATCAGCGAGTGGGCGGGCGGGGTGCAGCCGGCTTCGCCGACGCCGACGCCGATACGGTAGAGGATGAGCTGCCAGAAGTTGCCCGCCGTGGCGCACATGGCGGTGAAGCCGCTCCAGATGGCGGTGGCCGAGCCGATGATCACCGCGCGGTTCTTGCGCTCGGCCATTCGGGCGATCGGGATGCCCAGGAAGGTGTAGAAGACGGCGAAGGCCAGGCCGCTCATCAGGCCGAGCTGGGCGTCGGAGAGGCCCAGGTCCTCCTTGATGGGTTCGGCCAGGATGTTGATCACCTGGCGGTCGAGGAAGTTGATGACGTAGATGCCGAGCAGCAGCCACATCGCGTAGCGGGTGTAGCCCGGCGAGAAGGGCTGGGCGTCGGGCGCCGCGGGCGCGACAGCCTCGGCCTTGGGCGGGGCGGCGGGCGACACGGCGTCGGTCATGGACGGTTCCTCGGTTACTTTTTTGATTTCCCCGAACTAGATGGCGCCGGGGCCCGGCCCGCAACCGTTGAAGTGTTTCAAATCAGCAGTATGGAGCGACCGCGATGGAACTGGTGATCGGGACAAAGAAGTGGTCCACCTGGTCGCTGCGGCCCTGGCTGGCGGCCAAGCGCTCGGGCCTGCCGTTCACAGAGACCCTGGTGGAGCTGCGCCAGGAGAACAACATGAGCGAGGCGGCGATCCGCGCGCACTCGCCCTCGGGCTTGGTGCCGGTGCTGAAGGCCGACGGCCTTACGATCTGGGACAGCCTGGCGATCTGCGAATACCTGGCCGAGAAGGCGCCGCATCTGTGGCCGAAGGACCCGGCGGCCCGGGCGATGGCGCGGGCGGCGGCGGCCGAGATGCACTCGGGCTTCCAGTCGCTCCGGGGCGAGTGCCCGATGGCGCTTGAGGCCACGCCGAAGGAAGTCAGCCTCTCGCCCGCGACACACAAGGACATCCGCCGCATCGTAGCGGTGTGGAGCGAGCTGCTGCACCGGTTCGGCGGGCCGTTCCTGGCGGGCGAGTGGTCGATCGCCGACGCGTTCTATACCCCGGTGGCGACGCGCTTCCGGACCTATGGAGTGCGGCTGTCGGACTTCGGGGATTCGGGCGCGGCGGGCGAATATTGCCAGCGGCTGCTGGAACAGCCCGAGTTCCTGGAATGGGAAGCGGCGTCCAAGTGAAGCGCGTCGCGGGGCTGCTGCGGGCGGTCAATGTGGGCGGCCGCAAGCTCCTGATGGAGGACCTGCGGCGGATCGCGGCGGAGGCCGGCTTCGCCGATCCGAAGACGCTGCTGGCTAGCGGCAATGTGCTGTTCGGCACGACGCTGTCGCCGCAACAGGCCGAGGCGGCGCTGGAGGCGGCGATCCACAAGGACCTGGGGCTGGCGGCCGACGTGATGGTGCGCGACCTGGATCAGCTCAAGGCGGTGATCGCGGCGAACCCGTTCCCGAAGCAGGCGAAGGACGAGCCGAACCGGCTGATGGCCATGTTCCTGACCGGCGAGCCGGCGGCGGGGCCGGAGGTGCTGGAGAGCGCCTGCGTCGCCGGCGAGGTGGTGAAGCCGGGGCCGGGTTGCCTCTACATCTGGTTCCCCAACGGCGCGGGGACCTCGAAGCTGTCGAACGTGGTGATCGAGCGGCGGCTGAAGGTGCGCGGCACATCGAGGAACTGGAACACCGTCGGCAAGCTGGCGATGTTGCTGGAGGCGTAGGCCGCCGCCGTCGCGCAGGGCCGACGGCGGCGAGCGGTCATGCGGCCGCGTGCGCGGTCTCCACGCTTGCGACCTGCAAGACCTGCGAGCGGCCATCCTCGGTGCTGAGCGCGATCGAGGACCCGGGCGTCAGGCCGATGAGGGCGGCGCCCACAGGCGTGACGACCGACATGCGGCCCTTGTCGATGTCGGCGGCGTCGGGGAGGACGATCTGCACGCGGCGCGTGCGACCCGTCATCAGGTCGGTGAACTCCACGACGGAGTTCAGGCGCACGAACGTGCGGCGGGCGTGGGCGTCCTTGACGACCGTCGCGCGGGCAAGCTCGTCGCCCAGGAGGGTGGCGCCGCGGGAGCTGTTGCTCTCCGCGAGGTTCCACAGGCGCTCGTATTCGGACTCGGTCACGTAGACGGCAGGCTTGCGGAGTTGGTGGCTTCGAAGGGACATTTCAGATGGCTTTCAGATCCGCGTCCGCCGCGCTCGGCGATGAAGGACGCGTGTTGAGGGGAGCGACAGGCGTCCGGGGCCGCGGCGGTCTTCGCCAGCGTGCCGGTCGCGCAAGCTCGTTGTCCGCCCGGCAAGAACCCGGCGGAGTTTTTCATGTGTATTTCTGGAGCTGCTAGGCCCTGTCGAACAAGCTTCAGCCAGATCGACGGGCTTAGAAGATAGAAGATCCCCGAGTGCGAAGCTTCGAAGCTTGCAGCCCTCGGGGCTACTGGCCTTCGATCAGGCGACCAGCGTGATGCTGTCGACGCGCGAATGCAGCGGGTTTACACATAGCAAACTGAAGATGGGATGCGCAGTCCGGAAAGTCAAACGGCGCCGGCCTAACCCCGCCGCCGGGGGGAGTCGGCGGCCCAGAGGACGTCGGACCAGCGCCAGTCGCCGGCGCCGAGGACGACGCGACCGCCGCCGGGCTGGTCGTTGAGCGCGAGGAGGACGAGGCCGCGCACGCGCTGGCGGCGGCAGGCCTCGGGGGCGAAGGCGACCTCCCACATGATGGCTTCGCGCACGGCGGCGAGGCCTTTGCCCTCCTGGCCGGGATGGGTGATCCAGTCGCCGTTCCAGACGCGGATGGCGCGGCCCTTCTGCGCCTCGGTGATGGCGGCCTGGACGCGGCGGTCCTTGCGCAGCTTGGCCTGCAGCCAGCCGGCCATGTCGCACTGGCCGCCCCCGCCCGCGCCGCTGCCCGAGCCGGCCTTGGCGGCAGAAGCGAGCTCGGCGTCGCTGACCTCGGCGGCAAGGTCGGTGACTTTGCCGGCGTCCGCGACGATGGGCTTGGCGGTCGGCGGAGGTTTCGACACCGGACGCGCGATGGTGCGCTTGGGCGGCGCGGGCTTGGGCTTCTTCTCGACCTTCGGCGGCGCGGGCTTCGGCGGCGCGGGGTCGGGCTTCGGCGCGGGGGCCGGTGGCGCGGGCGGCGGGGGAGGCGGAAGCTCGACGAGCTGCACCTGGATCGCCGGCGGCTCGAACGTCGGCGGGGCGCCGGGTTGCGCGAGCAGCAGGGCGCCCAGGAAGGCGCCGTGCAGGCTCAGGCTGAGCATCCCCGTGACCAGGCGGCGTCGCTGCGCTTGCTTGCGGGCAGCCGGGGTCACGGGGCTCTACGCGGCCTGGACTAGGCCAGGACGACCAGGACGACGCGGCGGTTGGCCTGACGGCCGGCGCGGTCCTTGTTGGGCGCGGTCGGCGAATCCGGGCCGTACGAGATCGTGCTGATCCGGTTCAGCGGCACGCCGTGCTGGTTCAGATAGCGACGGACGACCTCCGCGCGCTCCTCGCCCAGCTTGTAGTTGAAGGCCTTGGGACCGGTGGCGTCGGTATGGCCCTGGACCTCGATGTAGACGTTGCGGTTGTCGGCCTTGAGCTTCTCGGCGAAGGCGTCGAGGCGCGCCTCCATCTCGGGCGTCAGCGTGGCCTTGGCGACGCCGAACTTGAAGCCGTCGTCCTGCAGGACCTCGGAATAGAGGAACTTGCCCTCGGCCAGCTTGCCCGCCGCGGTGGCGCGGTCGAGCGCGTCCTTGGCGGTGCCTTCGACGCTGGCGACGCGGGTCTCGACGGTGTCCACACGGCCGGAGACCGCATCCGTCTTGGCGCCGACGACAGCGACTTCCTCACGCACGAACTTCTTGGTGGCGCAGCCCCCGAGGCTGACGACACCCAGCAAAGCCGCCCCCGCAATCAGCACCTTCGACGTAGGGTGGATCATATTCAAGTCTCTCCGTTCCGGTTGGTCCCCCCGACCGTCGTTAAGCTTTGAACAACCTTTCAATCAGGCCCGATCTAGGCCGTTTTC
>NZ_JANINU010000087.1 GCF_024508875.1 Phenylobacterium sp.
CGTCGCCGCACAGGAAGACGGCCAGCCTGGCGATGTCCTCCGGCTTGCCCAGCCGGCCAACGGGCGTGTTGGAGATGGCATCGGCTCGGACAGCCGGATCGTCGATCAACGATTTTGTCATGGCCGTCTCGATCACGCCCGGCAGCACAAGGTTCACGCGGATCCGCCAGACGCCCAATTCGGACGCCAGCGACTTGGCCAGCATCCGAACGCCAGCCTTCGACGCGGCATAGGCCCCCAGCAGGTCGCAGATGTGGGTGGCGGCGGTTGAGGCCGTGAACAGAATCGCCCCGCCGCGGCCGGCGTCCCGCATCGCCCGGGCAGCGCCCTGAGCCATCAGGAAGCCGCCGTTCAGGTTGACGTCCACGTGCTTGCGCCACTGGTCGAACGGCGTGTCGATCAATGCGCCGTAGCGGCCGTAGCCCGCGTTCAGGAAAGCCGCGTCCAGTCGCCCGAACCGTTCCTCGATCGCCGCGAACAGGCCTTCGACCGCGCCGGGGTCCGCTTGATCGCAGGCGTGCGCCAGCACGTTGCGACCCGCTTCGCGCAAGACACCCGCGACCGCCTCGAGCGCGTCCCCGCGCCGGTCGGTGATCACGACGTCGGCGTCTTCGCGGGCGAAGGCTGCCGCTGCGGCGGCCCCGATATCGCCCGCCGCGCCCGTGACCAGCGCGACCTTCCCGCCGTAGCCGCCCATTGGACTTCTCCCTCGACCTCATCCCACCGCAGCGCTGGGTTTTTTGCTTGCCGCACGTTGCCGGCGGACCTTAACTTGCATAGAGAGACTGTCAAACCGCCCCGGGGAATCGAGGGCGGGCAGGGGGACTTCCATGCCAGATTTCGTCATCGTGCTGGCGGTGAACGCCGTCGTGATCCTCGGCCTGTTCGTCCTGGCCTGGGCTATCTGCGTGGCCCAGCGCGACGTCACCCCGGTGGACAGCCTCTGGGGCCTCGGCATGGGCGTGGTGGCGATCTCCACCTTCCTGCAGACCGGCGGCGGAACGCAGCGCCGCGTGGTGCTGACGGCCATCTGCGTCGCCTGGGCCGTGCGGCTGGGCGGCTACATGCTGTGGCGGTGGCGCGACCATGGGCCCGACGGCCGCTACGTGCGCATGCTGGACAAGGCGAAGGCCGAGCGGGGCTGGGGCTACGGCTACGCCGCCTTCCGGCTGGTGTTCATGCTGCAGATGCCGCTGCTCTGGCTGGTGTGTCTGCCGGTGCAACTGGGCCAGGTGGACGCCGAGCCCGCCGCCCTGGGCCGCGTCGGGATCGCGGGCGCCGCGCTGGCGATCTTCGGCCTGCTCTTCGAAAGCCTCGCCGATTGGCAGCTCGTGCGCTTCAAGAAGAACCCGGCCAACGCCGGACAGGTCCTGGACAAGGGGCTCTGGCGCTACACCCGCCATCCGAACTATTTCGGCGACGCCTGTGTGTGGTGGGGCCTTTGGCTGGTGGCCGCCGAGACGCACCTTGGGCTCTTCGCCGTCGTCGGACCGATCTATCTCGTCTACACCCTGACCCGTTGGAGCGGCATGCCCACGGTCGAGGGCCGGATGAAGCGTCGCAAGCCCGCGTACGAAGACTACGTCCGGCGGACCTCCGCCTTCATTCCCTGGCCCCCGAAGCCGCCGGAAGCGGCCTGAGCCCGCCGGAGACCTCGATGTCGCTTCCCGCCCATATCGCCGAACGCCTTCGCTTGCCGGCCATCGCCGCGCCCATGTTCCTGGTCAGCGGCGTCGACATGGTCCTGGGCGCCTGCAAGGCCGGGATCATCGGATCGTTCCCGGCCAACAACGCCCGCACGCTGGATGAACTGGACCAGTGGATGGCGACGCTCAATTCGACCCTTCGCGCGGACGATCCGCCGTGGGCGATGAACATCATGGTCCACCGCTCGTACGCCCGCTGGGAAGAAGAGCTGGACCTGGTGCTGAAACACCGCCCGCCGATCGTCATCACGGCGCTGGGCAGTCCGGCCGCCGTGGTCGAGGCGATCCGCGGCTACGGTGGTCTCGTCTTCGCCGACGTGAACTCGCTAACGTTCGCCCAGAAGGCCGCGGCGACCGGAGTCGATGGCCTGATCCTGGTGGCTTCTGGCGCCGGCGGCCACACGGGCCCGATCTCGGGCTTCGCCTTCGCGCCCGCGGTGCGGGAGTGGTTCGACGGAACGCTGGTGCTGGGTGGCGGCATCGGCTCGGGCCGGGCCATCCGAGCGGCCCAGATCCTTGGGGCCGACCTTGCCTACCTCGGCACCCGCCTTATCGCCTGCGAGGAAAGCATGGCGGTTCCAGGCTACAAGCAGATGCTGGTGGAGGCGACGGCGGAGGATATCGTCACGTCCGCGGCGCTTACGGGGATGCCCGCCAACTGGCTGAAGGCCAGCCTGCTGGCGGCCGGCTACGACGCCGAGGGGCTGAAGGCCAAGGCCGAGATCAACCTGGGCCGGCCGGAGGATGCGGCCAAGCGCTGGCGCGACGTCTGGTCGGCGGGCCATGGCGCCGGTCAGGTGAAGGCGATCGAACCGATGGCGGCGATCATCGAAGAAATGGCGGCAGACTACGCCCGGGCCTCCGCGGCGCCCTGAGGCGCGCTTGACAAGGCCGCGGCCATTTTCGAAGGGTCGGCGGGCGTAGTTCGAGGCGACATGGCCGATCTAACACCTACCGAAGCGCCGTCGCCGACCCAGCTTGTCCAGGCCAACTCGGCCACTCGCGCCCTGAACATCCTCGGCGACCGCTGGACGCTGATGATCCTCTACCTGGCGTTCCAGCGCGTGCGCCGGTTCGACGAATTCCAGGGACGCATCGGCCTGGCGCGCAGCCTGCTCATCGACCGCCTGCGCCGGCTGCAGAAGGCCGGCGTGTTCGAGAAGGTGCGCTACCAGGAGCGACCGGTCCGGGAAGAGTACCATCTCACAAAGATGGGCCTCGACCTCTACAGCCTGGCCCTGATGATCATCCGCTGGGAGAAGCGCTGGTTCTACGATCCGAACAACCCCGCCCATCGGTTGATCCACGACGATTGCGGCAAGGCGTTCACGCCGGAGTTCCGCTGCAAGTGCTGCGGCGAGCTGGTGAGCCCACGCGACGTCTATGTGGAGGAGGGGCCCGGCGCCGGGTTCGAGCCTTCGCCGCCGCCAAGGGCCCAGCGGCGGTCGATCGTGCCGGCCGACAGCCTGAACCAGGGCAATCCGATGCTGGACCGCGCCTTCCAGGTGCTGGGCGACCGTTGGACCAGCCACGTGATCGCGTCGGCGTTCCTCGGCCGGCGGCGGTTCAACGATTTCCAGGCCGCCCTAGGGGTGGCGCCCAACATCCTGGCGGACCGGCTGTCGCGCCTCGTGGATATCGGCGTGCTGCGCAAGGAGCTCTACCAGCAGCGGCCCGACCGCTGGGAGTATCGTCTGACCGACGAGGGGCGCGACCTCTACCCGCTGATCGCGGAGCTGAACCGCTGGGGCGACCGTTGGCTGGACGGTGGCAAGGGGCCGCCCCTGATCACCTATCACCGTCCCTGCGGCCATGTGCTGGAGAGCAAAGTCACCTGCGACCAGTGCCACCAGGAGGCGACGGCGTTCAACGTGACGCCCCCGCAGGGCTGAACCTATTTCGCGGCCGGCCGCGAGATCATCTCCCTGACCTCGGCGGTCATCGCGGCTCCGGCCTTCATCTCGGCGCTGATGCGCCCGTCGAAATACTCGCGCCACTCGCTCACCAACTGGCCGCGGAACTCCAGGCTGCCGGCATAGGGGATGGCGACGTGCTGGCCGGTGGCGAGGTCGAACTCGTCGACGCCTTCCATGAACAGGCGGGTCTCATTCTCGGCGTGGTCGAAGATCCGCCACCGGTTGCTGCCCGGCGCGATCATCGCCTTCATCTTCTGGAGCGCCTCGCGCATGGCGGCCTTGCCCCGGATGGCGGGCGCGTAGCCGGAGGAATTGCGCCAGACGATGTCGTCGGTGACATGGGCCAGCACGCCTTCGACGTCCTGCCGCTTCCAGGCGGCGATGATGGCTTCGAGGACGGGATAGAGGCGCGGCATGGCGGGCTCCTTGGCGAGGGCGGGGCTGGCCGCGAGCGCGCCGGCGGCGGCGATGACGAGGCGGCGGTCGAGCGTGATCATTCGGAGGGCCTGTCGAGCAGTTCGAGGACCTGACGGCTGAAGGGCTGGCCGGCCTTCTGAGCGTCCGCGACGCCCAGGTCGACGTAGTCGCGCCAGCCGACGATCAGGTCGCCGTCGAAGTCGAGGACGCCGGCATACGGCGTGGCGACGCGGCGGCCCTCGGGGGTGGTGTAGTCGTCGACGCCCTCGACGAAGAGCCGGTCGCCGGCTTCTGCGTGCGCGAAGATTCGCCAATGGATGCCGTGCATGTCGCCCTGGAAGCGCTGCAGCAGCTTGCGGGCGGCGGCCTTGCCTCGCACCGGGGGCATGGAGCCCACCGCATAGTGCCAGACGATGTCGTCGGCCATGAACGAGAGGACCCGCTCGATGTCCTTGGCCTGCCAGGCCGCGATCACCTTCTGCAGGATCTGGAAACGCGGGGCCATGGAACGCTCTACGAAGAAGACGCCGGGCGGCGGCGCGCGCCGCCCGGCCGGGGAGGCGCCTAGAAGGACGCGGAGAGTTCGACACCGTACGTGCGGGGATTGCCGAACGACGACATCTCTTCCTGGAAGAACGGGATGATGTTGGTCCGATAGACCGTGTTCCCGAGGTTCTTCCCGTAGATCGAGATGCTCCAGGGCTTGTCGGGCAGGGTCAGCGTGACCCGGCCGTCGAGCACGCCGAAGCTGTCTTCCCAGGTGGTGTTCTCCGGCGCCCACGGCATGCGGCCCTGGTAGCGGTAGGCGAGGCGCGCGGAGAGCGCGTCTTCCCACGACCCGACGCTGGTGGTCACCTCGGCCCCGACCGCGCCTTGCCAGCGCGGCGTGCGCTGCATGCGGTTGCCGGAGTTGTCCACGCCGGCGAAGACGAAGCGGTCGTACTCGGCGTGGACGTAGCTGCCGCTGGCCCAGGCGCGCAGCCAGGGCGTCGGCGCCACCTGCAGGTCGGTTTCCAGACCCTTGATGGTCGCGCCCGGCGCATTGCTGATGACATTGCAGAGGCAGGAGGCCAGCGTCTGCTGCACCTGCAGGTCCTTGTACTTCATGTAGAACACCGCGGTGTTCCACCGGACCCGGCGGTCGAGCAGCTCGGTCTTGTAGCCGGCCTCGTAGTTGGTGACCGTCTCCGGATCGTACGGCGTCTGCGCCGCGAAGGCGTTGGACGCGCTGTTCTGGAAGCCGCCGCCCTTGAAGCCCTTGGACACCGTCACGTACGCCATGTTGGCGTCGTTGGGCGTCCAGCGCAGGGTGGCCTGCGGCGTCAGCTCCTTCCACGAGTCTCCGTAGGCCGTGGCGAAGTTGGCGGTGAGCGGGGTCAGCGGGGCGGTGTCGTTCGGGTTCAGCCGGTCGCCGGTGGCGACGATGATGCCCCGCTGGAAGCCGTACTTCTTGTCCTTGGTGTAGCGGGCGCCGACCTCGAGCTTGAGGTCTTCGGTGATCTTGAAGCCCACCTGCGCGAAGGCCGCCAGGTCGCGGTTGTGGCCGTGATCGTCCCAGTGGCTTTCGCCCGACAGCGTCGGCAGCACCGTCGATTCACCCCAGTAGCGGTTGTACTGGTGCACGTTGGACTTCTGGTAGTAGGCGCCGACGATCCAGTCGAAGCGGCTCTCGGTGTTGGTCGAGGCCAAGCGGACTTCCTGCGAGACCTGGTTCATCCCCTCGATGAAGTTCACCGGCTCGGCGAAGAGCAGGGGCGCCGCCACGTTGTAGCCGTTCGCCGGGCCCAGCCCCGTCTGGTCGTACAGCGTGAACGAGTGGTTGTGGCGATAGCCGGTGACGCTGGAGAACCGGATGTTCTCGGTGAGGTCCTTATCGACCTTGGCGATGATGCTGTAGGTCTCGTGGCGGGCGCCCTGGGGCGTCGGGGCCTTGTCACCCTTGAACAGCGGCCAGATCGGCAGGCTCTCGTCACGGTCCAGGCCGCCCGGCCGAAGCGCGGCGATCAGGGCGCGGGTGCCCGACCACGGCGTGAAGCTGGCGGGCAGCGTCTTGCTCTTCAGGCCGACGCGATGGATGCCATCGTTGCTGTCCTTGGCGTAGTCGACGATCAGTTGGGCGCGCAGGTCGCCGCCTTCCGGCTGGTACAGGAGCTGCGCCCGGGCCTGGGTCGAATCCAGGTTCTCCAAGTCGACGTTGTGCAGGATGTCCTTGTAGTAGCCGTCGTGGTTGATGGTCTGGAATGACAGGCGGGCGGCGAGGCCGTCGGCGATCTTGCCCGTCACATAGCCGTTCGTCTGGCGCAGGTCGTAGTTGCCCAGCGTCACCGTCACCTTGCCCGAGCTGTCGAAGCTGGGGGCGTTGCTGACGATGTTCACGGCGCCGCCGGCGACGTTCTTGCCCAGCAGCACGCCTTGAGGGCCACGCACCACCTCGACGCGTGAGATGTCGTAGAACGCGGAGTTCAGGTTACCCGCGCGGCTGACGTAGACGTCGTCCATGAAGGTCGAGACCGACTGGTCGGCTGTGGGCGAGCTCAGACGGGTGTTCACGACGCCGCGGATGTTGATCTCGAACGACTGCGGCGAGTTCGCGGTGAACGAGATGCCGGTCATCGTGTTGGCGAGGTCCTGCAGCGTCAGGACGCGGTCCTTGGCGAGCGTGGCGCCCGTAACGGCCGTGATGGCCAGCGGCGCCGTCTGGACGTTCTCCTCCCGCTTCTGGGCGGTGACGATCAGCTCCTCGAGCTGGGTCCCTGACGTATCCGCGTCGGCGGCGAGGGCCGGCGCGGCGAAGCCCATGCCGGTCATGAGGGCGATCACGGAAGCGGTGTGCTGAAGTCTCACTTGTTGTCTCCCCCTGGGCCCGGCTCAAGCCGTTCGGCCCCTTGTGTTTGTCCGCGGCGCGGAAGCACGTCTGAAACGGGGAGGCGGGGCCGGCGTCGCCTCGGCTCGCGAGCCGAAACGGAAAGCTTGCATAACGCCATCAAGTCTTCGTGGGCTTGCAGCCCGCGCACAGGCGTCACGACATCAGCTTTGCCTGCTCACATCCTCCCGACACTTATTGCTTTTTTGTCGTTGCTACACTCCCGAGCATAAGAGTGCAGCTTGCGTCTCGTCAAGCAAGTCACCTGTTGCGGGCAAGATGCCAGACCGCGTCTGCGGCCTTGCTCCGGCCCTTCCCAAGAAACTTGCAGAAAGGGACTTGCCAGCAGTTCGTACGGTTATGCAAGTTAAATGCGTGCAACACGAAACGAGGGAGGCAAGCCCATGGGCGCGACGCTGAGCGACGAGGGGAAGATCGCGCGTGGCCGGGAGATGGCCGAGGCCTGGCGCGCCATGGACTGGCGCAAGGTCGCCGACATGTTCACGCCCGACGGCGTGCTCCATTCGATGATGGTGGAGCCGGTGGTTGGCCGCGAGGCGGTCTACAAGCGCGTCGCGGGACTCGCCGACGGCCTGGAGCAGATCACGCTCCAGCTCCACCACATCGGCGTCATCGATGGCGTGCTCTTCATGGAGCGAACGGACGAGTTCACGATCCGAGGCCGGGCGGGCTCCGCCCCGGTGGTCGGCGTCCTCGAATTCGAGGGCGACCTGATCAAGACCTGGCGCGAGTACTACGATCGCGCCCACCTGCTGAAGGCCATGGGCCTCGTGGAAGATTTCGACGCGAAGACCCGCTGAGATGGAGACCGAACTGCGCGCGCTGCTCGACAAGCAGGCGATCACCGAGGTGCTCCACCGCTACAGCCGCGCTGTCGATCGGGGCGACGAGGCCCTGTTGCGCGGCTGCTACCACGACGACGCGGTCGAGGATCACGGCGGCGCCTTCCTGGGGCCTGCGTCGGACTACATCGAGGCCATCAAGCCGGCGCTACACAGCGACCGTCTGATGACGCATACGGTCACCAACGTCCTGATCGAACTGACCGGGCCCGATAGCGCGCTAAGCGAGTGCTACTACCTGTCGTTCGCCCGCTACCCGGCCGCCGAGCCACCGTTCGAGACCCTCACGCTGGCGCGAGCCATCGACCGGTTCGAGCGCCGGGGCGGCGTTTGGCGGATCGCGGGCCGCAAGCTGCGCTGGGAGTGGAACCGCGAGCAGCCGATCGCGGAGACCTGGGCGAGGGGTGGGATCGGCGATCCCGCCATCCTCCTCCACGGCGGGAAGAAGCCGAACGATCCGCTCTACGAGTAGCTAGCGGCCGAAGGCGCGCAGCTCGGCGGACCGGGCGGAGTCGATGTACTCGTCGAGGCGGGTGATGACCCCGTTCTCCATCTTCACCACCACGCAGGCGTCCATTGCCCACTTCTTCCCGTCGGGCAGCGTCGCTTCCAGCACGTGCTGCTGCATGAAGCCGTCCGGCAGCGCCTCGCGGCGCAGGACGCGATAGTTCCGGTCGGGCAGAGCCCGGATGAACCAGTCCAGCACCTTCATGTTCTGGTCGACGGTCTGCTCGATCCCGT
>NZ_JANINU010000088.1 GCF_024508875.1 Phenylobacterium sp.
CCGGGGCAGGTCTCGGTGGAAGCGTGGCTCTGGTAGCCGAGGTAGACGCGGCCGTCCGCGAGCCGCTTCAGGCCGCCGGTGTAGGTCGGGCGGTAGCGCTGGAAGAGGCTCCACGCGTACTGGTCGACCGAGATCGCCACGACCAGCTTCGGCTCCTTCGGCGGCGGAGCCGCGTGCGCCGACGCCCCCGTCAGTCCCAGGACCAGGGCCGAAAGCAAGGTCGCAATCTTCATCAACTCGTCCGCCACCGGAATCGGGCGCCCCGCGGCCCGGCTGGCTAAGCAGAGGAAATGGCGGTCCTAGGCTAGTGAACTTTTTACGGCGCCGGCCGGGTCCCGCGGGACTGACTATCCTTCGGGCGCGAGGGCCGACGCCGTGGGCAGACCGTTCATCCCGTCGGCCATTGCGACATGATGCTGGCGGCGTCGAAATAGTCGCGCCAGTAGATGATCCGCCGGTCCTTCACCTCGAAGACGCCGGTCACGGGCAGTTCGACCCACTTGTCGGCAAGGCGGTGGCGGTCCAGCCGCTCCAGGAACACCCGCGGCCCGTCGGCGGCTTCGCGCAGGACCTGGAAGTCGTTCTCCAGCGTCGGGGCGAAGAACGGCTCCAGCAGGCTGCGGATGCCGGCGGGCCCCTCCACGGCGGGCAGGGGCGGCGGATTGAGGTACTGGCAGTTATCCGACACGAGCTTGAGGGCGGCGTCGTAGTCGAGCCGCTCCATCTCCTTCATGAACTGGCGGACGATTTCGAGCGGCGTGGAAGGCTGGGCCATGGGGTGCTCCGGTCTCTGTCGTTCGGAGCTTCAGCGCCGCGGGGCGTCCCGCCAATTACCTGGCAGGTCATGGTCGCCCGTCAGTGCGCTTCCTTTCGCTTCGGGAGCAGGTGGACGACGCCCACGATAACGGCGCCAAGCGCCAGGCCCAGGATGGCGCAGCCGACCGCATAGGCCAGCCAGCCCGTGACGGCTCCGACGACGGGCGCCTGGCCGGCCCAGTGCTCGGCCGCGTGGATCACGCTGGGGATCTGCGGCAGGTGGAAGTGTTCCAGGCCGTGGACCACGATGCCGCCGCCGACCCAGAGCATGGCGGCCGTGCCGATCTGGGTGAGGGCGTCCAGCACCACCGGCATCGCCTTCACCAGGCCGCGGCCGAGGGCGCGGGTCGAAGCCAGCGCGCGCCGCGACAGGTGCAGGCCGATGTCGTCCATCTTCACGATCAGGCCCACCACGCCGTAGACGCCGGCGGTGATCAGCAGGCCGACCACGGCCAGGGCCGCCGCCTGGACAAGCAGGGGCTGTTCGGTGACGTCGTTCAGCGCGATGGCCATGATCTCGGCCGACAGGATCATGTCGGTGCGGATGGCGCCGCTGACCTTCTCCTTCTCCAGTTCGGCGGAACTGAGCGCCATCTCCTCGGGCTGGTCGACCTCGTTCTGGTGGAAGATCTTCTCGACGATCTTCTCGGCCGCCTCGAAACAGAGGAAGCCCGCGCCCAGCATCAGGATCGGCGTCACCGCCCAGGGGGCGAAGGCGCTGAGGACCAGGGCTCCGGGCAGCAGGAAGAAGAACTTGTTCCGCAGCGACCCCATGGCGATCTTGAAGACGATCGGGATTTCGCGGTCGGGGGTGAAGCCCACGGCGTAGCCGGGCGTGACGGCCGCGTCGTCGATCACCACGCCCACCGCCTTGGAGCCCGCCTTGCCCGCGGCGCCGGCGACGTCGTCCAGCGACGTGGCCGCGATCTTGGCGATCGCCGCGACGTCGTCGAGCAGCGCGAACAGGCCCGATGCCATGCGTGGAAGTCCCCCGTGTGTGCGTCCTGCCTAAGCGGCGGCGCGCCCGGCGTAAAGCGCGACCGGCTGGCGGGGCGGGGCGAAGTTGGCTAGGCCTCGATGCCAGTCATCTGGAGTTCAAGCGCATGCGTCTGTCCCGTCGCGAATTCGGACTTGGCCTGGCCGGGGCGGCCGCGGCGTCGGGTGCGCGGGCGGCCGATGCGGACGCCGCGTTGACCGCCTTCCTCGACGCCCAGTTCGAGCAGGAACTGCAGATGAGCCCCGAGCGCCTGACGCGCCTGGGCCGCAAGGAGAAGTACGGCCAGCTCGACGACCTCAGCGACGCGGCGGCCGAGCGCGAGATCGCCTGGCGCCGCAAGAGCGTGGCCGAGATGAAGGCGAAGTTCGACCCGTCCAAGCTCGGCGAGGACGCGCGCACATCGTACGACATCTGGGCGCTGGAGCTGGACCGGGCCGAGGCGGCCCACAAGTGGCGCGACCACGACTACGTCTTCGCGCGCGGCGGCCCGCACACCGGGCTGCCCAACTTCATGATCAACCAGCACCGGGTCGACAGCGCCGCCGACATGGAGGCCTACATCGCCCGCGTCGAGCGCATCGGCCCGGCCCTCGATCAGGCGCTGGCGCGGGCGAAGGCCGCCGCCGCCGCGGGCGTCCGGGCGCCGCGGTTCTCGTACGACCAGTCCCTGGAAGAGGTGCGGCGCGTCACCCGCGGCGCGCCCTTCGACGGCGGGGACAAGGACTCGGCGCTCTACGCCGACGGCCTCGGCAAGCTCGCGGCGCTGCGCAAGGCGGGC
Organism: Phenylobacterium sp.; assembly: GCF_024508875.1. Classification (GTDB taxonomy): domain Bacteria; phylum Pseudomonadota; class Alphaproteobacteria; order Caulobacterales; family Caulobacteraceae; genus Phenylobacterium. Next base: position 2,592 of record NZ_JANINU010000088.1, read on the forward strand.
AAGATCGACGGCGCGGCTGAGAGCCGGATGGTGGGCCAGTTCGCGGCGGCGATGACCGGCCGGATGAAGCCGGCCTACGACCGGCTGGCCGCCTGGCTCACGGCCGACCGGGCCAACACCACGCCCGACGCGCAAGGCGTCGGTGCGCTGCCGAACGGTCAGGCTTACTATTCCGCCCGCCTGCTCGACGAGACCACCACGGGCATGACCGCGGACGAGATCCACCAGCTTGGCCTGTCCGAGGTGAAGCGCATCCGCGGCGAGATGGAGACGCTCAAGGCCAAGATCGGCTTCTCCGGTTCGCTGGAGGACTTCTTCGCCTTCATGCGCACCGACAAGCGCTTCTTCCTGCCCAACGACGACGCCGGCCGGGCGCAGTACCTGAGGCTCGCCGAGGGCTATCTCGCGGGCATGAAGGCCAAGCTGCCCACGGTGTTCGGCCGGCTGCCGAAGGCCGACCTGATCGTCAAGCGAGTGGAGAGCTTCCGCGAGGAGCCGGGCGGCGCGGCGCACTATTCCTCCGGCGCCCCCGACGGCTCGCGGCCGGGCATCTTCTACGTCCACCTGGCCGACACGGCAGCGACGCCGACCTTCGAGCTGGAGGGCACCTGCTACCACGAGGGCTGGCCGGGGCATCACATGCAGATCATGCTGGCCCAGGAGATGACGGGCCTGCCGAAGTTTCGCGGACAGTACAACTACGGCGCCTATGTCGAAGGCTGGGGCCTCTACGCCGAGCTGCTGGCCAAGGAGATGGGCTTCTACCAGGACCCCTACAACGACTTCGGCCGGCTGGGGCGTGAGATCTGGCGCGGCATCCGGCTGGTGGTCGACACCGGCATCCACGCCAAGGGCTGGAGCGAGGCGCAGGCGCTGGACTACTACCGCGCCAACTCCCCGCAGCCCGAGGGCAAGATGCGCTCGGAGATCCGCCGCTACTTCGTCAATCCGGGCCAGGCGACGTCCTACAAGGTGGGGATGGTGAAGATCCTGGCGCTCCGGGCCCGCGCCCGTGAGGCCCTGGGCGGCCGGTTCGACCTACGCGCTTTCAACGACATGATCGTCGGCGCCGGCTCCCTGCCGCTCCCGGTCCTGGAAACCCGCGTCGACCGCTGGATCGCGACCCGCAAGGCCTGAGCGCGGTCGAAACTTCAGGGGCTGAACCGCACCGGGATACGGACCTCCCGCCCTTGGACGGAGGCGCCGTCGGGGTCCCTGTCGGCCATGCGGAACCACGGCGCCAGGTCGAGCACCGCCTGGCCGAAGCCGCCCGCTTCCGGGAACTGCGAGACCACCTTGCAGCGCGCCAGCCGGCCCTCGCCGTCCACGCGGCAGGTCATGGTCGCTCGGCCGGGCTGGCCCTCCGCGCCCTTGGGCCAGACGCGCTGGATGTCTTTTCCGGTCGGGCGCTGCAGCCAGACTGGCGCGGCGATCAGGCCGGCCGCGGGCGTGGCGGCCGCCCAGGCCGCGCAGGCGCCACCGACGCTGAGCGCGGCGACCAGGACGGCGCCGGCCAGGCGGCGTCCGCGGGCGGGCAGGGGCGACTTCAGCATGGCGATCCTCTCCTTCAGGGGGTGTTGGCCGGCAGCGGGCCAGTGGCAGCCGAGCGGCAGGGGCTGGGCGGCGAGCTGCGCCTTGAGCAGCACCTCGGCGTAGAGGCGGCGCGCGCCGGGGAAGCGGCGCACCACCGCCGCGTCGCACGCCAGCTCCTGGTCTATGCGCATCAGGCGCGTCGCCAGGTGGACCAGCGGATTGAACCAGAAGGCGCACTGCAGGGCGGCCGCCAGCGCGTTAATCCGCGCGTCGCCGACCGCCAGGTGGCGCGCCTCGTGCGCGAGGATCACGTCCCGCTCCGGCGGCGTGAAGCGGGCCTCGAAATCGGCGGGCGTCACGATGCGCGGCCGCAGCGCGCCGACGACGGCGGGGCCCACATCCGGCCGCTCGGCGCGATAGAGCCCGGCGCCGACCGCGTGCAGTCGGCCGAGGCCGTCAAGGAAGCGGACCTGTCGGCGGACCAGAACCGCCAGCGCGAACGCGGCGCCCGCGAGCCAGAGCGCGGCGAGCAGGGCCGAGAGGTCCGCCTGCGTGTCGAGGCCCCGGCGGATCGCCCGTCCCGCGGCCGCGCCGGTCTGGAGCAGCACAGGGTCGGCAAGGGACGGTGCGGCGGCCGGCGGCGCCAGCGCGGCCGCGGCGGCCAGCGCGGGGATCAGCCACAGTGCGTAGGCCGCCTGGGCGCCGAACGCGCGCCGCACGGGCCCTCGCAACGCCCCCGCCGCCAGGATCGCCACGCCCGCCGAAAGGTTGGCGCGCAGCAGGGCGGTGAGGAGGTCTGCGAGCATCGACGAGGCCTCGTCAGTTGTGTTTACGAGTGTAGTCGCCATATTGACTACATGCGTAATCGATGGCGTCAAGTCCCGAGCGGCGCGTCTACAGACCCCGCGCCACGTCCTGGATCAGGTCCCGGAACCAGGCGATGGCCGGCTCCTGCAGGCGGTCGCGGCGGTAGATGACGCCGATCTCCACCGGCGGCGAGACATAGGGCGGGTCGATCAGCTTCAACAGGCCGGCGGCGGCCCAGGCGCCCGCCAGGCGGCGCGGCACCAGGGTGGCCATCTGCGAGCGGCTGGCGACGGCGAGGGCGGTCGAGGTGTCCGGCACCGTCACCGCGACGCGGCGGGTGAGGCCCCCGTCCTCCAGCGCGCGGGTGAATGCCCCCTCGTCCTCCCAGCTCGCGCGGGAGACGAGGCCCCGCGCCGCCGCCTCGTCCACCGCCGCCTGCCGCGCGATGGCGATGTGCGCGGTGGCGGCCAGGTCGGCCAACGTCACGCGCGCGACGGCCGCCAGCGGCGCGCTGGGACTGACCGCCCACACGAGGTCCTCGGCGACGAGTGGATCGTAGGCGAAGCGGTCGGGGGCCGAGACAACTCCGGCCACGGCGAAGTCGGCGCTGCGGGTGTCGAGCAGGTCCAGCAGGCCCCCCGCGTAGCCGCTGACCAACAGTTCGGCCCGCGGCGCCCGCTCGGCCAGCCGCCCCACCAGCAGCGGCGCCAGCACCGCCGCGCCATAGGCGCCGGCTACCAGGTTGAAGCGCTTCTGGCTCGACGCCGGGTCGAAGGCGCCGGGCGCGAGCGCCGCCTGGATCTGCGCCAGCGGCGTGTGCACCGCCTCGGCGAGCTCCAGAGCGCGCGGCGTCGGGTTCATTCCGACGGGACCCCGGACGAACAGTTCGTCGTTCAGCATGTGCCGCAGGCGGTTCAGCGCGTGGCTGACCGCCGACTGCGACAGGCCGAGGCGCTTTCCGGCGCGGGTGACGCTGCGCTCCTCCAGCAGGGCGTCGAAGATGCGCAGCAAGTTGAGGTCAGGGGTGGACATGCATCGTGTTCATATTGTGCGTGACAACATACCATTTTGCTCATCGGCACGAGCTCACTATCTGAGCCGTAGACGACGGGAGCCCCGCGGCCGCATGCTGCTCGCCTCCCGCTCAATCTGGACATCGATACTCGAGGGGCCCGGGACGTGAGCGACCCAACGGCGAACGCCGCGCGTGATTTCAAGCCTGCAAGGCCGTCGGGCCTGCGCCGCTGGCGCTGGCCGCTGATCCTGGGCGGGCCGATCGTGATCCTGGCGATCGTGGCGTACTTCGTGCTGACCGGCGGGCGTACGGAGTCGACCGACAACGCCTACGTCCAGATCGCCAAGACCGCTGTCGCCCCCTCGATCGGCGGGCGCGTGGTCGAGATCTACGTCCACGAGAACCAGGCGGTGAAGAAGGGCCAGGTCCTCTTCCGGCTCGACCCGCGCGATTTCCAGGCCAACCTGTCGGCCGCTCAGGCCCAGGTGGCCGTGGCCGAGCTCAACGTCAGCCAGCAGCGCGCCGCCTATCAGCGCGAGAGCGCCAACGTCTCGGCCGCGCTGGAGACGGTCGCCTACACCGCCCGCGAGGCCCAGCGGCAGCGCGAACTGGCCGCCGCCGGCGTCTCGTCCCGGCAGCAGGTGGACCAGGCGGTCCACGCCGCCAGCCAGGCCCGCGAACAGCTCAAGGCCGCGCGCGAACAGCAGGCCGTCGCCCTGGCCGCGCTGGGCGGCGATCCGAACATCGGCGCCCGCGCCCCGGCCGTGCAGCAGGCGCGCGCCCAGCTCGAACGCGCCCGCCTCGACGTCTCCTACGCCACCGTGGTCGCCCCGGCGGACGGCGTGGTGGCCCGCGTCGACCAGATGCCGGTGGGCGCCTACCTCAACGCCTCCCAGACCGCCTTCTGGCTGCTGTCGGGCCAGCCCTGGATCGAGGCCAATTTCAAGGAAGACCAGCTCGCGCACATGAAGGTCGGTCAGCCGGTCGAGATCGAGGTGGACGCCTACCCGGACGCCAAGCTGAAGGGCCACGTCGCCAGCTTCGCGCCCGGCGCCGGCTCGGCCTTCTCCGCGCTGCCGGCCCAGAACGCCACGGGCAACTGGGTGAAGGTGACCCAGCGCCTGCCGGTGCGGATCACCTTCGACCGGCCGCCGCCCGAGATGGCCGCCCGCGCCGGGCTCTCCGCCAACGTGACCGTCGACGTCCGCGCCGCCGGCCGCACGAAGTAAGGCCGTCCGGCCGTGAGCGAGCATCCCGACCGAGACGAGGCCAAGCGCTGGCCCATCACCATCGCCATCATGCTGGCGACGGTGATGAACTCGCTGGACACCACCATCGCCAACGTCGCCCTGCCGCACATCCAGGGCAGCGTGTCGGCCGGGCCGGAGCAGATCGGCTGGGTGCTGACGTCCTACATCGTCTCGGCGGCGATCATGACGCCGCTGACCGGCTGGATGGCGGCGCGGTTCGGCCGCAAGCGCCTGTTCCTGATCTCCATCGCCGGCTTCGTGGCCGCCTCGATGCTGTGCGGCATCGCCACCAGCTTGCCCGAGCTGGTGATCTTCCGCCTGCTGCAGGGGGTGTTCGGCGCCTCGCTGATACCGCTCAGCCAGGCGGTGCTGCTCGACATCAACCCGCCCGAGAAGCACGGCCAGGCCATGGCCATCTGGGGCGCCGGCGCGATCCTGGGCCCGATCCTCGGGCCCGCCCTCGGCGGCTATCTCACCGAGAACTTCTCCTGGCGGTGGTGCTTCTACATCAATCTGCCGATCGGCATCCTCGCCTTCCTCGGCGTCTTCGTCTTCATCTCGAAGGACCGGCTGGAGGCCGTCCGGCGGTTCGACTTCCTCGGCTTTGCGATGCTGACGCTCTTCGTCGGCGCCTTCCAGTTGGTGCTGGACCGCGGCCCGGGCGAGGACTGGTTCTCGTCGACGGAGATCTGGACCGAGACCATCCTGGCCATCATCGGCCTGTGGGTGTTCGTGGCCCACACCCTGACCGCCGAGCACCCCTTCTTCGACCGCCGGCTGATGGCCGACCGCAACTTCGTCACCGCCAGCGTCTTCGGCTTCTTCATCGGCATTCTGCTGTTCTCGACCATGGCCCTGCTGCCGCCGATGATGCAGGTGCTGATGGGCTATCCGGTGCTGCTCTCGGGCCTGGTGTCCATGCCGCGCGGGGTGGGCTCGTTCATCGCCATGTTCGCCGTGGGCCAGTTGGTGGGCCGGGTCGACACGCGCCTCATCCTCTTCACCGGGCTGTCGATCTCCTGCGTCGCGCTCTGGCAGATGATGCACTTCGACCTGTCGATGACGACAACGCCGTTCATCGTCTCGGGGATCATCCAGGGCCTGGGCATCGGCCTGCTGTTCGTGCCGCTTTCGACCCTGGCCTTCGCCACCGTGCCGCCCGAACTGCGGGCCGAGGGCTCGGCCGTCTACACCCTGATCCGCAACCTGGGCTCCAGCGTCGGCATCTCGATCATGCAGGCGCTGGTGGTCTCCAACACCCAGAC
>NZ_JANINU010000089.1 GCF_024508875.1 Phenylobacterium sp.
TTGTAGATCTTGTCGCCCCTGGCGTCGGGCAGGCCCACGCCCAGGTGGTCCCAATGGGCGGTGTAGAACACGCGCTCGTCGGGATGCTTCGCCCCGGGGATCGCGCCGACAACGTTGTGCGAGACGACCTTCTGGGCGTCGACGGCGTAGTCGGTGGAGAAGGTCACGCCCTTCAGCTCCACCGGCTTGAAGGCTCGGGTCTGGGCCTGCTTCTTCAGCGCCTCGAAGTCGAGTCCGGCGGCCTTCATCAGGTCCACCGCCACGTCGCGCTGCACCCAGCCTTCCAGCGGCGCATGCTCGGTGCGCGGGTCCTTGCGGATGACGTCGAAGATCTCGTTGGTGTTTGAGTTCTTCACCGTGGCCCAGCCGTACGAGGCCGGCGCCGTCTCGTGGATCACCAGGAAGCCGATGGCCCCCTGGCGCGCGGCCTCTTCGTACTTGTAGGTCCAGCGGCCGTAGTAGGTCATGGCCTTGCCGCCGAAATCACCCTGTCCGGTCTCGAAGTCGGGGTCGTTGACCAGGACCAGCGCCACCTTGCCCTTCAGGTCCATGCCCTTGAAGTCGTCCCAGTTGCGCTCGGGGGCCTTCACGCCGTACCCGACGAAGACCACCGGGGCGTCCTTCACGGTCAGGTGGTCGCCGATCATGGTGGCGCGGACGGCGATCTGTTCGCCTTGGGTCCAGGCGGTGGTCTGGCCGTTCACGGTGACGCTGGCGTTCACCGGGCCCTTGGTCGCCGAGCGGACCAGCGGCACGTCCTGGGTCCAGGCGCGGGCGCCGTCCTTCTGCTTGTCGCCGGCAGGCTGCAGGCCGGCCGCCTTCATCTGTTCGATCAGGTAGGCGATGGTCTTCTTCTCGCCCTCGCTGGCCGGCGCCCGGCCCTCGAACTCGTCGGAGGAAAGGACCTTGATGTCGGCCATGATCCGGCCGGCGTCGACCGCAGAGGGGGCCGCCACGGCGGAGCTGGAAACGAGGACCGCGACGGCCGCGCTCAGGAGAAGCTTGTGCATTACAGGACTCGAAAAGGGGAGGAAGGCGCCGCGACCCTAGTGGGGGTTCGGCGTCGCCGCTAGGCCTTCGCGCGGCGCGCCTCGATCAGCGCGCCGATCCCGTCGAGCACGGTGCCGAGACCGAAGCGGAACCGCCACAGCGGGTCGGCGACCTGTCCCTTGTCGGCGTTGCGCCAGGCCTCGCCCAGCCGGAGCACCCGCGGGAACTTGTCGGGGTCGAGCTGCGCGGTCAGCGCCGGCTCGGCCATCGCGAACCACTGCTCGTCGGTCAGGCCGCTGACACGCTCGACTTCCCGCGCCTCCCGCGCCTCCAGCAGGGCGCCGACGAGGAAGCTGTGCAGGACGTCGATCACGAGGTCCTTGGTGATGTCGTCCAGTCCCGTGCCGTCCAGGATCTTCAGCGCCACTTCGTGCCGCGCCACCAGGTTCGGACCCAGCGGCGGCCGGTGCAGCGCCAGGTCCAGCATCCAGGGATGCCGCTCGGCCAGCGTCCAGCGCGCGCAGGCCAGCACCGTGAGCGCCTCCCGCCATTCGAGGCCGTCAGCGGCCATCTCGCCGGATTCGCCGATCACGCGGTCGAACATCAGGCCGACCAACTCGGCCTTGGACGGCACGTAGGTATAGACGGCCATCGGCGAGACGCCGAGCTTCTGCGAAACGCGGCGCACCGAGATCGCCTGCAGGCCCTCGGCGTCGGCGACGGCGATCGCGGCCTCGACCACCTGGTCCACCGAATAGCGCGGCTTCGGCCCCCGGCGTCCGCGCTCGGCGAGACCCCACAGCAACTGTATGCTGCGTGTCGGGTCCCCCCCGCCTGCGAATTCCCGCGTCATCGTCCCGGCCACATTACAGATAAAACACTTTACATCATACGGAGTTTAGGCGAGACGGCTTTCCGCACGGTGACCATGAGAGTCGCCGGCGGAGGCGATGTCGGGAATCTGGGGCTCCACGCAAGAATTTGCGTTGGGCGAGCAAGGTCCTATTCAACAACGCCGGTTTAGTAGCCTGACGACGATGCTCCGCCGCCCCGGCCTTTACGCCGCCCTGGCCGCCCTCGCGGTCAGCGCCTGCGCCACGCCCCGCAAGGCGGACGTGGCCTTGCCCGCCGCCTTCGAGGCGCCCGCGAGCGCGCCCGCCGGCGCGTTGGCGCTCGACACCTGGTGGACCGCCTACGACGATCCCGAACTGACGGCTCTGATCGAACAGGCGCTGCTCCGTAACCCCGACATCCGCACGGCTCGCGCGCGACTCGACGAGGTCAAGGCGCAGCGGACGAGCGCCATCCTGCAATACCTTCCCCAAGGCGACGCAACCGCCAGCGGCCGGCGCGCGGACACCGAGCAGATCGGCGGCTCGGCGGCCAGCATTCCGGGCTTCAACACCAGCGGCGTCAGCAAGCAATACCAGGGGACGTTCAACGTAAGCTGGGAAATCGACCCCTGGGGCCGGGCGTTCGCGGCCTACAGGTCGGCCAACGCCGAGGTGGACCGGGTTCGCTTCGCCTACGAGGTGACCCGCGCGCAACTGGCCGCGGACACCGCGGACGCCTGGTTCCAGGCCCGCGGCCTGGCCATCCAGCTCGCCGATGCGCGGGAGACCGCGCGGATCCAGCAGGAGCTCTACGACATCGCGGCCAAGCGCGCCGCGATTGGCCTAGCCGCGGGCAGCGAGCCCGACCGCGTGGCCGGCGACCTCGCCCAGGCTCAGGCCCAGGTGGCGGCGCTCGAGGCGCAGCTCCAGGTGCAGAAGCGGGCCATCCTGGTGCTCACCGGCCGGATCGTGGAACCGACCGCCAACACCAATGCGCCGCCCGAGGCGGGCCAGGCCCCGGCTGTGCCGGCAACCCTCCCCAGCGAGCTGCTGCAGCGCCGGCCCGACGTGCGTCAGGCGCAGGCCGCGGTCCGCTCCGCCGCCGGCCAGCAGCGCCTGGCGCAACTGGCGTTCTTCCCGACCTTCACCTTCAGTCCCGGCCTCGGCTGGTCGCGGATCGAACAGCCGGGTTTCTCCAGCGAGACCCAGAACTGGTCGATCGGCGGCTCGATCATGCAGCCGGTGCTGTCGATCCCGCGCCTGCTGTCCGAACTGAAGGTGCAGAACGCGCGCACCGAACAGGCCGTCACGGCTTATGAGAAGACGGTCCAGACCGCGTTCCAGGAAGCCGAGGGCGCTCTCGTGAACCTGGACGCCGACCGCAGGCGCGTGACGCTGCTGGCCGACGGCGAGGCCAGGGCCCGCCGCGCCTACGAGGCCGCGCGCACCGGTTACGCCCGAGGTCTCACCGACCTCAACACCGCCCTCTCGGCCGAGCAAGCCTGGCGCTCCGTGCGGGCCCAGCTCACCTCGGCCCAGGTCCAGGCGCTCCGCCGCTCCGTCCAGGCCATGAAGGCCATCGGCGGCGGCTGGCCCGCCCAGACCTACGCCGCCGCCAAATGAGACGACGCATGAAGCTCGCGAAACTCCTCGTCCCCATGGTCGCCGTGCTGGCGCTCGCCGGCTGCAAGAAGCCGACCCAGACCCAGACCGAGGCGCAGCGCGCGCGGGCCGTCACGGTCACGCGCATCGAACCGCGCCCCATCGTGGGCTCCCTGACCGCGTCGGGCGATCTGATCCCGCGCGAGGAAGCCGCCGTGGCGCCCGAGGTGTCCGGCTACCGCGTCGCCAAGGTCCTCGCGGACGTGGGCGACTACGTGCGCGCCGGCCAGACGCTGGTGCAGCTCGACCCGACGCTGCTCGAAGCGCAGATCGCCCAGGCCCAGGCCCAGGCCTCCCAGGCGGAAGACCAGGCCAAGCGCGTCTCTGGCCTCGACGGCACGGGCGTGCTGAGCCAGGAGCAGATCGCCCAGCGGCGCTTCCAGGCCGAGATCGCCCGCGCGAACCTGCGCCAGTTGCAGACCCAGCGGCGGAAGATGTCGGTGACGGCTCCGGTCTCCGGGCTGATCCTCGAACGGACCGTCCGGCCGGGCGATCTCTCGGCGATGACCACCACGCCCTGGTTCCGCATGGCCCGGGACGGCCAGGTGGAACTGTCCGCCGATCTCGCCAGCGACGACCTGGCCCGCGTGCGCGTGGGGCAGATCGCGTCGGTGACCCTGCCGGGCGGTGTCACGGCCCAGGGCCGGGTCCGCCTGATCAGTCCGCAGATCAACGCCCAGACGAAACTGGGCGAAGCGCGGATCCTGTTGCCGGTTCGCCCGGACATCCGGTCCGGCGGTTTCGGCCGAGCGGTCTTCTCCGACGCGGCCAGCGACGTCCCGGCCGTGCCCGAAGCTGCGATCCGCTACGACGCCGACGGCGCCAGCGTGATGGTGGTCGGCGCGGACAACCGCGTGAAGCGGGCGCTGGTCCAGACCGGCGCACGCGGAAGCGGCCTGGTGCAGATCGTGAAGGGCCCGCCGACCGGCACGCGCATCGTCGCGAGCGCGGCCTCCCTCTTCCTCGACGGCGACCTGGTCCGGCCGGTCGACGGCGCGGCCGCTTCGGCGCCCGCGGCTAAGGCGGCGGCCGGGAAATGAGCGAGCCCAACCGCCATTTCGCGATCTCTGCCTGGGCGATCCGAAATCCGATCCCCGTCGCGGTGCTGTTCATCGGTCTCGTGATGGCGGGGCTGATCTCGTACACCGGCCTCGCGGTCAAACAGTACCCGAACATCCAGTTCCCGGTGGTGGCGGTGACCGTCACCCAGAGCGGCGCCGCGCCCGGCGAGATGGAAACCCAGATCACCCGTCCGGTGGAGGACGCCATCGCCGGCGTCACCGGGGTGAACAACGTCTCGTCGGTCGTGACGCAGGGGGTTTCCACCACCTCGGTCGAGTTCGAGATCGGCGAGAACCTCCAGAAGAAGACGGACGAGATCCGTTCGAAGATCGACCAGGCGCGGGCGCAGCTTCCGCGTGACATCGACGAGCCCCAGGTCACCCAGGTCGAGGTGGACTCGGCTGCGCCCATCCTGACCTACGCGGTTTCGGCGCCGTCCATGACGGACGAGGAGCTGTCGTGGTTCGTGGAGGACACCGTCTCGCGGGTCCTGCAGACGGCGAAGGGCGTGGCGCAGGTGAGCCGCGTCGGCGGCGTGGCCCGCGAGATCAACGTCGTCGTCGACCCGGACCGCCTGGCGGCGCGGGGCCTGACGGCGCCGCAGGTCAACAATGCGCTGCGCAGTTTCCAGGTCGATGCCCCCGGCGGGCGATTGGTCGTCGGCGGCCGCGAGCAGACGTTGCGGGTGCTGGGCACCGTGAAGACCGTTGCGCAACTGCGCGAACTGACGATCCCCACCGGAACGGGCAGCTTCGTGAAGCTGTCCGACGTGGCCGACGTAGGCGACGGCGCCTCCGAGGTGCGCGGCTTCGCGCGCCTGAACGGTCGGCCCGTGGTGGGCTTCCAGGTCTCCAAGACCAAGGAGGCCAGCGACGTCACGGCCGAGGACGCGGTCGTGGCCAAGCTCGCCGAGATCGAGAAGGCCAACCCCGGCGTGAAGTTCTCGAAGATCTTCTCGTCGGTCGATGAGACCCGCGCCAGCTTCCGCGCCACCCAGCACGTGCTGGCAGAGGGCATGGTGCTGGCGGCGATCGTCGTCTTCTTCTTCCTGCGCGACTGGCGGGCCACGGCGATCACCGCGCTGGCCATGCCCATCTCGTTGATCCCGACCTTCTTCGTGATGAAGACGGCCGACTTCTCGCTCAACATGGTCACCCTGCTGGCGCTGACGCTGGTGATCGGCATCCTGGTCGACGACGCCATCGTCGAGATCGAGAACATCGAGAAACGCGTCGAGCGGGGCCAGCGCCCGTTCCAGGCGGCGCTCGAAGGCGCGGACGCCATCGGCCTCGCGGTGGTGGCCACCACCATGGCCATCGTGGTGGTGTTCACGCCGGTCAGCTTCATGCCCGGCATCCCCGGCCAGTTCTTCCGCGAGTTCGGCCTGACCGTCTCGGTGGCGGTTCTGTTCTCGCTTGTGGTGGCACGTCTCGTGACGCCGCTGATGGCCGCCTACTTCCTGAAGGCCAAGCCGCACGCGAAGCCGCGCAAGCCTTTCGAAGGCTTCTATCGCAAGGCGCTGGAATGGGCGCTGGCCCACCGGATCATCGCCTCGATCGTCGGCGGGATCATCTTCGTGGCGTCGCTCATGCTGGTGCCGATGCTGCCCCAGGGCTTCCAGCCGGCCGGCGATCCCGACTACATGTACGTCGAGATCCAGGGCCCGCCCGGCGCCACGCCGGCGGACATGGAGCACACCGCCCAGCAGATCGACGCGCTGTTCCGCAAGGAGCCGGAAGTCACGAACGTCTTCGTGCAGATCGGCTCGACGGTCTCCAGCTTCGGGCCCGGCATGTCGGGCGGGGGCGGCGACCTGCGCAAGGGCACCGCGACCATCCTGCTGCGCCCGGACCGCAAAGTCAGTGGCGACGACATCCGCAATCGGCTTCGCGAGGAGCTTCGCAAGATTCCCGACGCCCGCCTGGGCTTCCTCAGCTTCGAGGGTGGCGCCGGCTTCCAGCAGATCCTGACCGGGGACAACCCAGAGAACCTGGAGAAGGCCGCGCTGGAGCTGGAGCGCCAGATGCGCACGCTGCCCCAGGTCGCCGACCCGAAGCAGGCGAACCCGCCGGTGGGGCCGGAGATCGTCATCCGGCCGCGGTCCGACGAGGCGGCCCGCCTCGGTGTCTCGTCCGACACCATCGCCAGCGTCGTCCGCATCGCCACCGTCGGCGACATCGACGCCAACGTCGCCAAGTTCAACGAGGGCGAGCGGCGGGTGCCGATCCGCGTCCGGCTGCCGGCGACCGCCCGCACCGACCTGCAACGGCTGCGCGACCTGCAACTGCCGACCGCGTCGGGCGGCACGACCACCCTGGGCAGCGTGGCGGACATCACCTTCCAGGCGGGGCCGGCCCGCATCGACCGCCTGAACCGCGAGCGGCGGATGACGGTCGAGGCCGAGCTGAACGGCGGCTACCAGTTGGGCGAGGCCCAGAAGGCCGTGAACGGCCTGGCGATCATGAAGAAGCCGCCCGAAGGCGTGCGGCCCGCAGCGATTGGCACGTCCGAGGCCATGGCCGAGCTGTTCGGCGGGTTCGCGGTCGCGATCTTCGCCGGCGTGGCGATGATCTACGGCGTGCTGGTGCTGCTGTTCCGCAGCTTCTTCAAGCCGGTGGTGATCCTTTCGGCGCTGCCGCTCGCCGTGGGCGGCGCCTTCCTGGGGCTGCTCGCCTTCAATCTCTCGCTGTCGATCCCGTCGCTCATCGGCTTCCTGATGCTGCTGGGTCTGGCGGCCAAGAACTCGATCCTGCTGGTGGAATACGCCATCGAGCGCGAGCGCGAGGGCATGAGCCAGCACGACGCCCTGATCGAGGCCTGCCGCGAGCGGGCGCGCCCGATCGTGATGACCACCTTCGCCATGGCCGCCGGGATGCTGCCGACCGCCTTCGCGCTGGAGAAGGGCGCCGAGTTCCGCCAGCCCATGGCCGTCGCGGTGATCGGGGGCCTCATCACCTCGACCGTGCTGTCGCTGGTGCTGGTGCCGGTGGTCTACCGGTTCGTCGACGATTTCGAGAACTGGCTGAAGCCCAAGCTGGCGCGCCTCGTCACCCCGCGCGATCCACCGCGCGCGGCGGCGCCCGAGGATCGTCTGTAGGCTTCGTGAAGATGTTGCTCGGCGAATTAGCGGTGCGCCGGTCGCCCTGAGGACTCTGCCTCGGCCGCGCGCAGGATGAAGGCGATGATGACCGCGACAGCCTCGTAGAGCTGTTCGGGGATGTGCTCATCCAGAGGGATCGACGACAGGGCTTCCGCCAGCGCGGCGTTCTCCTCGATCGGCACGCCGTGTTCGCGGGCGGTATCGACGATGCGCTGCCCTAGGTCGCCCCGGCCCACGGCGACCACCTTGGGCGCGCTGGGCGCGTCGTAGCGCAGGGCGACGGCCAGGCGGGGCTTGTCGGGCGTCCTCACGAGCGGTGGTCCAGCAGGCGGCCGGGCGGAGGCGCCGCCCCGGTCGGGGCGCCGGCGCGGAAGGCCACATCGCCGCCGAGTTCGTCCGCCAGTTCGCCGCCTCGTTCGCGAAGCCGCGACAGGGCTTCCGGCGTTTCGGCCCAGAGCGTCGCGGCGGTGCGCCCGCCTGTCATCCGCAGGTTCACATGGACAGGTCCGAGCGGGGGCAGGTCGAGGGCGAAGCGCGCCCGCCATATCGGTCCCGCGCCATCGGCTTCAGGCGGCGCGTCGTCAGCCTCGATGGCGAACTGGGCGATGGCGGCGCCCTGTGGCGTCGCCAGCGGCAGCTCGAACAGCCAGTGCGGCGGGCCGCCGTCTGGACCGGAGGCGAGCTGGCAAAGGGTTTGGCGCGCGAGCGCCTGATCGACGTCGCCACGAAGCCGGTGGATCAGTTCTGCGGGCCCCGCCTCGGGATCGAGGCGAGCTTCGGCGGGCGGCTGGCC
>NZ_JANINU010000090.1 GCF_024508875.1 Phenylobacterium sp.
TGCAGCAGCCTTCCAAGCTGAGGATGCGGGTTCGATTCCCGCTACCCGCTCCAACCCTTTAGACCGCCCCGGCAGGACCCAATGGCCAAAGAGAAGTTTGAACGCACGAAGCCGCACTGCAACATCGGCACGATTGGTCACGTGGACCATGGGAAGACGACGTTGACGGCGGCGATCACGATGACGCTGGCGAAGACGGGCGGCGCGACGGCGAAGAAGTACGACGAGATCGACGCGGCTCCGGAAGAGAAGGCGCGTGGGATCACGATCAACACGGCGCACGTGGAGTACGAGACGCAGAACCGTCACTACGCGCACGTGGACTGCCCTGGTCACGCCGACTACGTGAAGAACATGATCACGGGCGCGGCGCAGATGGACGGCGCGATCCTGGTGGTGTCGGCGGCCGACGGCCCGATGCCGCAGACCCGCGAGCACATCCTGCTGGCGCGTCAGGTGGGCGTTCCGGCGCTGGTGGTCTACATGAACAAGGTCGACCTGGTGGACGACGCCGAACTGCTCGACCTGGTCGAGATGGAAGTTCGCGAGCTGCTGTCGAGCTACGAGTTCCCGGGCGACGACATTCCGATCGTGAAGGGCTCGGCGAAGGTTGCGATCGACGGCGGCGACCCGGTGATCGGCGAGCAGTCGATCCTGGAGCTGATGACCCAGGTGGACGCCTACATCCCGCAGCCGGAGCGTCCGATCGACCTTCCGTTCCTGATGCCGGTGGAAGACGTGTTCTCGATCTCGGGCCGCGGCACGGTGGTGACCGGGCGGATCGAGAAGGGCGTGGTGAAGGTGGGCGAGGAAGTCGAGATCGTCGGCATCCGTCCGTCGCAGAAGACGACCTGCACCGGCGTGGAGATGTTCCGCAAGCTGCTGGACCAGGGCCAGGCGGGCGACAATGTGGGCGTGCTGCTGCGCGGCACCAAGCGTGAGGACGTCGAGCGCGGCCAGGTGCTGTGCAAGCCGGGCTCGATCACGCCGCACACCAAGTTCGTGGCCGAGGCCTACATCCTGACGAAGGAAGAGGGCGGCCGCCACACGCCGTTCTTCACCAACTACCGTCCTCAGTTCTACTTCCGGACCACCGACGTGACCGGGATCATCAAGCTGAAGGAAGGCGTGGAGATGATCATGCCGGGCGACAATGCGGAGCTCGACGTGGAACTGATCACCCCGATCGCCATGGACCAGGGCCTGCGCTTCGCGATCCGCGAAGGCGGCCGTACGGTCGGCGCCGGCGTCGTCTCCAAGATCGTCGAATAAGCCCACGCGCTCTCCCGAGCGCTGAGCAACAAGAGATCGGCCGCCCAGGGCAACCTGGGCGGCCTTTTTCGTCGGTGACGCTCCCTTTGGTTGTCCGCTAGGATGGCTGGAATCGTCGGAGCGCCCATGCCGCAGGCCGCAAACCTCCCGCCGTGGGCGGCTGCTGTATTCCGGTCCGATCTCGCCGAGGCGGGGCGGACAGCCTCCGGCGCGCCAATCTGGCGGATCGCGGACGACACCTCGCAGGCGACGATCTCCGACCAGTTCCGCGCCAACGCGGGCGACTACCACGCGCGGTATTCGGCCAGCGATCACTTCCAGCGCCTGTTCGAGACGGCGCTCGCCGTCACCTCGACGCGGATCAAGCCTGCGCCCGTCGTGCTCGACCTCGGCAGCGGCTCGGGCGTCAATTCGGTCGTGCCGTGCCTGCGTCTGTTCGGGGGCGCCAGGATCGTCGCGACCGACCTTTCGCCCGAACTTCTCGCCATTCTGGCCGAGAACCTCGACCATTTGCAGGCCCGCGAGCGGGTGACCTGCGTGGTGATGGACGCGATGGGCGACCATGTGCGGCCCGGACGCTTCGATCTCGTGACCGGCGCGTCGATCCTGCACCACCTTCTGCAACCCCAGCTCGGTCTGGCGGCGGCGGCCCGCGCCCTTCGGCCCGGCGGCAAGGCGATCTTCTTCGAGCCTTTCGATGGCTACAGCCTCGTGCGCCTGGCCTATCAGCGGATTCTGGCGGAGGCGCCCCAACACCCCGACGCGCCGCTCGATCCCGCCGTCTCCGGAGTCTTCAAGGCTCTGGTCACGGACATCGCCGCCCGCACCGAGCCGGATCCGACGGGGCCGAACTTCCCCTACATGGACGACAAGTGGCTGTTCGCCCGCGAGTGGATCGAGACGGAAGCGCGCAGACTGGGCTTTTCTTCCGTCGAGTTCGTCGCCCACAACGATGGCCAGCATCTCTATCGCGCCGTCACCCAGGTCCAGATTCGCCTCGCGACCGGTTCCGAGGCCTTGACCGTCCCCGATTGGGCGCTCGCCATCCTCGACGAGTTCGATCAGGCCGTGCCGCCGACAATCAAGCGCCGGATGATGCTGGAGGCCACGATCGTCCTGACCCGTGGTCCGACCCCGCCGATCTGGAGGCGAGCCCTGCGCCGTGCGCGGCGGGAGCTGACGAAGCGTCTTCAGCCCGTTGTGCAGTAGGCGCTCTTGCCGCCGTGCGCACGCAGGACGTCGGCGACATAATATTCGGTCATGCCTTGGGCCCGCTTGGCCAGGGCCGGATCCTCCCCGAGCAACGGGGTGACGGCCTTGGTCCAGGCAGCGGCGCATTCGGCCTTGTCGCGGGACGAGGCGGCGCACGCGACGACCTCGTTGAAGGCGGTCCGGTAGAGATCGAACTGCGCCCGCGACATCGGCGCGCCATGGCCGGGGATCAGGGTCGTGAAGGGTGTGGCGGCCACCTGGTCGAGCGCGGCGGCCCACCCCTTCGGACAGGCCGTATCGAGAAAGGGGGCGGGGAGGGTGACCAGATCGCCCACCGCGGCCACCCGGGTCTTCGGATCGTAGAGCCAGACATCGCCAGCCGTGGCGGCGTCGCGGGCGAGGTTCACTTGCAGACTCAAGCCGCCGAGATCGCGCAGGCTGGAACCCTCGATGACGATGTCGGGCTTCAGGGCCGCGCCATTGGCCGTGGTGGCGATGTCGCCCCGAATATCTTCCTGGGTCTCGGGCGGCAGCTTGCCGGGGGCGAGATAGGGCGCCGCATCGGCCGCGCTCTTGGCCAGGAAACCGGTCAGGGCCTCGTCGATGGCGCCGCTGGCATAGAGTCTCGCCTTCGGATAGGCGGCCTTGAGCGCCGGGTCGCCGCTCACATGGTCCAGGTGCCAATGGCTGTTGACGATGGCGACGATCGGCCGGCGCTGGGCCTCGGCGAAATCGAGGATCGTCCGCCGCCGCCAGGGATGGCGCCCGGTATCCATCACCACCAGGCCCTTCGGCGCGCGGAAGATGATGGTGGTCCCATCCGGTTGCCGGTGAGGCGGGAAGGCCGAGGCGATCATCCATACGCCGGGCGCGACGGGGCGGACCTGCTCGACCGGGGGCTGGGCGAAGGCCGGCAAGGCCGCGAGGGCGAAAAGCATGGCGAGAGCGGCGTGGCGCATGGCGAAGTCCCCAGATCTCGCCAGCAGTCGCGGCCCAGCCGGGCGTGCTGTCAAATCTCCGATCTTTAACTTTCGGACCTTGGCCGCGCGGGCCTAGACTTCGGGTTCAGCCCCAACTTGACTTCGCTCTGGGCCTCGGGCCGCCTGCCGCAACGGGAGGGGACCATGGGCTGGAGATTCGTCGGCGGCTTGGTGGGGCTGGTCCTCACGTCTCTGGCCTTGGGCGCGCGTGCGGCGGAGCCTGACCTGACGCGGATGAGTCCGGCGGAACTTGTCGCCTTCGCCAAGGCCATGCCCAAGGGCGGCGAGCTTCACAACCACGTCTCGGGCGCGATCTTCGGCGAGACCTGGCTGGACTGGGCGGCCCAGGACGGGCTTTGCGTCGACATCAAAGCCCTGGCGTTCGCTCCGCCCTGTCAGCCTGGCGACACGCTGAAGCCCGCGACGGCCGTGGCGGCGGACGAGACCCTGCGCCAGGCCATGCTGGACAGCCTGTCGGTGCGCCATTCCGGCTTTCTCGACCGATCCGGCCACGACCAGTTCTTCACCGCCTTCCAGAGGTTCGGGCTCGCCGGCGCCAGGCGGGACGGCGACGCCCTGGCCGAGGTGCTGAACGGGCTGGCCCGGCAGAACACCTTCTATCTGGAGGCGATGATCGGGGCCCAGAGCGTCGCGGTGCGGGTGGCTGGCGCGAAAGCCGGATGGAAGGGCGGCGACTTCGCGGCCCAGAAGGCGGCGCTGACCGCGGCAGGGCTGGAGGCCCTGGTTCCCGCGGCGATCGCCGAGACCGACGCCCTGGAGGCGCGGACTCGGGCGGTGATGAAGTGCGGGACGCCGGGGGCCGCCCCAGGCTGCCAGGTCACGGTCCGCTACCTGTTCTCCGCCAACCGGATCATCCCGCCCGAACAGACCTTCGCCCAGATCCAGTTCGCCGTGGCCCTCATCGCCGCCGACAAGCGGTGGGTGGGCGTGCAACTGGTCGCGCCGGAAGACAACCCGGCCTCGATCGCCAACTATCGCCTGCACATGCGGATGGTGGACTTCCTGACCGAGCATGGCCGCAAGATCCCCGTGGCGCTGCATGCGGGCGAGATCACCGCCAAGTACGCCACGCCGGCCGAGCTCGCCTATCACGTCTCCGACGCAGTGCGGGTCGCGGGCGCGCGGCGGATCGGCCATGGCACGGACATCGCCGGCGAGGATGGCGCCGAGGCCCTTGCTGCTGAAATGGCCGCCAACGGCGTGCTGGTCGAGGTGAACCTCTCGTCCAACGCCGCGATCCTGGAGGTCGCCCCGAAGGATCATCCCTATGCGTGGCTTCGCGCACGCGGCGTGGCGGCCAGCCTATCGACCGACGACGCGGGCATCCTGCGCATCGACCTGTCGCGCGAATACGGCCGCGCGGTGGAGACCGGCGCGACCTATGGCGACCTGAAGCGCTCCGCCCGCAACGCCATCGCCTTCTCGTTCCTGAGCGGGGTGGGGCTCTGGGATGATCCCGGCGTCTACAGAAAGCCGGCCAAGGCCTGCGCCGGCGAGATCGGGGCGGCCGCGCCGAAGCCGGGGGCTTGCGCGGATCTCGTCGCCCTGAGCGACAAGGCGCGGGAGCAATGGCGGCACGAGTATTTGCTGAAGGCCTTCGAGGCCGGCTGGAAATGACACCTGTGTCATGACCTCGAATTAAAGTGTCTCGCCGGGGCGCCGCGGCTAGCTTCCGGTCCAAGGTTGTTCAACAAGGAGGAGACGGATGCGTCTTCTGACTGCAGTCGCCGCGACGGGCCTGACCCTGGCCGCCGGCGCCGCCCATGCCGCTTCGGTCGAGGTCAAGGATGCGGTGGCCCGCGTCGTGGTGATCCCCGAGGCGCGTTCGGACATCAAGGTGGAGATGC
This sequence comes from Phenylobacterium sp., assembly GCF_024508875.1. Classification (GTDB taxonomy): domain Bacteria; phylum Pseudomonadota; class Alphaproteobacteria; order Caulobacterales; family Caulobacteraceae; genus Phenylobacterium. Next base: position 5,333 of record NZ_JANINU010000090.1, read on the forward strand.
TCACCACCAATCCCAGCCTGCCGATCACCGTCCGCACCCAGGGCGAGCGCACCATCGTCGACGGCAATCTCGGCCGCCGGATCCGGAGCTGCCACGCCGAGGGCGGCCGGGTCCGCGTACGGGTCTCGAACGTCGGCGATGTCGCCTATGACGACATGCCCCAGATCGTGATCCGCACGCCCAAGGACGTCAGGGTCGGCGCCGGCGGGGCGGTGTTCGGCTCGGTCGGCAAATCCGCCAGCCTGGACCTGTCCAACGCCGGGTGTGGCGACTGGACCATCGCCAACGTGGCGGGGAAGATGAAGATCAATCAGGCCGGCTCCGGTGACACCAACACCGGCAGCTCCGGCGAGGCGATCCTGCGCGTCGCGGGCTCCGGCGACGTGCGCACCGGCCCGGTCGCCGGTCCGATGACCGTGGAAGTCGCCGGCTCGGGAGACATCGACACCGCCTCGATCGCCGGCTCGCTGGACGTGAAGATGGCCGGTTCGGGCGACGTGAAGATCGCCGGCGGCCGCGCCACCGACATCGTCGTCTCGATCGCCGGCTCCGGAGACGTGAGCATGGGCGGCACCGCCCAGAACCTGCGCGCGAGGATCGCCGGCTCGGGCGACGTGCGCGTCAAGCAGGTGACCGGCCAGGTCTCCAAGGCGATCATCGGCTCCGGCAGCGTGACGATCGGCTAGGCCGTGCGCGGGGCGGCCATCATCCTTCTGGCGACGACGCTGACGGCAGGCGCGGCGATCGCGGCGCCGTCGGTGCGACTCGAGCCGCTCTGGAGCCTCGAGGGCTTTGAGGATCCGGAGAGCGTCGCGGTCTCCGCGGACGGCAAGACCCTATTCGTGGCCAATGTTGCGGGGGAGGGAGACGCCGTCGACGGCCGCGGGTTCATTTCCCGCGTCTCCCGCGACGGCAAGCTGCTGCAGAAGGAGTGGGTCGGCGGAATGGACGGCCCCAAGGGAGGCGTCGTGGCCGGCGACCGCCTCTATGTCTCGGACATCACCCGGCTCGTGGAAATCGACATTCCGACAGGACGGATCGTCGGCCGCTATCCGGCGCCCGATGCGAAGTTCCTCAATGACGTCGCGGTCGCCCCCGACGGAACCGTGCTCGTCGCCGATTCTGGGGGCGCAAAGATCTTCGCCCTGAAGGCCGGCGTGATGGTCGACTGGGCGGCCGAACCCCTGCTGCGCGCGATCAATGGCCTGCTGCCGGAGCCTGATCGCCTGGTGATCACCACCATGGCCGGTAAGCTGCTGGCGATGGACTGGAAGAGCCACGCGATCACCGTCCTGGCGGACGGGATCGGGCAGGGGGATGGCGTCGCCAGGCTCGACAACGGCCATTACCTGGTCAGCGAGTGGCCGGGGCGGCTGTTCGAGTTTGCGCCCGGCGGCGCGATCGACACCCTGATCGACAGCCGCCAGGCCGGAACCTACATCAACGACTTCATCCGACTGGGCGACGTGCTGCTCGTCCCGAACTGGAAACCGGGCCGGCTCAACGCCTATCGGATCGCGCCCAGTCGCCCTTGACGAGTCCGAGTCGCGCACGTATAGACGCGCCTCCTGTTGGACCGGCTGTGCGCTCCGAAGTGATTTGGAACGCAGACGCGGTGCGCGGAACGACCTGAAACCGAGAGAAATCAAGGGATCGGGGCAAGACCCATGCGAAGGCTCGCGTGGGTCATCATTCGTTTTTGCGGACTTTCGCGTACGCGCGTCTCCTCAAAGAGGCGCACGAGTTGGTCTTTGAAATGGTCAAAGTCACGCGGACGCCCGCCGTCTGTAGGGGAAACTGAAGAGCGATATGGATCGTCAGAACATCCGCATCCGGCTCAAGGCCTTCGATCACCGCGTGCTGGACCATTCCACGCGCGAGATCGTCAATACGGCCAAGCGCACCGGCGCGACCGTCCGGGGGCCAATCCCCCTGCCGACGCAGATCGAAAAATTCACCGTCAACCGCTCGCCGCACATCGACAAGAAGTCGCGCGAGCAGTTCGAAATCCGCACGCACAAGCGCGTGCTCGACATCGTCGACCCCACCCCGCAGACCGTGGACGCGCTGATGAAGCTCGACCTGTCCGCCGGCGTGGACGTCGAGATCAAGCTCTAAGGGGATCGGTCCGATGCGAACCGGCGTGATCGCCAAAAAGCTGGGTATGGCTCGCTTCTTCGACGAAGCCGGCGCCCACGTGCCCGTGACGGTCCTCAGCCTTGAAGGCTGCCAGGTCGTCGCCCACCGCACCAAGGACAAGGACGGCTACGTGGCCCTCCAGCTCGGCGCGGGCTCCAAGAAGCCGAAGAACACCACGAAGGCGCTGCGCGGCCACTTCGCCAAGGGCGAAGTCGAGCCGAAGGCCAGAGTGGCCGAATTCCGCGTCTCGGAAGACAGCCTCATCGACGTGGGCGCGGAAATCACCGCCGACCACTACGTGCCGGGCCAGAAGATCGACATCACCGGCATCACGGTGGGTAAGGGCTTCGCCGGCGGTATGAAGCGCTGGAACTTCGGCGGTCTGCGCGCCACCCACGGCGTGTCCGTGTCGCACCGCTCGCTCGGTTCGACCGGCAACCGCCAGGATCCGGGCCGTACCTTCCCGGGCAAGAAGATGGCCGGCCATCTCGGCCAGGAAACCGTCACCACCCTCAACGTCACCGTCTGGCGCGTCGATGCCGAGCGCGGCCTGATCCTGGTGAAGGGCTCCGTGCCCGGCGCCGAGGGCTCGTTCGTGAAGATCCGCGACGCGGTGAAGTCGCAGGCTCCGGCGGACCTCCCGTTCCCGGGCGCCATCAAGAAGGCTCACTCGGCTCCGGCCGCCGCTGAAGACGCTGCTCCGGCGGCGGAAGAAGCGCCGGCCGCCGAAGCGACCCAAGCCGAGGGCGAAGAACAATGAAACTCGACGTCATCAAGCTCGACGGCGGGAAGGGCGGTTCGATCGAACTGTCCGACGCCATCTTCGGCATCGAAGAGATCCGCGGCGACATCCTGCAGCGCGTGGTGACCTGGCAGCTGGCCAAGCGCCGCTCGGGCAACCACAAGATCCAGGTCCGCAACGAAGTCTCGCGGACCTCCAAGAAGATGTACA
>NZ_JANINU010000091.1 GCF_024508875.1 Phenylobacterium sp.
CGCCGGGCACGCCGGGCGGGCTGCCCGACGACCGCACGCCGCTCGCCGAGACCCCAGCCGGGCCGGGCAGCGCGCAGGCGGCCGCCACCGTTGTCGAGACCTACTACGCCCTGGTCGAGAGCGGTCGCCTGGCCGAGGCGGCGAGGCTGCGGACCGACGGTCGCGAGGAGGACCTGAAGCCCTTCGCCAGCCTGCACGCCCAGGTCGGCGCGCCCGGTGCAGTCGAAGGCGCGGCGGGTTCCCTGTTCGTCGAGGTGCCGGTCGTCCTGTACGGCCGCTACGCCACCGGCGGCGAGTATCACGCCTCGGGCAAGGCGGTGCTGCGCCGGGTCAACGACGTGCCGGGCGCCACCGCCGAACAGCTCAAATGGCGGATCGAACGGGTCGAGGTGAAGACCTCGAGGTAGCGCGCGCTCAGAACACCCCCAGCGCCAGGCCGACAGCAAGACCTTCGCCGAGGTCGGCGCAAGCCTGCAGGGCGTCGGCTGAAAGACGCTTCGGCGCCGCGATCGCCTCCGGCGTCTGCGCATCGGTTCCGACGATCAACGGCTCCGCCATGGGCTTGAGCCGCCAGCCCGTGCAGATGCGCGCCATCTGCCGCGCGGCGCCGCTCCCGTCGCTGCCGGCGGCGATCAGCGCCGCGTAGGGCCGGCCGTTCAGCTTCTCCAGCACGGGATAGTAGCTGCGGTCGAAGAATTCCTTCATCGCGCCGGACATCGCCGCCAGGTTCTCGGGGCACGCGAAGAGGTAGCCGTCGGCGGCCAGCAGATCGGCCGCCTGGGCCTCGTTCGCGGCCAGCATGCGCACCTCCGCCTGGGCCTCCCTCCGCGCGCCCTGGGCTGCGGCCTCGGCCATGGCGCGGGCCGCGCCGGTGCGGGAATGCCAGACGATCAGGACTCGCTTCATCGGGCCCAGGCTAGCGGATTGCCGGCCTGAAACGCACCTGCGCTTGCGCCGCGCAAAGGGCCCCCTAAGCTCCGCCGGAACAACAGGGGAAGGGGACCACATGCTTCGCACCACCCGCCGGCTCGCGCTGGCGCTGACTGTCGCCTCGCTGGCGCTCACGCCGGCCACGGGCGCCTTCGCCCAGACCGCCGCCAAGAAGCCTGCCGCCGCGGCCAGGGCCCCGGTCCTCGCCAAGGCCGCCAGCCCGGAAGCCCTCGGTTTCGACAGCGCTCGCCTGGGGAAGCTGGACGCCTACATGGCGGGCGTCGTCGCCCAGGGCCGGGTCGCCGGCGCCACCACGCTGCTCGCGCGCCATGGCAAGGTGGTCGAGTTCAAGACCTACGGAAAGCAGAGCCTGGCGACCGGCGCGCCGGTCAAGGAAGACACGATCTTCCGCATCTACTCCATGACCAAGCCGATCACCGGCGTCGCCATGATGATCCTCTTCGAGGAGGGCAAGTGGCGCCTGGATGACCCGGTCACCCGCTACATCCCCGAGTTCAAGACCCTGAAGGTGGTCAAGTCGATCAACCCCGACGGGACCATGGTTCTGGAGGACATGAAGCGTCCGCCCACCATGCGCGAGGTGATGAGCCACACCGCAGGCTTCGGTTACGGCCTGCAGGACGAACATCCCGTCGACAAGATGTACCGCGAGAAGGGCGTCCTGGGCGCCAACGGCCTCAAGGACATGATCGACCGCACCGCGCAGATCCCCCTGATCTTCCAACCGGGCACGCAATGGCGCTACTCGTCGGCCGTCGACATCCAGGGCGCGATCGTCGAGCGCATCTCGGGCCAGACCCTTGGCCAGTTCATGGAGCAGCGGATCTTCAAGCCGCTGAAGATGAACGACACCGCCTTCATGGTCCCCGCCGACAAGGCCGGCCGCCTGTCGGCCGTCTATGTGGGCAACCGCGAGACCCGCAAGATCGAGGAGGCGGTGAACCTCTTCGGCAACCCGATGCCCACCTACCTGTCCCCGCCCAACATGGAATCCGGGGGCGGCGGCCTCGTCAGCACCACCATGGACTACGCCCGCTTCGCCCAGATGATCGCCAACAAGGGTCAGCTCGACGGCGTGCGCATCCTGTCGCCGGCGGCGGTCGAGCTGATGGGCACGAACGTGGTCACCACCGACGCCAAGATCACCTCCAACGGCAACGGCGTCGCCCGCTTCAACGATGCGGTCGGCTTCGGGCTCGACTTCATGGTCATCAAGAACGGCCGCGAGGCCGGCAGCCTCGAGGGCGACGGGTCCATGAGCTGGGGCGGTGCGGCCGGCACCTGGTTCTGGGTCGACCCGAAGAACGACCTGATCTTCGTCGGCATGGTCCAGCGCCTCGGCGGCACCGGCGGCGACGACCTAGGAACCATGGCCCGCACCCTGACGTACCAGGCCCTGGTGAACCCTGAGAAGTAGGAGCGGCGTCTTTCCTTCCCCCTCGTGGGGAGGGTGCGAGCGCAGCGAGACGGGTGGGGAAGTCGCGACCGGTCGCTCAGTCCGATCTCGACTTTCCCAGCAGCCCATCGGCCTTCAGGATGAGCATGACGGCTTCGCATCTGCGGCCCCTCGCGATCTACGGGGGGCTTTCGCTTGTCGCGGTGGCGATGGGCTGTGCCGTGGCTGCCGCGAGCGGCGTGCCCGCGGGGGCCTGGTTACGCAGTCCTGTGGCGTGGTGCGTCGGCGCGGTCGCGGCGGCCGGTCTCGCGGTTCGAGCAGGGCCTCGCGCCTCGTCGGCCTTGCTGGCGCTCACGCCGCTCGGCTTGGTCGCCAGCCTCCTGAATGCGGGTCAGCAGGGCGTCCACCGCTGGATCGACGCCGGGCCGCTGCACCTCAACGTGGCCCAGGTGCTCCTGCCGGCGGCGATCGTCGCCCTCGCGGGCCAGTCCCGGTCGTGGCGATGGCTCATCGCGGCGCTGATCATGGCGCTGCTGATCGCCCAGCCCGACGCCTCCCAGGCCACCGCGTTCGGCGGCGCCCTGTTTGCTCTCCTCGCGGTCAGCCCGCTCACGAGAGGCGCGCGGCTGGCCGGCATGGCCGCCACCGGCGTCGCCATAGCCGCGAGCTGGCTGCGGCCGGACCCGCTCGGCCCGGTGCCGGAGGTGGAGGAGATCATGCGGCTCGCCGCCGAGCTCTCGCCGCTAGCGGCCGTCGCGGCCTGGATGGCCCTGATCGCGGCCGTCGGCTCACCGGCGCTGATGAAGACGGCCGGCGACGGCGGGGCGTCGCGCGCGCTGTGCGCCTACGCCGTCTTGTCCGCGCTCATGCCGCTGATCGGACCGTTCCCGGTCCCGCTGGTCGGCATGGCCATGAGCCCGGTCCTGGGCCTGTGGCTCGGCGTCGGACTGCTGGCGGCCCGGGCCCGGCTCAGTACGAGTACCCCGGCGGCATCGGGCGGCTGAGGTCCCTGTAGCGGTCGCGCAGGTCGAGCTGGCGGGAACGCAGGGGCTGGGCCTCGCCGCGGACCAGGATGAGCTGCGGCTTCGAGAGCGGCTCGAAGGGATCGCCCGACCAGATCACCAGGTCGGCATCCTTGCCCGGTTCCAGCGAGCCGACCCGATTCGCCACGCCGAAGATCTTCGCCGGATTGATCGTCACCGCCGCCAGGGCGCCGCCCTTGGTCATGCCGTTCGCCACGGCGATGCCGGCGTTGTAGCGCATCTCGTGCGCCCGGTGCGCGCCCGAGTTGCCCTCGATGGCGACGGTCACGCCCGCCGCCTCCAGGCGCGCGGCGTTCTCCAGCGTGGCCCCCAGGGTCTCGAAGCTGGTCGGCCGGTCGAGCACCGGGTTCAGGATCACCGGAACCCCGGCCGCGGCGATCTCGGGCGCCACGCGCCAGGCCTCGGCGGCGCCGGACAGGATCAGCTTCAGCTTCTCGTCCTTCGCCAGCTTCAGCACCGCGCGAATGTCGGAGGCGCGGTTGGCGACCGCCACCAGCGGCATCTGACCGTTCACGACGGGGATAAGCGCTTCCAGGTCGGCCCGTGACAGCGACAGGTCGCGGTAACCGGCGCGTTCGTAGGCGGCGCGGTTGCGCTGGTAGGCGCGGACGTCCTCGATCGCCTCCTTCAGCAGCACGAACTCGGCGCCCCGCGCGCCGCCGGCCACCTTGGCGCCGGCGTCGCCGAACGGGCTGACCATCGCCACCTTCGGCTTAAGCAGCATGTCCGAGCCGCGGGCGAGCTGGATTACCGCCGCCTGGCCGGCGAACAGGTGGTGGGCGTTCTCGGACGACGGCGCGCCCGAGGTGGCCTCGGCCCCGCTGTCGTCGTGTTCGCCGGCGCCGCCCTGGCCGCCTTCGGCGCGGGGCGTGACGACCGCGCTGGTGATGCCGCCCAGCCGCGCCACCGGGATCACCACGGAGTCGGGGTTCAGCGCGTACTGCACGTCGAAGGCCGCGCCCAGGTCGGGGGTCTTCACGTCCACGTCGTCGCCGACGGACGAGACCTCGACCGCGCCCAGCATGCTGTTTACGGCCACGAAGCCCGGGGTGACGATGCCGCCCTTGGCGTCGACCACCTGGGCCCCCGCGGGCGTCGCCACGTTCGCGCCGGCGGCGACGATCTTGCCGTCGCGCACCACGACCGCGCCATTCACGGGCTGGGCGGCGCCCGGATTCAGGATGCGGGCGTTGACGATGGCGACGGTGGCGGCGTTCGCGCCGGTCGCGGCGGTGAGGGCCGTGGCGGCCAGCAGGACGGCGAGGCGGCGGATCATCGACGGCTCTCCTGGCCGAGTTCGAAGTCGGACTTCGCTTGGAAGCGCGGGTCGGTGCGGTCGTAGGCGAGGCCACCGTCGATCCAGACCCGCTGGGCGCGCGTGTAGATCGAGAACGGGTTGCCGTCCCACAGTGTGACGTCGCCGCGCTTGCCGGGCTCCAGCGTGCCCACCTCGGCGGCGATGCCCAGCGCCTTGGCCGGGTTGGCGGTGATCCAGCGGATGGCCTGGGCCTCGGTGATCGGCATGCCCAGGGCGCGGCCCGCGGCCATGGCCTCGGCGGCCTCCTGGTTCAGGCGCTGGATCAGGTCGGGGTCGTCGGACTTGATGATCGCGCAACCGCCAGCCGCCTCCACCAGCGGGACGTTGGCCTCGACCGAGTCGTTCATCTCCAGCTTCGAGCCCCACCAGTTGGTCCAGGTGGCGGCGCAGATGTCGTTCTTCGCCAGCAGGTCGGCGATCTTGTAGGCCTCGACCGTGTGGTGGAAGGCGGTGATCCGGTAGCCGAACTCCTTCGAGATATCGATCATCTGGGCCATCTCGTCGGCCCGGTAGCAGTGGTTCTCCACCAGGATCTCGCCCTTCAGCACGCCGACCAGGGTGTCGAGCTGCAGGTCGCGCTTGGGCGGGTCGGCCTTGTCGCCGCGGGCCACCTTGGCGCGGTAGTCGTCCCACTTGCGCATGTAGTCGGCGGCGTTGATCCACGCGGCGCGATAGCCGGCGACGTTGCCCATCCGCGTGGCGGGCGAGCGGCCCTTGCCGCCATAGACCCGCTTGGGGTTCTCGCCGCAGGCCATCTTCAGCGTGTAGGGCGCGCCGGGGAACTTCATGTCCTGCACCGTGCGGCCCGGCACATTGCGCAGGGTCACGCCGCGCCCGCCGAACAGGTTGGCCGAGCCCGGCAGCACCAGCAGGGTGGTCACCCCGCCGGCGCGGGCCAGGTTGAAGCCCGGGTCCTGCGGCCACACCGAGTGCTCGGCCCACACCTGCGCGGTGTTCGGGTCGATGGCCTCGTTGCCGTCGGAGTGGGCCTGCACCTCCGGCGACGGATAGACGCCCAGGTGCGAGTGCGTGTCGATCAGGCCGGGCGTGATCCACTTGCCGCGCGCGTCCACGGTCTCGTAGCCGGCCGGGACGGCGAGGCCTTGGCCGACGGCGGCGATGCGGCCGGCCTTGATCAGCACCGTGCCGTTCTCGATCTGCGCGCCGGTTCCGGTCAGCACCGTCGCGCCGACCAGGGCCACGTCGCGGCCGGGCAGGGGGCGATAGGTGGACGGGAAGGGGTCCTTGTTGGCCGCCGGATCCAGGCCCTTGGGCAACGGCGCCGGCGGTGGGCCGCCCCCGCCGTTCGACGCGGTCTGGCTCTTGCCGGGCGCGGGCTTGGCGGTGGTCGTGGCGCAGGCGGCCAGGCTGGCGCTGGCGAGCAGCGCAAGGGCGACGCTGAAAACTCTCTTCACGGAAGGCCCCCAAACAGGAACCGCGATGGGAGGACCGCCCGGCCCGGCTGTCAAGGCGGCCGCCCGCGCGCCCTGCGGTGCAACTCAAGCTTGACAGTTCCGGAGGCGCGCCTGCCCTCTGGCAGGGGTCCTTTGGGAGTGAGCGTGGTCGATCCGAGTATCGCAAGCCGGCTTCAGCCGTATCTTCGTGCGGGCGAGCGCGTCACTTGGACGGGCCGGCCTGCTGTCGGACTGCGCTTGTACGCACGCGACCTCTTCCTGGTGCCGTTCAGCCTGCTCTGGGGCGGCTTCGCCATCTTCTGGGAGACGACGGTGGTGACCCAGGCGGGGCCGGGCTTCTTCTCCTTGTGGGGACTCCCCTTTGTCGTGATCGGGACGTACCTGATCGCCGGGCGCTTCGTCGTCGATGCATGGCTCCGGGCACGAACCGTCTATGCGCTAACAAACGAACGCGCCCTGGTCCTTCGCAAGCTCCACGCCGAAAAGTTGCTCACCGCACGGCTAGACGCGGCGGTGGTGGAGCGCCGGAGCGACGGTCGAGGCGTCCTGCGTTTCGGCGGCCCCGCAGGCGGCCTAGCCAGCATGTTTCAGACGCGGGGGATGGGGTGGGACATTTGGCACCCATCGCTATCCGACCGCGTTGAGTTTCTCGACGTCCAGGACGTCATGACGCCGTACCGCCTTGCCGTCGGCGAGCCGCGCGCAACTTGACATTCGCGGGGGTACATGCGCCCTTCCGCGCCTCATAAAACACCCATTTTCCCAGAAGATATGCACGCCTACCGCACCCATACCTGCGGCGCGCTTCGCGCCGCCGACACCGGCAAGACCGCCCGGCTTTCGGGCTGGATCCACCGCAAGCGCGATCACGGCGGCCTGATCTTCATCGACCTGCGCGACCACTACGGCCTGACGCAGCTCGTCCTCAGCCCCGGCACCCCGGGCTTCGAGACGGTCGAGCACCTGCGCGCCGAGAGCGTGATCCGCGTGGACGGCGAAGTGGTGGCCCGCTCGGCGGACACCATCAATCCGAACCTGCCCACCGGCGAGATCGAGCTGAAGGTGAAGGAGGTCGTCGTCCTGTCGAAGGCCGACGAGCTGCCGCTGCCGGTCTTCGGCGAGCCCGACTATCCGGAAGAGATCCGGCTGAAGAACCGCCACCTCGACCTGCGCCGCGAGACGCTGCACAAGAACATCGTCCTGCGCTCGAAGGTGATCCATTCGATCCGCAACCGGATGATCGGCCAGGGCTTCCTGGAATATCAGACGCCGATCCTGACGGCCTCGTCGCCGGAGGGCGCGCGCGACTTCCTGGTGCCGTCGCGGCTGCATCCTTCGAAGTTCTACGCGCTGCCCCAGGCGCCCCAGCAGTTCAAGCAACTGCTGATGGTCTCGGGCTTCGACCGCTATTTCCAGATCGCGCCCTGCTTCCGCGACGAGGACCTGCGCGCCGACCGCTCGCTCGAGTTCTACCAGCTCGACGTCGAGATGAGCTTCGTGACCCAGGAAGACGTGTTCGCGGCCATCGAGCCGGTGATGCACGGCGTCTTCGAAGAGTTCGGCGAGGGCAAGCCCGTCACGCCGTATCCGTTCCCGCGCATCCCGTACCGCGAGGCCATCAGCAAGTACGGCACCGACAAACCCGACCTGCGCAACCCGATCCAGATGCAGGACGTCTCGGATCACTTCCGCGGCGGCGGCTTCGGCCTGTTCGCCCGCATCCTGGAAGACGCCAAGAACGCGGTGTGGGGCATCCCGGCCAAGACCGGCGGCAGCCGCGCCTTCTGTGACCGCATGAACTCGTGGGCGCAGGGCGAAGGCCAGCCGGGCCTCGGCTACATCTTCTGGTCCGAGGACCAGGGCGGCTGGGGCGGCCCCATCGCCAAGAACCTTGGGGCCGAGAAGACCGACGCGGTCATGGGCCAGCTCGGCCTGGGGCAGGGCGACGCGGCCTTCTTCGTCGCGGGCGACCCGAAGGTCTTCTACAAGTTCGCCGGCAATGCGCGGACCAAGGTCGGCACGGACCTGAAGCTGGTCGACGAGGACCGCTTCGACTTCTGCTGGATCGTCGACTTCCCGATGTTCGAGATGAACGAGGAGACGAACCGCGTCGACTTCTCGCACAACCCGTTCTCGATGCCGCAGGGCGAGCTGGAGGCGCTGGAGACCAAGGATCCGCTGGATATCCTGGCCTACCAGTACGACATCGTCTGCAACGGCTACGAGCTGTGCTCGGGCGCGATCCGGAACCACCTGCCGGA
>NZ_JANINU010000092.1 GCF_024508875.1 Phenylobacterium sp.
GCCTCGACGCCCAGTTCGACGTGCAGGGCTGGACGATCACCGAGAAGTTCCGCTTCGCCGACATCGGCGGCAGCAACCGGACCATCCGCCCCATCGCCGTGGCCCCGGCCGCCACGCTCGCGGTCACCTACGGTGGTCCGGGCGGCGTCCTCAGCTACGCCACTGGCCCGCAAGCCGGCCAGACGATCGCCAGCCCGGCCGCGCTCAACGGCAACGGCCTGCTGACCAACTCGCTGCAGCTCGACACCAAGATCAAGAGCCTCGACAACGCCGCCAACGACATCCGCGCCAGCCGCGTATGGGACATCGGCGGCGGCGACCTGACCACCACGGTCGGCTTCTACAAGTCGTCGCAGGACTACTCGACCTACCTGTCGTTCCTGAACGTCCTGGCGGGCGTCGCCGGCGACGGCCAGGCCACCCTGATCAACGTCTCGACAGCGGCGGGCGTCCCGTTCACCCAGGACGGCTACCTCGCCTACGGTCTCGGCAACACCTTCCACCGCAGCTACGACATGAACTACGGCGTCAATGCGCCGTACGCCTCGATCAACTACCACGTCGGCAAAATCGCCGTGGGCGGCAGCCTGCGCTACGACATGGGCAACGTGAAGGGCACGCTCTACGGCGCCGAACTCGGCGGCGGCCGGGTGGGCCAGACCTCGTTCGACATCAACCGCAACGGCGTGATCTCCACCGCGGAAACCAAGGTGGCCCTCCTGCCGCTGGGCCAGCCTGGCCACGTCGACTACGACTACCACTACCTGAGCTACTCGGCCGGCGTGAACTATCGCGTCGCCGAGCAACTGGCGGTGTTCGGTCGCTACAGCCGCGGCGGTCGCGCCTCGGCCGACAAGATCCTGTTCACCCCGGCGGTCAACTACAACACCGGCAAGCTGGTCAACTCGGACAGCGGCTACGACACCGTCAAGCAGGCCGAACTCGGCCTGAAGTACCGGGCCGGCGGCGTGACCTTCAACGTCACGGGCTTCTCGGCGCGGACCGGCGAACGGAACACCCAGATCGTCAGCGGCGCCGACGGCTCCGCCTCGGTCCTGAACATCGTTCGCGGCTACAAGGCCAAGGGTGTCGAACTCGAGGCCGGCGTCCGCCACGGTCCGTTCAGCGTCACCGCCGGCGCCACCTACACCGACGCGAAGATCTCCAGCGACGCCACGAACGCCGCGCTGATCGGCAACACGCCGCGTCACCAGGCCGACTTCATCTACGCGGTGACCCCGCAGGTGGAGCTCGATTACGCCACGTTCGGTGTGAACGTGATCGGCACCACCAGCAGCTACGCGCAGGACGTCAACCTGCTGAAGCTGCCGGCCTACACGCTGGTGAACGCCTTCGTGCAGGTGCGCCCGGCCGAACGGGTGCAGTTGATGCTCAACGTCAACAACCTGTTCAACAAGTTCGCGCTCTCGGACGTCGAGCAGGGCACGATCCCCGCCAGCGGCGTCGTCCTGGGCCGCGCGTACAACGGCCGCACGGTGTCCGCGACCCTGCGCTACGACTTCTAATCGAGACCCCAACCGGGGAGCTGGGACGCGCAGGCGCCCCGGCCCCTCGGCCCTCCCCTGTGGCCGGAGCGCTCCCGCGTTCCGGCCACAATTCTTTTCGGCCTCCGAACGCCCGGCCATCGATCCGAAGGGGGCGTTCGAACCGGCCCCTGTCCAGCGATCCCGAACGCGCCAAAACGGCAAACTGCCCGCGGCGCCAGCGCCCGGAGTTTCAGGAGGCCCGCCACCGCGATCTATGCAAGGACGACGCCTCGGGTCGCGCCGGCGCCGCTCGCCGGCTGGTGGGCCCGGCAGGACTCACGGATATCTGTTGTTATTAGTGAAATTCCAAATTCCGGAATTTACTACCCACAGCGGTACCATGGGTCCTTTTTTTACAACGTCCACGAACCCGCGTTGCATTTGCGGTATTTGGATACCGCCCCAATCTCCTCCCGTTGGGCGATGCGATTTCCCGCTGTGAAGACAAACTCAGGAGAGCGCTGGCGCGGGCGGCGAATGCGCCTTGAACCGCTGACTGACGTACTCCGTGATTGCGTTGCCACTCAATTCAGCGGTCGCGTTGCCACCTCTCACGTAAAACCGCTGTACCTGACCGTCTTTCACGAAGGCGGCTCGCGGGCCGCGTTCGCAGCGCACAACCAATACCCGTTGGCCTCGGCTGTCTTCAAAGCGGGGGTGGACATAGGGAAGGAAAACGTCACCCAGGCGTTCCCTAATCAGGTTCACGAGATGAAGGCTCATCTTGTCTTCATTCGGAAAACGGTCGGCATCAAGGCCGAGGACTTCCCCGTCATCGTCGACGCCGATGAGGAGGGTGCCGCCCTTAGCGTTCAAGAACCCTGCGATGGTCTTTAGTGCGGAGAGGTGAATCTTCTCATCGACCTGGCCAGTGTGTAGGTTCACGCGAAGTGTCGATTTGAATTCCGTGGCGCCGTGCTCGCCCTGCGCAATCAGCGCGCTGACGTCTACCGGTGCAGGTTCGGCCGCCTCCGCCACGCCCGTCAGCTTGAGCCATGCCGTCTTGACAACCTGGGCCATCCTCGCCCGTCGCTCGACGAGGAACATCTCATACGGAAGGTCCCACCAGAGCGGTGGAAGCGCGTGCCAGAAGTACATTCGTTCGCGACGATCGGCCGTGAGGGCTGCATCCAACGGTGGGACATAGCTGGCCGGGGGCTTTTTCCCGATCCGGATGTTCTCCGGCCATTCGACCGGTGCGAAGTTCGCGATCTGGTTGATCTGCTTGAAGTCCTTCACCCCCACATCTTCGAGGTAGCCACGGGGGAAGAGGTGGTGTTGTTCCAGTGCCGCCTTGGTCCCTGCGATTGATGGGTCGGCAAGGCTTGTGAATTTAGCGGGGCTGTACAGCCCTGTAGCGTCGAGCAACGCAAGAGATGCCTGGTACGCAAACAGCGAGGGGCTCCTCGAAGCGGAGGTTGCAAGCTGCTGCGGTAACGTTATGTCCCAATAATCACCCGTGAGCGTCGTCCGGCAGATTTCGCGAAGCTTCTCGAGGTACGCCTCACCATCGGAGAGATCTCGAATCAGTGAAAGGTCAGACTCGAACCTCGTTTCTGGAGAGCTAGTGTAACGACCGGTCAGAGCCGCCATGAAGAAGAACTCTGCGATGGCCTGACGCACCCTCGCCTTCTCAAGGCCGAATTCGGTCACTCCGATCAGATAGAGCACATAGCTGAATATGATCGCCGCCTCTGAGCTGATCATCTTCGCACCCAGATAGCCCGCTAGTTTGAGGCCGCTCAGAAAGTGGTGCCACGTGGCAAGGTTGAGCGCGGCGGCCTGCCCTTTCCGCATGAGAGCGAACTGCTCGTCCCGCTTTTCTGGGTTGTCCAACCCTGTCTTAGCGTCGCGACCGCGGAGGGCGCTGTAGACGTTTTCGAGACGAGCGCGCTTCAACGAAAGCCCGACCGTTGCTCTGAGCATCTGGTCGGGTGACGGCTTGATAAAGTGGTTGAAGGGGGACGGCGCACCATCACTCGGTCGCGTCGCGGAAGCGGCGAACGCTTCGAGCTCCGATCTGCCCTCATCCCAGAACACCGACATCAGGGTGAGCACGAAGTCGGCCTGGTTCAACTTCTTGCCGGAGCCATTGATGCGGACAAACACCTCCGCGATCGTTTCGGCGTCGACGGACGAAGCCAGCTCCAACGCCACGAATTGGTACTGCGGCAGATTATGTAGCTTGCTGATGGCCTCCTCGATCTGCTCCGCATCTGCTGAGCTGAGTTCGCGGGTCGTGGCGAGGTCTTGAATGAACTGCCGCGCGAAGGCGATCAGCCGCGTCCCTGGGCTCCAGAGAACTGAAATGTCGGGGATGTAGGCCTTGTCCTTCCGGATCGCAGCATCAGCTACGTCAAAGCGCTCAGACAGCGGATTGAACGCGATCTGGATGCGCTCGCGCCGGAAGTCGGCTCGCAGGACTTCCGCGCCTTTGACGACCGCATAGAGGGAAGTGAGGCGCTGTTGACCATCGACAATCGCCAATCGGGGAACGACGTTGGCGTTCTTCGTTCCGATGCCCCTTAGCCCCCCGTCGACGCCGGTATCCCAGAATAGGAGGAAGCCCGCTGGATAGCCGCGATAGAGGGAGTCGAAGAGGTCGCGGACGTTTACGTTAGGCCATACGAACGGGCGCTGAAGCTCTGGTAGTCCGATCTTGCCAAGATCGATGTCCTCAATCAGCGCGCTGATCGGGTAATTCGTAGTCGTGAAAAGCGCCACCCCTGCCACCTCCGTTCAATGATCCACTGGCAGTCAGTCCGGCCGCCTAGCGGTGGATGACGCCCCCCACGACGGCCCCCGCAAATGCCAGTACGGCCGCTGCCAGAGGCACCCACCAAGTGCTCGCCTTTCTGTGCTCAAGAGCGCTTTCGTGAAGGCGAATGGCCACACCGATCAATTGGGTGAGTTCGCTGGGTTCCAGGGGGCGTCGTCCCACAGGGTCCCTTGATGTCTTCTCAACGTAGTGATCCGGGAAGGTCTCCTTCAGGTCACGCACATCGAAGCTGCGCGGGAACTGTCGACGCCAGACCAGCGAATAGTCAGCCTCCGTAGATGCGCGCCGGAAGAACTCTGGATGTTCCTCGAATATGCTCTTCCAAAAGGACCCTCGGTCCTTATTGCCTGAAATTCGATCCGACCACTCCGCGGCAGTCTGCTTGTAGAACGGGTATGTGCCCATCGCGGTAAGTGCAGCGATGACGTGCTCAAGTCGGCGCTCCTCGAGATACGGGTTCTTCACAGGACCGGCTCCGCCTCGTCCTGCCGGCCCCGAAGCGCTTCGTAGAGCTGCGCCGGGCCCAGGAGGATTGACTTCAACCCCGCTCGCACCTTTGCCGAGTCCAGCGCCTGGCGGCTCATCGTCTGGTGGGCTTCCAGGGCGTCCATCACGGCGTCCAGGATGGCCTCATCCAGGGTGGGGGAGCTCGAGAACTGGGCCTTGGTGTTGTTCTTCGCCTGGGTCGCTAGGGCGTCGGACTCCAGCAGCTTCCCCTTGATCACATTGTTCACATAGACGAGGCGGTCGTCCTCGGTGAGCTCGCCCTCGAAGAGGTCGTTCACCTTGGCGATGATCTCGGCCAGCAGGGCCTTCTGCTTGTCCTGCACCGCGCCCGAGCCGACGTCGCCCACGGGGGCGATCTTGGGCGTCTCGCCCTCGCCGAGCGCGAAGCGCTGCTTGCCCTGGCTCTTGAGCGTGTGGTGCGTAAGCACGAGCTGCGAGACGTCCACCGTGTCCCGCTCCCGGCCGAACTCCAGCAGCCGGATCAGGTGCTTGAAGAACAGGAAGCGCTTCTCGATCTCGGTCGAGCCGTAGTCGAAGATCTGGGACAGGAAGGTGTAGACGCGCACGAACGTCGCCATGTCCCCCTTGAAGAGCACCAGCGCGTCCATCTCGTCCTTGGCGGCCTTCGCGTCCTTCTCGTCCTCCAACTCGACCGCGGCCACCCAACGCGCCTTCGCCGCCGCGTAGAGCTTCAGCAGGCGGTCGGCGACGGGCTCCATGGCGGCTACGAGGTCGCCCTGGGTGGACTTGGGGTTCATCAGCACGGCGGCCACGCGGTCTACCTCGTAGGCGTCGTAATGGCCGGCGGAGTCTAGCTTGGCGCGCAGGTCGAAGATCAGGTTCGGGTCGGTCGTCGCCTCCAACTCGGCCGTCTCGTAGTAGGTCTTAAAGGCCGCCAGCACGTCTTCCGAGCTGTTCACGAAGTCGAGGACGTAGGTCGTGTCCTTGCCCGGATGGGCGCGGTTGAGGCGGGAGAGCGTCTGCACCGCCTGAATGCCCGCCAGCTTCCGATCCACGTACATGCCGCAGAGCAGCGGCTGATCGAACCCGGTCTGGAACTTGTTCGCCACCAGCAGGAGGTGGAACTCGTCGCCCTTGAAGGCGTCGCGGATGTCTCGGCCCTTCAAGCCTGGGTTCAGGGCGGCGCTCGTCTCGCTGAAGGGCTCCGGCCCCGACTCCGGGTCGTTCACCTCGCCCGAGAACGCCACCAGCGTGCCCAGGCCATAGCCCTGCTCCTTGATGTAGCGGTCGATGGCGAGCTTCCACCGCACCGCCTCCTGACGGCTGGCGAGCACCACCATCGCCTTGGCCTTGCCGTCGAGCAGCGGGGCCACGTTCTCGCGGAAGTGCTCGACCACGATCTGGACGCGCTGGGCGATGTTCCACGGGTGCAGCCGCACCCAGCGCATGATCGCCTTGGTGGCGGCGCTGCGCTCGACCTGGACCTCGTCCAGCTCCTTGCCGTCGTGGGCCAGTTTGAAGGCCAGTTTGTAGGGCGTGTAGTTCTTCAGGACGTCGAGGATGAACTTCTCCTCGATGGCCTGGCGCATCGAGTAGACGTGGAACGGCGCGGGCAACCCGTCGGGTCCAGGGCGACCGAAGAGCTGAAGCGTCTTGGCCTTCGGCGTCGCCGTGAAGGCGACGTAGGTGATGCCCTTGTCGCTGGCGCGGGCGGCCATCTGGGCGGCCAGGATGTCCTCGCCGGACATCTCGCCACCGTCCATCAGCTCGGCGATCTCCTCGGGCGACAGCACCTCCTTCAGCTTCGCTGCGGCCTCGCCCGTCTGGCTGGAGTGGGCCTCGTCGGCGATCACGGCGAACCGCTTGCCCTGCGTCGCCGCCAGCTCCCGCACGGCGGCCAGGGCGGTGGGGAAGGACTGGATGGTGCAGACGATGATCTTCTTGCCGGCCGCCAGCGCCTTGGCGAGCTGCCCGCCCTTCGCGCCGCCTTCGTTCTTGATCGTTTCGACCACGCCCTGGGTGCGCTCGAAGTCGAAGATCGCCTCCTGGAGCTGGCCGTCGATCACGCGGCGGTCGGAGACGACGATCACCGTCGAGAACAGCTTCTCGTCGTTGGCGTCGTGCAGCTCGGAGAGGAAGTGCGCCGACCACGCAATGGAGTTGGTCTTACCCGACCCGGCCGAGTGCTGGATGAGGAACCGCCCGCCCGCGCCCTCCGCGAGCACCTGCGCCTGGAGCTTCCGGGTGGCGTCGAGCTGGTGGTAGCGCGGGAAGAGAATGCGGGTGATCCGCTTCTTCTCGTCCTTCTGGGTGACGAGGTAGCGGCCGATGATCTCCAGCCAGCTGTCGCGCTGCCAGACCTCTTCCCAGAGGTAGCTCGTCGGGTGGCCGAAGGGCGGTGTCGGGTTGCCGGCCCCGCCCTCGTCGCCCTGGTTGAACGGCAGGAAAGTGGTCTTCGGGCCCTCCAGCTTGGTCGTCATCATCACGTCGCGGTTCGACACCGCGAAGTGGACAAGCGCGCCGGAGGGGAAGGAGAGCAGCGGCTCGGCCTTGCCGCCCTTGGGGTGGGGCAAGCGGTCGAACTTGTATTGGTCCACCGCGTCGCCGACGCTCTGGGTGAAGTCCGTCTTCAGCTCGACGGTGGCGAGCGGGATGCCGTTCAGGAAGAGGACGAGGTCGAGGCAGTTCTCATTGGCCGTCGAGTAGCGCACCTGGCGGACCACGCGCAGCCGGTTGGCGGCGTAGCGGCCCACGATGTCGGGGTTCATCCGCATGGCCGGCCGGAACTGCGCCACCTGGAGCGCGCCCCGCACGCCGATCATCTCGACGCCGTTGCGGATCACGTCCAGCGTGCCGCGGTCGTCCAGGGACTTTCGCACGCGGTCCAGCAGGGTGGCCTCAGCGGCGGCCCCGTGGGACTTCTGCAGCGCCTCCCAGGCCTTCGGCTGGGTCTCCTGCACCCAGGCGATCAGGTCGGCCGGGAAGAGTGCGCGGGCGCGGTCGTAGGCCTGCGCGTCCCCGAGCCGATAGAGCCAGCCGTTCGCCGCGAGGACCGTGCAGACCTCGTCCTCGAAGCTCACCTCCTGATGCAGCGCCTCCATGACCGCCTCAAGCCGGTTCCAGCTTGGCCGGCGTGGCCGCTGACTCGCGCACGTCGATCTTGCCGGTCACGGCGGCGGAGATCAGTGCGGCGCGACGCTCCTGGAGGAGAGAAACGCAGTCTGCCGCGCCACCGAGGAGCGTATCAATCTTCTCCGTCGCCCGCCGGAGAACAGATGCGATCTGCTTCGCCTCCTCCAGAGGTGGCGTGGGGACTAAGAAGTTGAGCGCGTGGCTGATGTTGAACTGTTCCTGGGCGGCTCCGTATTGGACTACCTCAACTTGGAACCGGACCACACGTGAGTTCATCGCGTAGCTCAGCCATTCAGAGGGCCACGGCCCTTGCCTCACCAGCATGACAGACGCGCAGTTGCCGCCCTCGCATTGCGGCGGGATCACTGCTGTCACACCGGGCGCGCCTACCCTCACCGTCACCAGATCGCCGGCCCGGAGCGCCGTCTTGCCTTGGCTCGCACTAACTTCCGGAGCAATCCGGCGAGCGGTCTCCCATTCGATCTGCCCCTCCTTAATGTCCGCTCCGTAGAGGAACGGTAGGCCCTCGTCAGAGACGTACTCGCTTGGGTTCACAACAATCCCCACCGTGATCGATGGTGAGAGGTGCTTCAGCCGCTTCATCGTCCAATGCGACGGCACTGGGCCAAGCCATTCGACACCTGAGTCCTTGATCGGGGCGGTGGGGTCGAGGCCTTTGGTGATGGCGTGGGAGATGACGGCCTGCCGCTTCTCCTTGAGCAGCTCGATGAGCCGGCACTGCTCTTCCACCAGCGCGTCGATCTTGGCCGTTTCCCGGTCGAGGAAGACGGCGATTGCTCTCTGCTCCAGTTCGGGAGGCGTGGGCACGAGCAGGTTGTCGAGCGCGTATTGGCCGAGCCCGACGCGGGTTAGGCCGTTTGCCCGCACGGCCACTGACGCCTTTGCGAAGTGGCTGTCGAAGAACCGCTTGATGAAGGCGCCTTCCACGCGGGCTTGCGGCCGCAGTAGAGCAAGATGATAGCCGCAAACCACGCCGGGCATCGTCGCCGGCACATGGGCCGATATCGCGATGTCATCCGCGGTCTCCGAGTCCTTCGTAACGATCACGTCCCCAGCGCGGAGGCCAAAGCGTTCAATCTGTTCGGCTGTCGCCGTCGCTTCCATCAGCTCCAGTGCAGGGGTGATCTGCTCTCCGTAGTACACGTCAGTGTAGTTGCAGATGCGAACCTGCTCTTGGCCGTCATAGCTCTTCTTGTCGACGTTGCTCGGTCGAACGTCGCAGAGGCGCTTGAGCCGCTCGACCTTCCAGTGGTCGGGGAGCTTGCCCAGCCACTCCACTCCGCTCTCGCGGTAGCTGCCATAGCGCCGGAGGCTCACGCCGCCAGCTCCGCGATCATCGCCTTGATGCGATCGGTTACCAGCTTCAGGTCGGCGTCGATCTCCTCCAGCGGTCGCGGCGGCTCGAAGACGTAGAACTGGCGATTGAAGGGAATCTCGTAGCCCACTTTGGTCTTGCCGTGGTCGATCCAGGCGTCCGGAGCGTGGGGCTTCACCTCGCGTGCGAAGTAGGCCTCCACGTCCTCCGCTAACGGGACGTTCTCAGTGTCGCGGAGCGCGCTGTCCGGCTGCGGCCTGCCCTTGTTCCTGCCCTTCTCGAACAGCACCGGGCGGCCGAGGTCGTCCAGCAAGGGCCGCTCGACGGTGATGGCGCGGTAGCCGAAGGCGGCGTTCGGCAGGATGCGCGACAGGGGCGCGAGCTTGACCCTGCCGCCCCCGGGTGCCTCTGGCGGAGCATCACCGTCGTGGACGGCGACACGCGCCACCTCCTTACCGGCAGCGTCGAGCACCACCGCGACCTCCGCGGCCTCGAAGCGCCCGAACAGCCTGGTGATCTCGTCGATCTCGGCCTGCCCCAGCTCCTTGCGCTTCGAGCCTAGCGACTTGCGCATCTTCCGTCCGAAGCCGGAGCCATCGATGAGCTGCACGAGGCCCTTCCGCGCCGCCGGCTTCCGGTTCGTCACGATCCATACGTAGGTCGCGATGCCGGTGTTGAAGAACATGTCGGTCGGCAGGGCCACGATGGCCTCGACGAGGTCGTTCACCAACAGGTGCCGCCTGATCTCGCTCTCGCCGCTGCCGGCCCCGCCGGTGAACAGGGGCGAGCCGTTCAGCACGATGCCGAACCGGCAGCCTCCCTCCGTTGCCGGACGCATCTTCGACAGCATGTGCAGGAGGAACAGGAGCGACCCGTCCGACACCCGCGGCAGGCCCGGACCGAAGCGGCCGGCGTGGCCCATCTGTTCGTGCTCGCGGCGGACCTCCTTCTCGACCTTCTTCCACTCCACCCCGAACGGCGGGTTCGCCAGCATGTAGTCGAAGGTCTTGCCGCCGTGGCCGTCCTCGCTGAGCGTGTTGCCGAAGGCGATGTTCGACACGTCCTGACCCTTGATCAGCATGTCGGCCTTGCAGATCGCGTAGGACTCCGGGTTCAGCTCCTGGCCGAACATGGTGAGCTGGGCGTCCGGATTGCGGCCCTTCAGGTGTTCCTCCGCCACCGACAGCATCCCGCCGGTGCCCGCCGTGGGGTCGTAGATCGTCCGTACGATGCCCGGCTTGGTCAGGGCCTCGTCGTCCTCGATGAACAGCAGGTCGACCATCAGGCGGATCACGTCGCGGGGCGTGAAGTGCTCCCCCGCGGTCTCGTTCGACAGTTCGGCGAACTTACGGATCAGCTCCTCGAACACCAGGCCCATCTGGCTGTTCGACACATGGTCGGGGTGTAGGTCGATGCCCGCGAACTTCTCCGCCACCTGGTAGAGCAGCTTGGTCTTCGCGAGCTTGTCGATCTGAACCGCGAAGTCGAACCGCTCGAAGATGTCGCGCACCTCGGGCGAGAAGCCCTGCACGTAGGACTCCAGGTTCAGCCGCACGTTGGCGGCGTCCCCCATGAGCCGCTTCAGGTCCATCGTCGAGGTGTTGAAGAAGGTCTGCTTGGCCTTGCGCCGCAGGAACGGCTCGGGGTTCACCCCCGCCGCCGACCGCGCCTCCAGCTCGGCCAGCACGTCGGCCTTCGTGGGCGCCAGCACGCAGTCCAGGCGGCGCAGCACGGTGAACGGCAGGATGACCTTGCCATAGTCGGCCGGCTTGTAATCGCCCCGGAGAAGGTCCGCGACGGACCAGATAAAGGCGGAGAGAGACTGCTGATTCACTCGCGGGATCCGAGAAGGTCGTTGATGAGATCTCGGCCTAGCGACGCCTCCTCGATCCATTGCCGCGTTTGCGCGACGTCAGACCAAGGGGCCCCATCGACGACAGCATCACGTAGAGCGGTCAGATAGGCCTCTTTGAGATGCGCAATCCGCTCAGGAAGCTCACGACGTGCGACCTCCGCGTTATGCAGAGCAAGACTGCTCAGTTTGAACTTGTCTTCTTGTTCGAACAAATTGGCCCCTGGTCTCAGTTTGTGCGCTCTAAAATCTCAAACACATCCTCTCCGAACTTCTTCAGCTGATCCGCATCAGTGTTCTGGCGCAGATCGATCGGAATTTTCGTCAGGAATTCGCTGTGGTCCTTCGGACGCTTCCTCAGCAGCTCGTCCAGCATCGACTTCCTGAGGAAGCCGCGGGCGGGATCAGATTCTGGAAAAGAAGCCTTGATCTTGTTCTCGCGGAGATCGATCAGCTCAGCGCGGGCTTGATCCATCGACAAGCCGTTGGACGCCGGCCGCGATCTCAGCGGCGCCATTGGTAGATCAAGAGACGCTTGGGTCGGCGTGGCGCGGGGAGCCACGTCGACAACCGGTCGGGCCGGCGTTCGCGCACGCTGTTCGACCTTTGCCGCGATTAGGCGCTTCAGCTCGGACGAGACGCGGGTGAGCTCGCCCACCGGATCGCGGAACCAGTCCGTGGACCAGATGCGGATGATGTTCCAGCCAAGGTTTTCGAGGATCTCTTGGCGGAGCCGGTCGCGATCGCGCGCCGAGGGCGAGGAGTGGTATGTCGCCCCATCGCATTCGACGGCGGCAATGAATTCATGCGGCGCGTTCGGATCGCGCACGCCAATGTCCAGGAAGAAGTTCGCAACACCGACCTGCGGCACGCATTCGAAGTTCAACTCCTGAAGCCCCTCGATGACGGCGTCTTCGAAGTCGTTGTCAGGGTCGCGATCGCTGATCTTCGGCTCCTCGCCGAGCCGGCCGGTCTCCGCGTAGTCCAGAAACAGTTTGAGGGCGCGAGGCCCGCGGTCGCCGCCTTCTTTCGGAACAATGTCGCTGGCGCGCATAGAGCTGAAGATCTCCATCCGCTCTTTCGCGCGCGTGAAAAGCACATTCAGCCGCCGCCAGCCGGTCTCGAGGTTGATCGGGCCAAAGTTCTGTGGCGTCGGCCCTCCGAGCGTCTTCGGACCATAGGTCATCGAGATGATGATCAGGTCGCGCTCATCGCCTTGCACGTTCTCAAGGTTCTTCACGAAGAAGGGCTCGCCGCGAGTGCTATTCTCTGCCTCGTTCAAGACCTTCGCGAGGGCGGCATCGTCCTTGGCCATTGCCGCGAGCTCGTCGGAGATCCGCTGAGCCTGCTTGATATTCATCGCCACGACGCCGACGGTTCGGCGGCGGTCATTCAGCAGGGCGAGCGCCGCGGCGCGCGCGACGGCACGGGCCTCGACCGGGTTGACCCCCGACGTGGTTATGCCCTGCTCCAGGAAGTGCCAGCCGATCCCGAAGCGACCACCCTGGCCTGAGGGCGATGGGAATACGATCAGGTCGTTCTTGTAGAAATTCCGGTTTGAGAACGCGATGAGTCTCTCGTGTCGTGACCGGTAATGCCAGCGCAGCATTCGGGGCGTGAAGATCGCTTCCGACAATTCAAGAATGCTCTTTGCATCCTCGGCGAGGGTCATCTCCTCGTCCTCGTCGTCCGAGGCGCCGTCGGCGATGCGGTCGAAGAACGACGTGGGCGGCAGCTGCTTTGTGTCTCCCACAATCACCGCCTGGCCGCCACGGGCGAGCGCCCCGATGGCGTCCTCGGGCCTCATCTGGGAGGCTTCGTCCATGATCACCAAGTCAAACTTTAGGGTGCCAGGAGCGATGTACTGAGCGACTGACAAAGGGCCCATCATGAAGCAGGGCTTCAGGGTCTGAAGCGCCTTGCCGGCCCTGTTCACGAGCTGCCTGATAGGGATGTGGCGCTTCTGTTTGGAGAGTTCCGCCCGGATGAGCGCCATATCGGAGAGGTCTGCCTTACGGCCTGAGGACCGCCCTTCCGGCGGTCGCTTTGTCAGGAGCGTTGCGGCGATGTGAGCGCGGCGAAGCTCCATCACTTCTGCATCGAGCGCGGCGTATTCACTTCTGAGCACGTCGAGCGACTTCCCCGACATCTTGAGGAGCGACGGGTTCGCGGCAAAAGCGTCGCGCGCGATCGCGTCGAAGACCAGGAAGTCGAAGGCCAGGGGCAACGCGTCGGTGGCCAGTGTTCCGTCTGCTGCGGCAACGGCGAGCGGTGCTTCGAACTCGACTTCCGCGCTCTTCAATGCGCGATCGAAGTCTAGCCAGCCGGGCAATTTGTCCGCATGTGCGGCTGCCAGCCTTGCCTGCGCGCTCACCCCTTCCAGGTGTGGACGCCCGTCCAAACCGAACCAGTAATCCTGATCCAGGTCCGTCGCCGCGACGAACGCTTGCTCGGCTTGCATCGCCTGCTGCGCCGCATTGGACGATTGCCTGACAACCTCGACCAAGCGGGTCCAGTGTTCCGCGACGTTGGCGACATGGGCCGCCGGCGCAAGTGCTGGCGAAACGAGCTTGTCGACGCCCGCACTCCAGAAAGAGACCGCCGTCTTGTTCTCACCGATGAACTCCGCCGTCTCGAAAGAAGACTTCGTTTTCTCGGTGAAGAGGGTGGCCACTTCGACGAGGGCTTCGCGCGGCGCTTCATGGAGCGTGGAAGCGAGCCGCCCGTCGAGTGAGCCGCGCACAAGCTCGGCCCACTCCGCCATGCGAATATGACTGTCGAGCTTCAGGGAAAGATCGGCGTATTCGTCGCCCAGAACTTCGCTTGCAGCCTTATTTTCCTGGACCGCGCGTAACCCAAGCAAGTGCTGCCGAAGGCGCGACAGGTACGTCGATTTTTGCGCGCCCTTGTCGTTCAGGTGTCCTGGCCGCAAGAGGCTGCCAGCGCCCTGGAGGGCGGCACGCCAACGTTTGCCGAATCGCGCGAACAGCCCCCGTTGGGAAAGCGCTGCAGACCATTCTTCGAGATCATCCACGTGCGCGACGAAGGCAGACTCGCGGAATATCCCGTCGAGCTCGCCCCGCTCCGCATTTAGGGCCTTTAACCGCTCTTGATGCTCAAGCAGCATTGGCAGAACGCCGGCCCCGATCAGCGCCGGGGTTCGGACGTGCAGGTCCGCTACCGGCGCCGCCGCGGCCGCAGCGATCACCGAAAGTCCAGCCCTGGCGCCGTCTGCGGAGCAGGTCAGCTTGATCGCGAGGAGCTCTTCAAGCGCATCTCTCACCTGGTCTGCGTGGACCAGCGCCTCGCGACGCGCAGCGAGTTCGTGGAGCTCACTTTGGGCCGACGCTAAGTCTGAAAGGTCCAGTGGTCTGAGCCACGGATCGGCGAGAGTCTCGGCCAGCGCGTCTATCTTATCTGCCCAATCGATCGCCAACCGGGCGACACGGTCGCTGTCCTGCGGAAAAACCCTGGACGACGATACCCCGGCCCAGACGTGAGAGAAGGCCGACCCCTCGACATCGAGCTGGTCGATCGCGTCGGCGACCTGCGCCAGACGGCCTTTGGCGTCCGCGAAAGCAGCCCAGGTCATGGTGTCAGGGGCCGCAAATTCACTTCGGAGCGTCTCGACGCTTTTGACCTGGGCGCCGAGCTTCCTCCGCGCCTGGCCCGCTTTCATTAGGGCATCGCTGATGGTGAGGTTCGTGAAGCCGGCCGCAGCCTGGCCTACGATGTCGATGTAGGCGCCCAGCTTAAGGCGGCGGTCCGCAAGCCGCGCAAGCGCGCCCTCATATTCCTTCGGTGGCCGAATTCGTGCGCCAGCTTGTATGCGGCTTGCGATATCTTCGACGACCTCTGTCTTCCGCGTTTTGTGGCTATGGAGCTCAAGGCAGAAGTCACCCAAACCAAGCTCGCGCATCCTGCGACGCACGACCTCGAGAGCGGCGAGCTTCTCGGCAACAAAGAGTACCGTCTTTCCCCGCGCGAGCGCCGCTGCGACGAGGTTGGTGATCGTCTGCGACTTGCCCGTACCAGGCGGCCCTTGGATCACTACGTTGCGACCAGAGAGCGCTACCTCAAGAGCCTCACATTGCGAGCTGTCCGCGCGGTCTACGACTTCGAGGGTCAAGTCCCTTGCCTCGGCAGCCTTCGCGGAAGGTTTCGCGTCTGCGCCCCAGGAGGCTCCACCCTCCCCGACCCCATCGAAATCCTCAGGACCTCCTAGGACCTCTTTCACTAGACGACTGTCTGCGAGCGGAGCGAATGACGGCCAGCGCTCGGGGTCGAGGTCGAGGTAGAGAAGTATCTTGCCGAACTCGAACAGGCCCAGCGTTACGTAACGCCGAACCATCCATTCGGGCTTGTGACGCACCGCTCGGGAGACCTTCGTTAGGTAGGCCTCCAAAGCCCTCTCTTCTTCCAGAAGAGGGAGATCGATATTCAACTCTTCGAGCTTCTTTTGAAGCGAGAGGTTTGGTTGCAGCTCCTCGCCCGTCCACCTGATCCGTGTACGAAACTGCCCGCCGCGAACTGGCTCCCGTTCCAGTTCCACCGGGAGCATTACCAAAGGGGCTTGATGCGGCTTCGACGTCTGCTGGTCGCGCCACTCGAGAAATCCGAAGGCGAGGTACAGCATGTTCGCGCCGCTTTCCTCGATGGCGGTGCGCGCCGCTGAACGGATCTTACGTAGCCGAGCGTCCAGATCGTCAGGATAGTGGAGCGTCTGGATCTTCCTGTCGGAATGGCGCTCAGGTCGCTGGTACGAGTCGGTTTCGACCGGAAGATCGTAGTTCACATTGAACCCAAGATGGCGGGCCCAATTGGGCGCATCGGGTCGAGTCAGAGGCGCGGAGGCGCCGGCCCGAGGTACCTGATCAGGGCGCCGCGCATGATACGCCTCAAGCTCGCGTGGCGTTGGCTCGGGCACGGGTTCAAATGTGAGATTTGCGCCATCTCTGAGCTGTTCAAAGAGCTGATCTGGAAGTTCATCCACGATCCGCATGCACGACGCCTTCGGGTGCCGAAAGCTCAGCATCCGATTGGTCGTCGAAAGATCGAGCAGCTTACGACGAAGTCGCTCAAGCCGCTGCTCAATGAGCCGCTTATCGTCCAATTTCTAATCGCCCCCGACACACCCCTTACTTGCATGGGCGCGCGGGCTCATCCTGGGCTGCACGATGCCTACGCGTCAACTTTTCCGGGGAGCGGCCGCGGGGGGCCGGTGGTGGGCGTAACAGGACCCACACCTCCGCTAAGCCGCGGACATGCTGATGGCAGGTACCAAAACTCTCACCAGCAAAGTGACCGCGTTGCGCCAGCAGCCGACATTGGGGAGCCGGCAAAGCGACCTTGCGTGAGGTTTGAGGCGGATCGGCGATCCAGAGCAGTTGCTTCCGGTGGTTGAGCCCATCGAACAGCCGGTTCAGCGTCGCGGGCGCGTTCTCGAAACCGTGCTGCAGGTCGACGGCGCTGGTCAGTCTGCGCTGCTCGATGAGGGCCCCTAGCACCGCGGTCGCCTCGTGATAGCGCGGCTCGTGGTCGGATGACGAAGCCCCGGATCGACGCGCGCTTCGTGGCGAGGTTGAGAAGAAAGCGTAACCCTTCTGCTCGCGCGGGTCGCGGTCGTGGGTAGAGATCGTACACACATAACGGTGCGACCCGGAGTGCGGGGCTCATGATCGCCGCCTCGAGGCCTCCCGAACCGGCGGGCCAAGATGCCATCCTAGACGCGGCGCCAAAGGCTGGCGAGCTGGCGGCAGCGTGACCCCCGAACCCAAAGCCCGTCGCGAGCGCGACCGGGCCTAGAGATCGGGTACGATCCGCAAGCGCCCCTTTGGCCGCGGGAACTTCACCGAGCGCCTCTGGGCCGGCGTGAACGCCTTCTCGGCCGCCACCAGAGCGTCGAGATGATCTGCGATCTTCACCCGCGCGTCCCGCGGGATCATGTCGTCGTACGACTTTGCCCCTGGAGAGTAGTGTCGATACCACTTGCTGTACTGGGGCCAAGCGGCGGCGAAGTCGCGCACCAGGTCGGCCAGGTGCTCGTAGGCGACCACGGTCCGCCGATAGCGGTGCTCATCGAAGTTGAAGGACGTGCAGATCTCACGTCCGGCCTCGCCGCCCCGCGCCATGAGCTCCTCGGACAGCTCAACCGGCATGTTGAGGTTCAGGCCACCCTCATCCTTGTCGAGCCGGATCCGCACCACGCGTTGGCGTTGACCGGGCATCACGCTCATCATCTCGTCCTGCCAATCCTTCGCCGCGCCAAGGATCGCGCCGACAAAGCCGCCTACCCCCTCGAAGCTGCGGATCGGCGAGAAGGCACCATCCGCGGGGGCTTGCGGCATGCTGATGAGAGGCGCTGTGGGGCTATGAAGGGCGTCCAGGCTGAGCGCAAAGGTCGGCCGCTCCGGGAACAGGCGGTCGAAGAAGTGCACCGGGAAGTTGCTGGTGATGCCACCATCCGAAAAGAGGATGCGGCGAATAGGCGGCTTCGTCTTGGGCGGCAGCTCATTGCGCGCCGCGGCTCCCACGTCGGCCATGTGCATCGGGACCGCCCGAATCAGGATCGGGAAGCTCAAGCTCATCCGCACGCCCACCACGACGGGCAGATCAAGATCTGGCGGCGCTTGTCGCAGGTCTGGTGTTTCCGGCGGTGGGTTCGGCAGCGCGGGGCAGCGCGCGTCGTCGAGCAACCAGCCCAACACCGCATCCGGGAAGAGCTTGGCCCACTCCTTCGGCGAGAACAGCAGCTTCAAACCAAAATGGGGGACGGCGTGCGGTCGTCCCAACGATAGGTTTGTCACCATCATCTCGAGCTGAATGGCCTTCTCGCCCCGCTTGATCGCGTCAGGCATCAAGCCGACTTCCGCCAGGTCGCGGAAGGTCAACGGCTGCGTGCGCCCAGCGGGGCCGAAGGCGATGATCTGCAACGAGTCGTAGATCCATTCGGTCAGGGCCTCTTGCGTTGAGCCGTCCGGGCGCATCCCGCTGCACAGGCCGAAATCATGCGCCGGGAGATCGTGAATGATCACCTTGGCGAGGTGACGGCCCAGCACCACCACAGCGCCGATGGACGCGGCGAGCAGCGCGCCAACCAGCCAAATTAGCCCCGCGCCCCAGCTCCAGGCGAAGGCGAGCGGCAGCGCGGTCAGCAGGAAGAAAGCAAAGACGCCGACGCCCGCCCCGACGCGCAGCGGAAGCCCCAGAGCGCGAAGCACTCGCCCCCTCCGTCCCGTTTTGTCGCCGGTCGCCGCCAACGCGGCCTTCATCACCAGCTCGAATGGCGGGTCAGGTTGGAAGAGGCTCGCGAGCTTTTGCGGCAGATCGTTGATGCGATCCTCGAAGCGCACGAAGGCGTCCTTGTCGCCCGTCTGCCGCGCGTACTCGCCCGCCGCCGCAAACGCCGCTGCGATCGCGCCGGCCGAGGCCCCGCCGATGGAGCGGAAGCGATAGCTGCCGGCGAGCTCGAGAATGGCATAGGGATAGACCACGCCGGAGGTGATCCCGCCTTTCATGACGAGATCGCACTCCTTCAACTCTGCCGCCATAGCGTCCCCCTATTCGCCGCGCACGGCCGCGTCTTGCACCCTCAGGTCTGTTTCAAATCCACCGCGCACGACGCGGCGCCGCAGCTGTGTTGCGGCAGCCTCGGCTGCGCCACCCATCCGAGGCCGATGTGGCCGAGGCCGGGCCGCAGCGCGACCGTCTCGATCTCGAGGCCCGTCCGGGCCCCCTGGCTCTTATGGGGCCAGCCCTGGCTGTGATGGTTCTTCTGCGTGACCGGGCGAGGATGTTGGAAGGTGTTGTTCTGGCCGAAGGAATAAGCTGTGCGCGCGCCCGGCAGCTGCAAGCCCGTCGGCACCGCGCTGCTCTTCATGTCCGCGCCGTGGTGGGGCGCGACAACGGACGTGTAGTCCCGCCCAGTCGCGCCCGGCACCGCGGTGTAACGCGCATCCCCAGTCAGCAGAATGGGCTCCTGGCCTTGCGGTCCGACCACCTCCAGCGCCAGGCCTGAGTGGTTGCGCCCCGAGCCGGTGCACTTGCGGATCGTGACCTTGCCCACCCTGACGTCCGGCAAGGATGCTGGCCACACCCACAGCTTGTTGGCCGACGCCAGCCCGCTGGCGAAGGTCGTGTGGACAGCGCCCAGCGATTGGTTGGGCACGATCCAGTCCAGTGTCTGAGCGGTCGGGAAGGTGTTGCCCGACGACCAGTGGTCCCAGTCCCAATGAGAGAGGACCACCGGGGGCGCTTGCGCATAGCAGAAGTCGGTCAGCCAGCTGGCCGGGAAGCTGCTGGTGTTGGCCAGCACCGCGCCACCAAGGTCAAAATACGCCAGTGGCGTCGCCGTCGAGTCGCAGAGGCCATTGGCGCCGCCTTGGCCGACGTCATAAACCCCCACCCACTCGATCGTACCGGTGAGGTTCGCCAAGACCTGTTCGATCTCGTCCTGGGTCGCCTCGTAGTCATGCAAAGAGAACGCGGCCGACAACTGCGCCGCGACCGGGTCGGAGACGCGCCGCGCATTGACCTGCACCCAACGGCCTTCGCCATAGAGGTTGAAATAGAGGTTCGCGTCGGCGGCGCCCGGCTGGAGCCAAAACTCGAACCACGTCGGCGGCGGCTCGACCGGGTCCTCCAGCTTCTCAGGCCGCCCGCGAAACGCGCGGGGCGTCCAACCCGCCCAGCGCTCGAACTTGCGCGCGACGGCGTCCTTCAGCTCGATCACATAGATCGGCGCTTTTGGCGCGAACTCGGCCCATTGCCGTACGCCCTCAGGCTTGCGCCGCAGGTCGTCGAAGAAATCCGCAGACACCGCCTCAAAAAACAGATGACCGCCAGACGCCTGGTCGAACAGCGCGTAGTAGCGCCTCGGCGCCTCCGGCTCGAACTCCGGCCGGCGCTGTAAGAAGAGGTTCTGATCCGCCATCACCGCCCCCGGCCTGCGCAAGGCCAACTATAGCGTGTCGCTGAGCCATATACAGCTCGCCTATGCACGCGCCGTTCGAGCTCAAGTCCGACCACGGGTGCGGTGCGGGCGCGCTTCGCACGCGTGCGGTGTTCTTGGCTCGCGAGGAATGCGCCGGCGGCGCAGGGGGAAAAAGTCGGCGACCGCCGTGAGACCAGCCACTTCTGTCTAAGATCCCTTGAGCGCGGCTGCACCTGGCCCGCGGCCGATGCCGCGACATCGCACTGCGACGCTCGTGCCAGCCCGCTCAACGCACGGTCACGCGACCTTAGGGCCTTGGCTTGCGTGAAAGCCCGCTCCTCAAGGCTGGGCAAGGCGGGCTTTGAAGCCCTCGATCCAGGTGGCCACCATCACCGAGTACGGCGCTTCCGGTGCCGCCATAGCGCGCATCTCGCCGAGAATTTGGTCCTGCAACAGCTCGAGTCGCTGGACGGCCGCTTTGACATCCCGATCGGTCTTGCCCTCGAGCTTTTGGACGATGAGGCCGATCTCCACTGACATCATCTCAAGGAACTCCAGACGCCGCAGGAGCCGCGTGCGTTCCTGGATCAGGGCCAAGCGATTGAGGCCGAACACCTGAATAGAGACTGCGCCGCGCACGCTGGCGCCCGCCGCCGCGGCGACCAACGCCACCTCCTCGGGGTTCGACTGCGCGGCCGGCAGTTGGGGTGCCTCATCCCCATTGGACTTTGCCAGGACTAGGCCCACCGGAATGTGGGGCCCAGTGTGGAAGACGAGATGGTCCGCAGGCTCGTCGACGCAGGGGTCGAGGAGATACGCCGCCTCCGCGACGAGGTCGCCGTTCGGTCCCATCGCGCGGACGCCGCCAACCGGGAAGAGATCCTTCTTGCCCGTGAGGATCACACCGAGCGGTGAAGATTTGCGCGCCTGGCGATCGAGATGCTGCAGGCTCTGGCTGAACACCTTCGGCGTCGGCTGCTTGCGGCGGCGATTGCAGTCGATGCAGCTGGGCAGCAGGTTTTCCCAAGCCATCGCCAGCCACCAATAGCCGCGATGGGTCTTGTCCCCTTCGACGCGCCCCTTTGGTCGGAAGTGTTCCACGTCGACGGGCGCGGTCGAGGCGTAGACCGTTTCGCAATAGGCGCACTTGCCGTGAAAGAGGGCATCGAGCCGCGCCTTCACCTCGTCAGCCTTGTAGACCGCGAACTTGAACGCACCGGGCTTCACCCGCGCCCCACCGAAGTGGGCCTCGGCGCGCTGCAGTTCCGTTAGTCCCTTGTTCAGCGCGCTCAGGGCCTTGGGGGCGGGCGCCTGACCGCGAGGAACCCGACGCATCAGAGGGTCCTCAGGGCATCGAGGATCTTTCCGCGCGCCTTGGCTTCCAGCTTTCCGAGGTTCTCTGCGGACTGGCTGCGCCGGCCCACCAGATATTCCGCAACGGCATCCTGGATGATCCGCTCGACCGGCGACGAGCCGATCGGCAGGCCCCGCGCGACGATCAGCTCAAAGTCATGCAGAGCCTTGGCTTGATCGACGCTGAGATCCTCGTTCCGACGCTTCCGCGCCAACAGGTCCGCGATCTGGGAGAACTCTTGTTCCACCGCCGGCGATTCCGTTGAGAACAGGCTGAAGAAGTCAGAGGTCAGCAACTGCTCCACCGTCAGGCGGCTGACGACGGGCAGCCCCACCAGCTCCTCGACGAAGACTGGCAACTTGGTCTTCGGCGTCTCCTTGCCGGCGATGCGATGCAGGACCAGCACCTCGCCGTCGTTCATGCCGCGAAGGCACAGCGGATCATGGGTGGTGGCGATGAAGGTGACTTGCGGCAGAGCCGCGCGAAGTCCCGTCATGATCTGCATCTTCCACCGCGGGTGCAGGTGCGCTTCGATCTCGTCGATCAGGACCACGCCGCGGGCCGTCGTGAAGTTGTCGAAGTTCGGGTTGACCCGATCATCCATCAGGCCCTGCAGGATGTCGCACGCCATCGCCAGGATCGATCGGAAGCCGGAGGAGACCAGCGAGAGCGGGGTCTCTGTCTCGATCATCCCGCCGTCAGGCGCCTTGAGCTGGTGCACCACCACGCATCGGCTGCGGTCCCGTTGGGCCCGCAGGACATCTACCTCTCCGTCCACGGCGAAGATGCTCTGGAGCGTCCGCACGACCAGCTTGAACGGATCGGGCTCGAGGCTGAGGAGCCAAGCTTCCGGGTTCGACAGGAGTTCGTTGGTTCGGAAGAGGGTAATGATGGACTTCTCAGGACGATAGTTCCGCCGCGTGCTGAGATACTGGCGGAACGCGCCGTAGCCGAACACCGGCGGCAAGTCCGCTCGGCCGCTGGCGCGCATTCCGCGCGCGTCGATCTCCAGCCGCCGGACCTCGCCATCGTCGAAATCGAGGGTGACCTCCGCGCGCTCCTTTTGCGGGCTCCGATCGTCGCCCATCATGGCGGGATCGAGCCGCAGCCGCTCCTCGGTGACGGGCAAGGCTTTGCGCGCCTCCGGACCACTCAGCGCCAACGCGATGGCCTCCAGGATGGTGCTCTTGCAGGCCGCGTTTTCGCCAATGATCAGCAAAGCCGGCGCGGGCGCCTTCGGATCCTGCGGCGTGCTGGGGTCGCTCAGCTTCAGCGACAGCTGCTCAATGCCTTTGAAATTGGAGATGCTGACCGCGGTGAGCCGCGCCGTCGTGGTGCGAGGTACGGGTTGTTCGGTCGGCAGCGGCGGCCCCGCGCGATCATTTTCCTTTACACGCTCGAGCGCCGCCGAAAGGTCAGCACGCGCGGAAGGGCGACCCTGCCAGCGCATAAAGAAGGCGCCAATCTTCGCCACTGACGGGGGCGTCTCGTCTTCATCGCGCACCAGGGCGCGCGCCAAGCGGCGAAGCAGCAGGCTCCAAGCGCCACCGAATTCGAGGTCTGCGAACCCGAATACCTCGTCCGGTGTCGGCTCATGGCCACCGGACCGGGGCCCCAAAAGCTGGAGTAGCCTCTCCAAGTAGTCGTCGAAGGCGGCGCGCCGCTGCTCAACGCGCTCCGTCCGATTGAGCTTGAAGTGGTCGACCGTCGCCACGCCTCGCGGGCTGATACCGATCAGTTGGCCATTCACCTGCGGGTGCAGATGACTATGGAAGGCGCTCTGAGCGCAGGGATCGAGCAACAAGGCCGCTTCGCTGGGCGGGTAGTTCGCCCAATGCCCCGTGCTGTTGTCTACGTAGGCTTGAAGCTCGGGCAAGGTCGGGAGCCGAGCGCGCTTTCGCTGAACCGGGAAGAAGTCAGGATCCTCGGGGTGGCAGCCCTTGCAGATCGGGAAGAGGTTCTCCCAGGCGTCGGCGAGCCAGGTGTAATAGAGGTGCTCGGTTCCGAGCTTCTGCGCAGGACGGGCTTCCGCCGGCGGCCGAAAGCGGTAGACCGAGATCGAATCCTTCGCTTCGCAGAAGGCGCACTTGCCATGGAAGAGCGTCAGCAGGGCGGAGTGCACGGTCGCATGCGTCAGGACCCGTTCCGAAAGGATGCGGGTCTGGTCGCGACGCTCGACATTCGAGAAGAGCTCGAGCAGCGCAGCGCGGCGTGACTGAGCCTCCGGCTCCCGTAGGTACCCCGGCGGCGCCACAGTCGATCGGTGATACCTCAGCATGTGGACACCCCCCGCCGCCACAGTAGTCGCGGAGACCCCAGGTTGTGAACTGCAGAGCCGCACCTCGGCGCCGCCGAGAAGCGTGACTATAGTCAGAACATGTCGTCGGCGCCGATCACCGCCTCCCTGCTTTACGACCTGGCCCAGTGTCCGAGGCGGGTCGAACTCGACATGTTCCGCGACCCGACAGAGCGCGAACCGATCAGCGCGTTCGTCGAGATGTTGTGGCGTCGCGGCGCAGCCTGGGAGGCCGAGGTCCTAGCCGACGCTGGCGCGGACATCCTCGATCTCTCGGGCCTTGCGCCTGACGTTCGCGAGGCCCGCACACTCGAGGCGATGCAGGCGGGAGCGCCGCTCATCTATGGAGGCCGGATCACGGCGGGAGACCGGGTGGGCGTGCCCGATCTGCTCCGTCGCACCGGCGACGGCTATCTCCCCATCGACATCAAGTCGGGCCGTGGGGAAGAAGGCGGCGGCGACGAGGGCGATGGCAAGCCCAAGCTCCACTACGCCGTCCAGCTCGCCCTCTATGTGGACGTTCTGCAGACGCTGGGATTTGGGGCCGGCCTACGCGGCGCCATCTGGGACGTGCGGGGCGAAGAGGTCGACTATCTGCTCGACGCGCCGCGCGGCGCCCGCAACCCGAGCACCCTTTGGGACGCCTATCTCGAGCTGCTTGCCCAGGCGCGTGACATCGTTGCACGCCGAACAGTGACGCGACCGGCCGCCAACGCCGGGTGCAAACTCTGCCATTGGCGAGGTGTCTGTACTCGCGAGCTTGAAGCGGCAGGCGACCTAACCCTCATCCCAACGCTGGGCCGCGCGCTTCGCGACGAGGTCTCGGCGACGATCCCCAACTTGACCGCACTGGCCAGCGCCGACCTGACGCCCTTCATAACCGAGAGCCGTACGGTGTTTCGGGGCGTGGGCGCGGAGCGACTCCGGCTGTTTCAGCTCCGCGCGCGCCTGCTGTGCGATCCGAGCGCGAGGCCTTTGCTGCGCGTCCCCGTCGACCTGCCGACGCCGCGCGTGGATCTATTCTTCGACATCGAAGTCGATCCCCTCCGGGACTTCACCTACCTCCACGGCGTCCTTGTCCGCCGCGGCGGCGACAATAGCGCCGAGACGTTCCACGCCTTCTATGCGGATGAGGTCTCCCCCAAGGGCGAGCGCGACGCCTTCGCCCAGGCCTACGCTTGCCTGAGGGCGGAACCCGACGCGGTCATTTGGTACTACTCGAAGTACGAGCGGACCCTCTATCGCAAGCTCCAGAAGGCCTATCCGGACGTCTGCTCGCCCGACGACATCGAGCGTCTCTTCGATCCCGCTCGCGCCGTTGACCTCTACAACGACGTCGTCACCCGGGCCACGGAGTGGCCAACGCACGACCATTCCATCAAGACCCTGGCCAAGTACCTGGGCTTCCGCTGGCGCGACACCGATCCGTCGGGCGCCGCTTCCATCGAATGGTTTGATCGATGGACGCGCGAGCGCGATCCAGCCATCCGACAGCGCATCGTCGACTACAACGAGGACGACTGCCGCGCGACGCGAGTCCTGCTCGATGGCATTCGCCAGTTGGCCCCGCCAGCTGACACAGCAGCATGAACGATCAGGAAGACGATCTGCGCCGGGGCGTCGCCTTCCGCGGACGCCTAACGCACGGCGACTGGTCGATCCCCGTGCGGTTCCGCGCCACCATCGCCAAGGACGGCGAGGTGCGCCTGCGCGTGCGCACTCTCCCCCTGACAAAGGTCACCTTTGAGCTCAAGCGTCTCTGGCGCGGCGAGGGCGGAAAGTCCGCCTTCTTCACGCTGCAAGGCGCTTCCGACAGCGGGATGAGCTTCGCGTCAGACTTCATCATCGTCCGTGGGATTGGTGAACGGACGCCCCCCACCCGCGGCACGATTACGCCCAAGCTCAGCTGCTCAAGGGCGGACTTTCAGCAGGCGCGAGCGCGTGAGCCCCGCCCGATCCTTCAGTTCTTCCTGCGCGACTACGAGGCGTTTCGAGACGTCCGCGCCAACTGCCCGCTCGGCGAGGTGGTCATGGCGGGGACCTACCCCCTGAAGGCCTCGGGGGCCCTGTCAGGCGTGTTGCGCGTCACCGCCGATCGTCCGCCTACCGACACCGACGCGTGGGTCACGCAGGCGCGGGCGCTTTGCGATCACCTACGATCTGTCATGGGGTTCGCCAGTTCGGCGATGATCCGAGCGCCTGTGGAGCATCTCTGGCGAGACGAGATCTGGACCGCCACCGTCTACGACCAGTCGACCCACCCGCGGACCTACCCGCAGGTCTTTCATCCCATGAGCCTGCAGCCGATCTTCGACACGGCGGTCGCGTCCTTCTTCGATCCGCCACGCCCAGTGCGAAACCTGCCGCATGCCCTCGAGTGGTTCTGCATGGCGACGACCTACAACGAAACTCGCCTCCTGAACGTCATGACGGCGCTCGAGAACCTCGTGGAGTCCAACCTGCCGGACACGGACCGCCTCGCCTTGCCCGCCAAGCGCTTCAGCAAGGTCGCCAGCGACATGCGCGCCGCGGCGCGCGGGCGCCTGGCCCCGGATGGCGCTGAGCCGACGGCGACCGTCGCCGCCTTCCTGGAAGGGCTGCCCGCTAAAATGGCGGATCTCAATCGTCGGCCACTCCTGGACAAGATCCTGGCCCTCGCCGTGCGCTGGGACGTCCCGATGCTGGATTTAACTCGCCAGGACCTCGAGGCCGCGATCAAGGCGCGCAACAGCGTAGTTCACCGCGGCTACTATTACGATCCCGACGCGCCCCCGCCCGCCGAGCGCGATCTCTGGGATCATGTGATCTTTCTGCGCGAGCTCTTCATCCGCTTCGTGCTCGCGGGCCTGGGATTCCGCGGCGACTATCTCTCCTTCCGAGGCGGAGAGCACACGATGCGATTTCCACCCGAACTCCCAGCGGCCGGCGAACCGACGCTCGCGTCCCAGGCGCCCGACTAGACCGACGAGGATCCCGTACAGACTGTGGTGGTGAACGGTCAGGTCGTCGGCGATCGCAACGACCGCGGGTCCTGGCTGAAGTGCCGACCCACGCTGGTCCCGTTGGCCGAAGCCATCATCCATCAGGTTTGGTACCTCGACGGCGAACTCATGGGCGAAGTGACGGACTTCCGGGGTGACCACCGCCACCGGCGACCGGGCGGGCGCGGCCAATGCTGCCGAGCGCTACTTCGCCCGCTACCTCCAGCAGGAAGGCCTCCTCGCCCGCACGGTGCGCTACTACGCCAGCCTCCGCGACACCCCGACCGGGCGGCTAGCCACTCGACACTGCGCAAGGCCGCGTCGCGACCCTCGTGGCCGCCACTGGCCGCTCGATGGCGGCCCTGAACGAAGGGTTCGCCTCCTGGTGGCCGAAGGACGTTCAAGTCGGAACCGAGCCGCTACCCGAATCGGTCGGCGCCGCCTTCCGCGCCCCGGGCCGGCTGCCAGACCCTGTTCGACCCCCACGCGCGCCAGGTGCCGGTAAGACGCGCGCCTCCGCGCCCTGCGCCGCGACGCTGAGGGCCCCGCCATTTCTGGACTTTTCAGGCCGATCGCGCTAAAAGGCGGGTAAGTCGTCGAGAGACGGCAACGATATAAAGGCGACGCACCAGACGTAACCTCTTCGGCAAGCTGACAACAGCTAAGCCCGCGGAGCAAAAAGTCTCAACGCGCCGCCTCCCCCTTTCGTCGGCCGCCCGGGCGCCTCGGGCGGCCGATGTACTTTTCGGGCGCCTCCACGAACGTCAGATAGACCTTGAAGACGCGGTAGCGCAGGTGCTGCCAGGTCCGCTTCGTGAGCTTGCCGTCCACCATGCCGGGCCGGTCGCGGGTCACCGAATGCTCGGGATCTAGCGTGTCGATCATGGCGTGCAGCACGATGGCGTACTGCAGCAACTGCTGGCGACTGGCGGTGCCGTTCGCCCGCCGCAACAGGCTCGTCAACGGCTCGAGCCAGCGCCCCACATCGCCCTCAGGATCCGCCGCTGCGCGCATGAAGGCGACGTAGCGCAGGGTGCTGGGGCTATCATCGACGATCAGCGTCTCGCCGGCCGCGCGCTGCGAAATACGATCGATCAGCCGAACCTGACGCGCCTCCAGCGTGTCGAGGAAGATCTGCAGCCGGCGTCCCCGCTCGTCCTGCGAGATCGACACATAGAGCGCCTGCTGCCGCAGGATCTCGATCTGCGCCCAGAACCGCGCCACCAAGAAGGTGGTACTGGCAAAGTCCGGGTCTTGCAGGGGATTGCGAGGCAGTCGTGAGAAGCTGACGAAGTCCTCCTTGCCCAGGGACAGCAACTTCCCGACCAGTTCGTCGGCCGCCTTGAGCAAAGGATCAAGGTGCTCGTCGACGAACGACGTCGCAGCCGCAGTCTTGTCGTCGCGCCGGCGCGCCTCGACGTAGAAGATGTCCAGCACCTTCACGACGGCCCCGCCGCCCACGGCGGCGAGGATCACCTTCGCCCACTCGAGAAGACCTGCGTCCACCCCGTCGTCCCCACGCCCTGACCTAGAACAGCCGGCTGAGCGCGCAGGTCAACTAGGTCCCCGGATTGCCTGGTCTGACTGCGGCCCCGAAGGCGTCACTTACTCACGGCCCTCTTCCGTCGTTGCCGATCGCGAAACAGCGAAATCCTTCGGATAGTGCTGGGGATCTGTGACCCAACCGCCAGTACCGATCAGCAGGGGTACGACTGAGAGTTCCAAGCCACCGCTCTGACCCTCTGTGGCGCCTGAGAAGATGCCGAGACCGGACACCCGCCCTGACCTGAGGTTGATGGCCGCAGTGTCAGAGAACAGGTACATGGTCCGCAGCGCCATCTTAACCGTGATCACGCGGTCCCCGCGCTTCGCCCGAGCGCGGATTGAGCTGGTGGGGTGAGTCTTCCACATCCGAGGAACCTTGATACCGGCGCCCCGGATTGAGAGACGGAAACTGACGAGCCGACCAGCGTAACCGTCCGTCTCTTCCTCGCTCTCGCAGTCGTAGACATCTTCCAGCGGAAGTGCGCCGCGAGCCGCCGCCAATACCTGGCATGCTACCTGACACCAGAGGTCATAGTGGTGGAAGGTGGTCATGGCCTCCTGCGTGGACATCCCGAACGGATAGTACGGGTCCTCGGGGTGAGGGTGTTTGACGGGCAGGTAAGACGGGGCGTCCTCGCCATGAAAGAGCGACGTGAGAGCGACGTGGGTCGCCTCAGTCGTAGCGGGCGCAAGATTGTACCCCCAGATCTCGTCACGATCCTTCGGGTCCTGCTCGTCGATGAGGGCGTCCCTGATCCGCGCGACGGCCTGCCGCCGCTCACGCATCGACAGCGACATGAGCGCTTCGCGGATGCGCGGTGGGTTCTTGTAGACGCAGTAGTGGAAGGTGAAGCGCTCTCGCGACAGAGCCCAGATGTCTCGGGCGCAGGTGGCTTCCCACGTCGCCTTGTAATGTCGCACCTGGTCCGGCTGCAGCTTCTTCGTAAGGCCGATGACCATCGAGGCCATGTCGTGGTGAGTGAGACAGAGGGCCGCGATGTTCGCGGGGTCGTTGTTGTTCGGGTTGCCGTCGATGTGATGCAGCTGCACACGAGGCTGCTGGCAGACGCAGCACGCATGCCGATTGCCGACCAGCACGGCCGACTGCACCGCTTGAGGGATCGCCTTTCGCTGAGACCCAGGCATCCAATGATGCTCAGCTGATTCGCCTCCCCGACGCTGCCTGCCCTAGCCGACGGTCGCGATCTGAACCGAGCGCGGTCACGACGGCATCTTCACACCGCTTTACAGTTTGAATCTCGCGGCCGTTGCGGCCATCGCAAACCGGGTCCGAACCCCGTAGCCGCCACGTCAGTCCCGATAGTCACGCTCGCCGACCTGCTTGACCCGCTGCATGAGCTGGCCCGCGCCGTTCGTCAGCGGATCCCAGGCCGCGATCCATGCGTCAGCCCACGACAGCCAGGCCAGCATCTCCTCGTCGAGCCCGCCCTCGGCTTCGGCGCGCGCTCGCACCGTGACCATGAAGCGACGAACCCGCTGCACCTCTTCATCCCGTTGGGCGAGCTCCCGTAGCCGTCGCCATTGGTTGGCGTCACGCCGCCTCTGACTTTCAAGCTCAGCTCGACGGTGCTCCGCCTCTCGCCGTACGCGCTCTTCCTCACTGCGTCGCGCTTGTACAGCGGCGGCGGCCTGGCCGAGGTCCTCGATCCCCAGGACCACCTCGCCAAGTCGGAGTTCGAGCAACTGTTCGCCATCGTCATGCCAGGCTCCCTTCGTGCCGAAGGTGTCCTTCACGACCAGCTCGAGCTCCCCGTTCTCTTCTCGGATCTGCCGATATCGCCGTCGGCCGTTCCCGTACGTGGGGTCGGCCAGCTCCGCGGCCGTGAGCGGCTCACGCCGGTAAGTGACGCGGGGCAGGAGCGTAAAGTCCAGGCCCTGGCGGTCGATCCTAAGCTGCCCCTGGTAGCTTAGCCATTGATCCGCCTCGACCTTGTGACCGCGTTGCTCGAGGACCTTGAAGAGCGCGTCGAGGAGGAGCTGGCGGCGGCCGTTGATGAAGGCCTCTTGCTCACTGACCTCGCGCCCACCCAGGCGCCCCCAGGACTCTCGCATCCGGCGATCACCGTCGATCCAGGCTGCAATAAGGCGATGAGGCGATTTCAAACGCGTCGGGACGACGACGTGGAGCACCTCGCGCTGAGGCGCGGCGGGCGCTGCTTCTTCGAGCGGAGGATCCTGTGGCGTGTCCTTCGCGGGCGGAGCCTTCCGCGCCTTCCGGATGGCCATGGCCGCGGTCATGGCAGGCGTCGCGCCGCGGATCAGGATCTGCTCGAGCCGGCCATCCTTGACCGGCTTGAGCTTGGGACGGCGGAAGACCTTGCCGCTGGCGACCGCAGCCCAGTAGCCCCGCCGAGGCACTGGGATCAGGTGGCGGTCACAGGTCTTCCGGAGAGCCGTGGACGTGACGCCCAGCTCAGCCGCGACCTTGGTGAGCGGTCGATCCCATGCCGCCTCGAACAGCTCCTGGCGCGTCAGCGTGCGCAATAGGTCCTGCCTCCGCCCTGCCGCTACCACCGCGGCTCAGGCTGGAAGGCGGCTTCGGCCAGCGCCTTGTTGGCGTCGCGCCGGTACTGGTAGACGCCGATCTCCTTGCCCTCCTGGTCCTCGACAGAGGCAATCCGGAGCAGCCTCCAGCGCTTGTCCTTGGTCGGCGACAGTCGATAGGCCCGCCCGTTCGTGCGGCAGTAGACGTCGGGCGACTTCCCCAACGGGGTCCACTTGCAATCCGCACCTGACAGGAAGCGCTGCTCCAGCTTGAGCCGGCTCTCCTCGACCTGCCGACGCCACTCCGCCTGTTGCTCCATGCGGAGCCGTTCGCTCTCCTCTTCCGCGAATTCCTGGATGGCGCCCACGATGGCCGGCAACTCCGTCCCGAGCGCCTTCTCCTTCTCGTAGAGCGCCAAGCACCCCGCCTTCAGCGCTTCCTTCGGGTAGGGCGAATAGTCCTCCTCGAGGTAGGCGCGCAGGCGCTGGGCCACGTCCGTGTTGGTAAGCGGCGGCCCGTCCATCTCGTTCAGGAAGTCGCGGAGGTCCCCGGTCGGGATCCAACACGTCGCCGCGGCCCTCAGGAGATCCTCGCGAGGCCCAGTCCAACGTCGCCACATGGTGTTGGGCCCATCGACGGCGCGCATGATCCGCTGCGCCAGGACGTCCAGCGAATAGGGATCCTTGATGTGCTGGATCGAGGGGCTCCGCGTGTACTCGAAGAGCAGGCTCCGGACCTCGTTCAGGCGCTTGTCGGTCGACATCCGGACGATCTCCCGGTCAGCAGCTGGGGTTCCGGCCCAGGTCGACCACCGCCGAGCCACAACCCACCTGAAGGGCGATGGTTTCTATGCCGGGACCCACATTCATAGGGATATGTGCCTTGGACATGGATCTCGATACCATCTCAACTACCAACCTTATCGACTTAGCCGGTGACGCAGAGCGGTCGCCTGGGCCCCCACATGGGGTTCGCGCTACCGCCGGGCCGGGACGTTGTTCGGACTGGCCTCACGGAGCCTCAGCAGGACCCAGAAGGGCGACGACCCCACCAGCCCACCCAAAAGCATCCTGCCGAGGCTCTCGTCCGCCATGCCAGTCACAACGAGATAGATCCCCAGGGGAACAAGCAGGAGCGGGTAGACGATAAGGTGCAGCATCCGCTCTGATGGCCTCAGGGACGAAGGTCGCTTGAAGGTTACAAACCGTCCCCCGATCCGGAGCCCGCCGCCCCCTCCCGCCACCCACCGAGCAATTAGGTAGAGCCCCAAGGCA
This sequence comes from Phenylobacterium sp., assembly GCF_024508875.1. Taxonomy (GTDB): domain Bacteria; phylum Pseudomonadota; class Alphaproteobacteria; order Caulobacterales; family Caulobacteraceae; genus Phenylobacterium. Next base: position 32,003 of record NZ_JANINU010000092.1, read on the forward strand.
ATCGCTGGCGGGACAAGCCAGTTGGAAATCAGGTCGCCCTCATCCCACTGTTGCAGATAGATGCCGGCGAGGGTGTGGCTGCTGCTGGTCCGGTAGAAGACGAACACGGTCCACAAACCCAAGCCTGCGATCAGAAGGCGACGTCCCCGGGTCAGCATCGGAGAAGGGATGGCCTTGGCCCCGTGCGGGTTGAAGGGCGAGCTGGGGCCGGACACCCACGCGTTCAGCTCACCTCGCACGCTTGCGCTTGCACCGGGCCGGCCCTCCTTCAATGCAGCGCTCAGCAATTGCCACCTCCGATGCTCGTCGTGCTGTTTTGGTCCAGTCCCGGGGTTGGCGGCCGCGGCCGCGGAAATCTCGGCGAATTTGTCCAGGAGCGACTGGAGCGCTTCATCGGGGAGCTTGGACAGGGCCGCCACGGCCTCCTCACCTGAAAGGAATGGCCCTCCAACAGGACCTTGCCGATCCGCCATGTTGCTGACGCCTTCGCCCATTCCGACCCCGGAAAAATGACACGATTAGGGGACAGCATCTAGATGTCAGGTTTCGCCAACTCCGCGTATGGAACTGCCGGAGATTCTTGGGCGGAACGTGCGCGAGGCTCGGCACCGCGCCGGCATGTCCCAGGAACAGCTCGCGTTCGAAGCAGACATGAAGCGCAGCTACGTCAGCGATCTTGAGCGCGGCACCCGGAACCCGAGCGTGAAAGCGATAGCCCGGCTCGCCGCGGCGTTGAACGTGAGCCCATCGGAGTTGCTTCGCGAATAGTCGGCCGGTTCTGCACGCTTGGGATCCGCCTGCGTCACCTGGAGCTCCCGACGACGGCAGCTTGTTTCGCGAAAGCCCCGCTCGCGCGCGCGCCCGCGCGACCTGTCTGAAAACTAGCGGCGCTTTCGTCGCAACCAACGCCGCCAGGCGAAATTCTTCAGTGAATCCTCGCGCGCGCGTGCGCGTGCGCGTGCGCGTGCAGGTCTCAAAACTTCGCCCCGGGTCGAGTTGCAACAAACGCGATTACCGCACGCGCTTCCACCGCGTCGCCCACCGGTTCCGCGAGGTGTAGCTCACGATGTCGCGGATCGTGCGCTTGCTCACCCCGAACTCCCTGGCCAGGAGCCGGTAGCCGATGCGCGGGCCAGTGCCCTCGACCCCCGCCTCGTAGATGTCCCTGATCTGCTCCACCTGGGCGTCGCTGAGCTTGGCCCGCCCATGGTACTCGCCGATCCGCTGGGTGCCCTCCTCGTTGAACGCCACGAAGCGTCTCACCGGGTGTGGGTGGCCCACCTGGGCGCGCCCGCCAGGGGTCCCCTTCTGGCCCCCGCTTATCCGCCTATCCGCCTGAGTCCCCATTGTTGTCCCCTGGGCCATATTTCTTTCATTCCCCCTCCCCAGTCTATTTCTGGAGAGTAGGTGGATGAGGTGGATAGAGTTCTGTTTTCCATAGGCTTTTCGCCAGTCTTGAGGTGGCTAGAGGTGGTTGCCTTGGTGGATAGCTTGCGCATCACGACCCCCGCCTCGCATCGACCCAGACCTTCTGATTGCGACCGCCTACCCACTTCTGGACGCGCACCATTTCCAAGGCGGATAGGACCGCCGCGATACGCATTTGGTCGGCCTTCCGGATCTTCGAGCGCTCCATTCCGCAGCACTCGACGAGCACGTCTTCAGTCCGCAGCTTGCCGCTCGCGCGCGGCGTCAGGTGACCGTCGCCGTGGACGTCCTCGTCTAGCCACTTGGCAATCTGGTCGTGCCAGGGATCGGTGTACTCGTAGCTGGCTCGCTCAGCCTTTGCGAGCTGCTCTACCTCGAGCTCGATGCCCTCGGCCCAGTAGCGGTCCCGCGCCTCGGCCCAGAGCTGATGGAGATCGCGCTGGATCGCCCCCGTGGCGATAGGGCTGTTGATCATGACTGGTAGCCAGCGCCGCAGGCCCATGTGGGCCTGAAGAAAGTCCTGCTCGTTGGTGGTGCCATAGAAGAGAAGGCGACGCTTTAGCTTGGTGTTCGCCTCCTTGAACTTCGGGTTCCACTCCTCTTCCTGGCGCGTGATCCAAGCCAGGATGGCCTGGCCGTCACGGGCGGTTATCCCGCGCAGCTCGGCCAGCTCACCGACCAGCTTCCCCCGCATCTTGCGGGCCAGTTCCTTGTCATCCTCGTGGAAGCTGAATTCGCCGAAGTACTCAGAACTGGGGGATAGCAGGCGCACCGCGGTCGACTTGCGAACGCCCTCTGGCCCGACAAGCACTGGAATCATGTCGACCTTGCAGCCTGGATCGAGCACCCGCGCTGCCTGGGCGGTCCAGGTGTAGAGCCCGAGCGCCCTTGTGTAGGGCGTGTCGTCGGTCTGCATGTAATCGGGCCAGAACCGCTCGATCCGCTCGACCCCATCCCAGTCGGGCAAGCTCCGCAGCCACTCGTTGGCGCTGTCGAAGCGACGCTCACGGGCGATCTTGGTGAGGGCGTCGCGCATTAGCTCGCGACCGATCTTTTCCTTGAAACCCAGATCCTCCAGCCGGATGCGCAGTTCGACTGCGTCGCTGTCGTCGAAGGGCTGAAGCGAACCCCCGTCCCACCCAACGAGCAGATCGCCCCTAAACTCGTCATAGACCAGCACTGCACCGCAGGCTTGCGGCGCCAGCAGCGCCGCCCTGATGTTCTTCAGGTTCGTCTCTATGCGGCCCTTGTCGTCGCGGTCGAACCCAGGCAGGGGCGACCCCATCGCCTTGCGCTCGGCCTTCAGCTCCTTCGACTTAGCCGAGGCCCCAGGAGCGAGCTTCTCGTAGGCGGCGAGCGCCAGGTCGTCCTTGGTCAGGTCCTCGAAGCTCTCGGCCTTGGCGGGCCTGTACGCGACCGCCTGGAGGAAGTCGGCGTCGGTGTGCTCCGCGCACCCAGCATGGCGACAGGCGAAGTGACCGTTCCGGTACTTCCCGGTCCCGGCCAGCATCCAGGCCGTCTCCGTCTCGCCGTTGTCGCTGGAGTGGTTCTCCTTCCAGGGGCAGTCGATGTAGAGCATCCCCTTGTGGATGCCGTAGGTGTCCCACGTCTCGATCAGGTGCTCGGCGACCGGATCGTCAACGTCCAGGTCCTCGGGCAGGGTCGGATCGCGCCTGGAGCTGCGGCGGTCGCGGCCCTCCCGGGCGAACTCGGCGACCACCGCATCCCAGGCCCGCTCGAAGTCGGCGGCCGAGATCACCGGGAACTCGGAGGGGAGGCCGTCGTCCCACTGGTAGCTCTCGCCCTTGGGGTGGGTGCCGACCGCGACGAATTGTTGTCCGTCCGCAAGGAACTCGACGATCCATCGTTTAGTGACCTCCCGACCCTTCTCCCGGTCCCACTCTCGCCATTCCTTGACGGCGAAGGAGCGCTTCTCCAGGTCCCCCTCGACGATAAACGCGAGCAGCTCGTTGCCACTGTCGGCCCGCCAACGGCGGGGCAAGCTGTCGCGCCCCAGCTCCTGTAGGAAGCCGCGCCTAATCTTGCGGGCTAGGTTGGCGTCCTCCACGTCGATGTCGAAGCCGCGCACGCGCCGGGTCTGGATGCAGATGCCGAAGTCGGGCTCCTCGGCCCAGGCCTCGATGTTGCGGACGGTCGCCTCGTGATCCGTCCACTCCTTGAACCCGATCACCTCGCGCTTGTGATTCAGCACCGAGGGCGTCTTCCCTACGCCCTTCATCTTCGAGTGCGGCGACAGCGGGAGGTTGGGGTTGCTCACCACCGGCAGGAGATCGCGCTTCGCCAGGCGCTTGAAATGCGCCCAGACTTTAGGTGTCGCCCCAAAGCGCTTGGGCTCCGACATCTCTGCGGCCTTAGTCCAGGCTCTCGAGCAGGGCCGCGACCTGATCGGTGGACACGAGGGTGCGCCGCCCGAGCTTCTTGATGCGGATGCGGCCCGCCGCGACGAGGGTGTAGAATGAGCTCTTGCCGATTGCGCAGGTGCGGCAGAACTCGGCCACGGAAAGGACTGCTTTGGGAAAGGGGTCCTCACGCTCTTCAAACATGTGCGTATCTCCAATTGGCTCCGCCCGGAATCCGGCGGGCGTCAGTGGTGATTCACACAGGCGTGACCATCGCTACACCGGCTTTAGTTTTCGATTTTCGGAGTGCCTCCGCGGCGTCGATCACGGTGCCTGGCAGGATGCGCAGCCTCCCTCGCGTCGCCTTCCTCACGACAAGCGAGAGCCAGTCTGCGAAATATACCCGCTTATCGACTGGGTCTTCAGCCAAGACGCCCTTGCCTGTCAGATCGAACCAGACGCTCTCTAAGTCTCGGATCAGTTCGATCAGATATTGGTCGCGAACGTCAGGTTCGTGCGGATCGCGAACAGGCGCGTCGTTGGAAATCTGCTTGGCCAGGTACCGCCGCTTTGAGTCAGGCCCCCACTTCCTGGACTCTACGGCAGCAAGCGCTCTGCATCTCCCAACGTCGTTTACCCCCAACGGTCTCCTTGACTTCAGGGTTCGCACAAATTGGGGGAGCCCGCGCGCCTTCACCAAGCCTAGCTCGGCCTCAAACTGGACGAGAACGTGGTTGGCGAAATCAGCCGTCGAGGGATCCCGCAGAAAGAGGGGATCGGTGGCCGCAACTAGGCGCTCCCGCCACTTTGCGTTCTTGGGAGAAGCGGCCAAGCGCCGTGCGGCAACTGCGATCTTCCGAAGGCGCCGTTGCTGTTCCGTCGCCGTGACATAGGGGGTACGAACTCTCTTTTCGCCATAGCGCTCTAGTGCGGCCCGCACCGCGTCTTTAGCGGTGTCGAGTAACTCTGGCGTAAGCTTATGCCGCAGGCGCTTTGAGCGTCGCAGGCACGCTTCGAAGAGGACAACGCGAAGGCGAAGCCCGCCGGCGATCCAGCCGCGCTGAGGTAGCTTACCCTGTGTCACTCAGGTCTCGCTGCCTCCGCGCGGCGGCGATCCAGGTAATCAGCCCACCACTTCATCATGTCTCGGCGGCCTGGAAGCCATTCCGCGGCATTGTAGATCGACCGAACAGAGCCTTCTGCGTGAGCGAGCTGCATCTCGATCCAGTCACGGTTGTAGTTCTGCTCGTTGAGCACGGTGGAAGCGGTCTTGCGGAAGCCATGAACGGTCGCTCTGCCGTGGTAGCCCATGCGGTAGAGCGCATAGAGCATCGTGTTCTCCGAAATGACCTTCGAGCGCGTCGGGGCAGGGAATACTTGATCGAACCGTCCGCTGATTTTGCGAAGCTTCTTGAGCACCGCGACCGCCTGAGGAGCGAGCGGGACAAGGTGGGCGCGGCGCATCTTCATCCTCTCTGGGGGGATGCGCCACAGCGGCTCGTCGCCATCCAGTCCTTCGAATTCCGCCCACGCAGCGAACCGGAGCTCTGCGGTACGGACGAACGTCAGCAGCACCAACTCCAAAGCGAGCCGCGTCAGCTCATCGCCTTCGTATGCATCGAGCCGATGCAGGAAGTCGGGAAGCTCCGACGCCGCCAGCGCTGAGCGGCTCTTGACCTCCTTGGCCGGCTTCAGTGCTCCCCGGAGATCGAAGGTCGGATCCCGCGGACACCTTGAGGTGGCGACGCCGTATCGGAAAATCGCGCTGGCCATCTGCATGATGCGCTTGGCCATCTCCACGGCGTCGCGCTTCTCGACCTTGCGGATGACATCCAGGACTTCGATCGGCTCGATCGACGCAATCGGCCGCGCCCCAAGTTCTGGCAGGAGATCCGCATCCAGCCTGCTACGCAGCCGATCGGCGTAGGACTTGGCCCAGGTGTCTTTCCGCAGCTCAAACCATTCGTCCGCGACCGCCCGAAACGTATGCCCCTCAGCGACCCGCTTTCGGCGCTTCTCCATCTTTCGTTCGTGGCCGGGGTCCTTGCCATCCTTGAGGAGCTTCTTGGCCTGGAAGCGGGCCTCCCGAGCATCGGCCAATGTGACGAAGGGATAGGAGCCCAGCGCCAGGAGCTTTTGCTTGCCGCCGAAGCGGTAGGCGAGGCGCCAAAGCATCGATCCCGTGGTCGTCACGAGGATATGGAGGCCTTCCGAGTCGCTAAGTTTGTACGGCTTGGCCGCCGGCTTCAGGGTTCTGAGCTTTGCATCCGTCAGAGGCATCTGGTTGGTATCCCGAAATCGGCGTTGGTATGACCTAAACTCGTACCACCAATTTTCGAGGATGCGGCCACGCCCGCCGACATCCGCTGGGGCTTGGATAGGCAATTCTCTGAAGAGATTCAATGGTCGTCCGGGCCTCAGAGGAGGTCAGCGGAGGAGCGCTGGTGGGCCCGGCAGGACTCGAACCTGCAACCAGACCGTTATGAGCGGCCGGCTCTAACCATTGAGCTACAGGCCCATAGCTCGCGCGGACCGTCGCGTTACCATGGGCTGCACGCGGCTTAAAGCTTGCGTTCAGGTGGGAATTGCCACGGTTGGCTTCCCCCTTGGACTGGAGACGATCCATGAAGACCCTGATGCGCGCCGCCGGCCTCGGCCTGGTGCTGGCCGCTTCCGCCGCCGCCCCCGCGGCCTTGGCTCAGGCGGCCCCGCCGGCCGCCGACACCATGTTCCGCGCCACGACACTCAACCTCTCGGCCTATGGCGAGGCGAAGGTGGCGCCGGACATGGCCACCATCACCCTGGGCGTAATGACCGAGGGCAAGACGGCGGCCGAGGCCATGCAGGCCAACGCCACGCGGATGAACGCCGTCGTCGCCAGCCTGCGCAAGGCCGGGATCGCCGACAAGGACATCCAGACCTCGAACCTCAACCTCAACCCGCAATACAAGTACCAGGAGAACCAGCCGCCGCTGCTGGTCGGCTACCAGGCCTCGAACAACGTCACGGTGACGGTGAACGACCTCAAGAAGCTGGGCCCGGCTGTCGACGCCACCGTCAACGCCGGCGCCAACCAGGTGCAGGGGATCAGCTTCGGTCTCCAGGACTCGACCGCCGCCGAGAACGCCGCGCGCGAGGCCGCGGTGAAGGCGTTGGCCGCCAAGGCCGATCTCTATGCCCGGGCGACCGGCTACAAGATCGCGCGTTTGGTCAGCCTCAGTGAGGGCGGCGGCTATGCGCCTCCGCCGCCCGTGCCAATGATGGCCTACGCCGCCAAGCGTGGCGCAGAGATGGACGCAGGAACCTCGGTTTCGGGCGGCGAGCTCAAGGTCCGCATCGACATCAGCGGCCTGTACGAACTGGCACGCTAGACGGCGAGACGGGACGCCGGCCCGCCGGCGTCCCTATGGCTTGCTGACCTTGGCCCTGCGGAACGCGCCGTCCAGGCGCTCGGCCATCATGCGGCCGGGAAAGGCGCGGTCGCCCTCCATCATCGCGGCGTAGACCAGGTTCGTGCCCTGGATCGGCCCGGCCGCCCAGCCCACGCCGCGCGAGGCGTCGGCCAGGGTGTTGCAGGAGAGCTGCCGCGCCCGGCGGTCCTTCGCCGTCTCGTCCAGCAGGTCGGCGATCTTGCGCGTTCCTGGCCCGTCGCAGGCGGGGAACGTCTTCGCGCAGGTGGTGGCCGAGTTGTAGCGATAAAGCCGCTTGCCGGAGTCGGCCTCGGCGATGAGCACACAGGTGTTGGGATCGCCCACGGCCTTGGAGATCGCCGCGTCCAGTTCGTCGCGGTCCACGCCGGGCGGCGCGGTGGGAGAACAGGCGGCGAGGCCGAGGGCGGCCACGAGGGCCGCCGCGACCTCAGGCGGCCTTCTTGATCTCGTTGGCGTCGTCCAGCAGGACCACGGTCGGCGCATAGTTGCGGGCTTCCTCGGCGGGCAGCATCCCATAGGTCACGACGATGACCTTGTCGCCCTTTTGCACCAGCCGGGCGGCCGCGCCATTGACGCCGATCACCTTGGAGCCGCGCGGCGCCTCGATGGCGTAGGTGGTGAAGCGCGCGCCGTTGGTGATGTTCAGGACGTCCACCTGCTCGTGCGGCAGGATGCCCGAGGCGTCCAGCAGGTCGCGGTCGATGGCGATGGAGCCTTCGTAGTCGAGGTCGGCCTGGGTCACCGTGGCGCGGTGCAGCTTGGCCTTCATCAGCGTGAGCAACATGGGCGGTGTCGCGTCCTTGCAGCCTTCGCCCCCTGTCGGAGCAGCGGCGCGCATATACGCACGACGCGAACCACGTTCAATGCGGCATCGCAGCGTGCCTCCCGTTGCGGCGCCCGGCGAAGCAGGCCCTTACAACGTAAGGAATGTCGCCGGTCAGGCGCGCGCACCCTGCGCCGGCCTTCGCGGCCGCAGCACGATCAGCTTGCGTGCCGCCTGAGGAATTCGGTCATCTCGTCCAGCACCGGCGCCCGCCCCCGCAGCGGCCGAGACAGCGCCAGGACCATCCGCACGTGGTCGACGCCTGGATAGTGCCGCTCGTCCACCTCGACGCCCGCCTCGCGCAGCGCGCGGGCCAGCGCGACTGTATTCTTGGGCCAGACCATCTGATCGTCGTCGCCCGTAGCCAGGAAGGCCGGCGGCGAGGCCTTGGTCACATAGGCCATCGGCTGGGTGCCTGGCAGGTCGGGCGTCCCGCCGAAGATCCGCTCGGTGATCTCGCTGCGGATGGGCAGGAAGTCGTAGGGTCCGGAGAGACCGGCCACGGCCTTCACATGCGCGGGATCGACGCCGGCGGCGCGGAGGTATCGGCCGTCCAGGCCCAGCATCACCGCGTTGTAGGCGCCGGCGGAGTGGCCCAGGAGGACGATGCGGCCGGGATCGCCGCCGAAGCGCGCGGCGTTCTCGCTGGCCCATCGCACGGCCTTGGCGCCGTCCTCCAGGAAGCCTGGATAGCGGACCTCGGGATAGATCCGGTAGTCGGCGATCACGGTGACGAAGCCGCGCGAGGCCAGCGCGCGGCCCACCCAGCCGTAATCCTGCCGCCGGCCCGAGTCCCAGGAGCCCCCGTAGAAGAAGACCGCCACCGGCGCCTGCGTCCGTCCGCCCCGCGGCGCATAGACGTCGAGCCGCTGCCGGGGTCCTGCGCCGTAGGCTTCGTCGCGGGCGACCAGCAGGGCCGGGTCCTTGGGCGACAGCGTCGCAAACAGGCTGAGCGGCGAGCAGGCAGCCGTCAGGGCGGCGACAGCGCCGGCCAGGGTCAGGCGCAGGGTCAGGCGCGTTGTCGCGGCGAATGGCGGCATGGGCTCCCCGATACGAACGCGGGGACCGGCGCGCAACTCTCGTCGGCCCCCGCCGTCTCTACGGACGATTCCGTGACGGGGATGCAGGCGCCGGGCGGCCGCAGCGCCGCAGGTTTTCCATTCGCATCCGCCGGCGGTGGCTTGACGCCGGCCTTGTCCCCGAGGCGGTATGTGAGTGAACAACGATAAGGGAGGCGACCATGGACGGCGCTCAGGCCCCGACGGGCTTCAATCGCGAGATGCTGGCCGGCCTGGCGCCAGCGCTGAAGGGGCTCGTCGACCAGGGGCTGCTCTCGGGCATGGTCACCCTGGTCTGGCGCAAGGGCGAGGTCGTCCAGGTGGACACCGTGGGCCAGCGCGACATCGAGGCCGGCCTGCCGATGGAGCGGGACACCATGTTCCGCATCGCCTCGATGACCAAGCCGATCACTACGCTGGCGGCGCTGATGCTGGTCGAAGAGGGCAAGCTCAAGCTCAGCGACCCGATCACCAAGTGGCTGCCGCACTTCAAGGACATGAGCGTCCTGACCGACGCCACCGGCTCACTGGACTCCACCGTCCCCGCCCGGCGGGAGATCACGGTCGAGGACCTGATGACCCACCGCGCGGGCCTGGCGTACGGCTTCACCTCGATGGGCCCGATCGCCCATGCGCACGAGGAGAAGCTGGGCTCGCCGCTCGGTCACCCCCATTCGCCCGACGAGTGGATGACTCGCCTGGGGGCCCTGCCCCTCAGCTATCAGCCGGGCGAACGCTTTCACTACAGCCATGCCACCGAGGTGCTGGGCTTCCTGGTCGCCGCCATCGAGGGCAAGCCGCTGGGACAGGTGCTGAAGGAGCGGATCTTCGACCCGCTGGGCATGAAGGACACCGGCTTCTGGACACCGCACGACAAGCGCGGCCGCTTGGCGAAGCTGTACCAGGCGCAGCCCGAAGGCGGCCTAAAGGACGTTTCGTGGTCCGATCCCGAGACTCCCAGCGCCTTCGAGGCCGGCGGTGGCGGCCTCATCTCCACGGCGGACGACTACCTGAAGTTCGCACGCCTGATGCTGGGCCGCGGCGAGGTCGACGGCGTGCGGTTGGTGAAGCCCGAGACCATCGACCTGATGACCTCCAACCGGCTCACCGAGGAACAGCGCAGCCATGCGTTCCTTGGCATGCCCTACTGGCTGTCCCAAGGCTTCGGCCTCGGGACCTCGATGATCATGGATGCCGAGAAGCACCAGTGGATGGGAGCCGGCGGCGAGGGCTCGTTCGGCTGGCCCGGCGCCTTCGGCACCTGGTGGCAGGCCGACCCGGTGAACGACATGATCCTGATCTACCTGATCCAGGACTCCATGCCGCTGGGCCCCGAGGCGGTGACGGCGATGCAAGGCCAGCGCCCGACCGGCCGCATCGGCTGCCCGATGTTCCAGAAGATCGTCTACGGCGCGCTGGGCTGAGGCCGCCGCGCCTAGCGGGGATTCCGCGGGGCGACACAGATCGGCTTGCCGGCCACGGTGTCGCCCACCAGGGATCCGTCGCGCGCCGCCGTGCGCCGGGCGATGTTGAGCGCCTTGCCTTCGGGCGGCGGCGTCTGCCCCTTGGCGCAGACCGAGGCCTCTACCCGCTGGCCGCCAATCGGGCATGTGCAGATGTCCTCGCGCGGGTCCAGGCGGCTGGCCGGGACCCGGCACACGGGCGGGACGGACTGGCCGCCCACGTCGATGCACTGGATGGTCTTGGTGGGCGGGTTCTCGCCAATGGGCTGGGCCGGGGCCGGGCCGGCCAGGGCGGCAAGCACCAGCGGGACCAGGATGTTGCAACGCATGGGGGCGCTCCTTTCGCAGGCAGGATAGCGCGGTTGGGGGCCAGAGGCCTTCACCTCCGGCCGGCTTCGTCGCAAGTTCGTCGCATGGCCTGGACCAAATCGCCGAAGAGCCTCGTGGACCTGTTCGAGATCAGCCTTCCCGAGACGCCGGGCCTGGAGCGCCGCAAGATGTTCGGCTACCCGGTCGCCTTCGTGAACGGCCACATGTGCGCCGGGCTCTTCCAGGACAGCGCGTTCATCCGCCCGCCGCCGACCGTGCGGGCCGAATTGGAGGTCGAGGGCGTCCGCCCGTTCGAGCCCATGCCCGGCCGCCCGATGCGCGACTACCTCACCCTGCCCGAGACGGTGATGGAGGACGAGGACCGGTTCGGCGCGCTTCTCGCCGCCGCGTGCGCCTTCACCGCCAGCCTGGCGCCCAGGCCGCCCAAGCCCCGGAAAAACAGCGGTCGTTCACCACGTTCCTGAGCGCGGCCTTAACTGCGCCGGGCGCAGCGTGCTGGCATGGACCCGATCTCCACCGCCCGCTACGGCCTGATGGCGGCGAGCCGCCGCTTCGAGACGTCCGCGACCAACGTCGCGCGCATGGGCGTGGAGGGCGAACCGGACGTCGACCTCGCGCAGGAGACGGTGGGCATGATCCAGGCCAAGACCGCCTTCTCGGCCAACTTGAGCGTCATCGGCTTCGCCCAGGACATGTGGGACTCGCTGCTGAAGATCCAGAGCCGCTAATCTTCCAGGTCGACACTGCCCGAACGAAAAAGGGGAGCCTCGCGGCTCCCCTTTCCGTATCCGGCGTGCGCCGGGACTACTTCTTCTCGGTCGGATCGGCGCCGTCCTGCGGCGCGCCGGTGCCCGACGAGCCCATGAACAGTTTCTTGCCGTCCGGGAACGTCACGTCGCGGCCGTTGGCCTTGCAGGCCGGCTTGCAGAGCTTGTCCTTCGACTGGTAGCCGCGGACGATGATCTCGGTGCCGGCCGGCAGCGAGGCCTTCGTGATCCCCGAACGCATCAGGGTGTTGGGCGTCCCGCCCTCGACCATCCAGGCCGTGGTCTGGCCCTTGGAGTCCACGACGTTCATGTGGACCCAGGCGTGCGGGTTGATCCACTCGACGCGGGTCACCTTGCCGCGCAGCAGCACCGGCGCCTTGCCGTCGAACTCCGCAGCGAAGGCGTGGTGCGCCCAGGCCGCGCCGCCGGCGGCGGCCACGCTGAGGACCGCCCCGATGGCCCCCGCAACGATCAGCTTCTTCTTGTCCATCTCGCGCCTCCAACG
>NZ_JANINU010000093.1:0-8166 GCF_024508875.1 Phenylobacterium sp.
GCCTTGGGCGCGTGCGCCAGGGTGCGGAAGATGTTCAGCACGCCCATGGTCCCGTCGCGCACCGGCTGCAGCGCCTCGGACTGCTCGGGCGTGAGCTCGGAATCCTGCAGCGGCTCCACACGGGGCTTGGACAGTCTCATGCCGTTTCCTCGAACATCCGGTTTGTTGCGCCCGCACCTTAGAGCCCGCCCCCGATTTCGCTAGAGCGCCTGCGGCCCAGTTGTTACCCAAGGGACCATGTCCTCCCGGTCGACGCTCGAGTTCCTGAAGACCGAAACGGGGTCCGGCATGCTGCTGGCGGTCGCGGCGATGGTCGCCATCGTCTGGGCCAACTCGCCCTGGGCCGGCGCCTACGACGCCATCACACATCACTCGGTGGCGGTGCGGTTCGGCCCGTTCGCCGAGGAGATGAGCGTCGCCAAGTGGGTGAAGACGGCGCTGATGCCGATCTTCTTCTTCGTCGTCGGCCTGGAGATCAAACACGAGATCCTGCGCGGCGAGCTGTCGAACCCGCGGCGGCTGGCGCTGCCGGCGTTGGCGGCGCTGGGCGGCGTGGCGGTTCCGGCCCTGATCTACGCGGCGATCAACGGCCTGCCGGGGGGCAGCCCCCAGGCATGGCCCATCCCGACCGCGACCGACATCGCCTTCGCGCTGGCGGCTCTGGCGGTGGCCGGGCCGCGCCTGCCCTCCACGTTGCGGATCTTCCTGCTGACCCTGGCCATCGCCGACGACCTGGTGGCGGTGGCGCTGATCGCGGTGCTGTTCACCGCCGACCTGAAGTTCCCGATGCTGGCGGCCGCCGCCGTCACGGTGGCGGTGCTGGCGGCGATGGGTCGGTGGCGGGCGGCTCCCTACTCGTTCTGGGCGCTGGGCGGCCTCCTGCTCTGGGCGTTCACGCTGGAGTCGGGGGTCAACACCTCGCTTGCCGGGATCGCGGCGGCGTTCTGTCTGCCGCTGGAGCCCAAGCGGCCGGGCGGCCAGGGCGTGCTGGCCGAGACCATGGAGGCGCTGCACCCCTATGTGGCGTTCTTCATCCTGCCGGTGTTCGCCTTCGTGGCGGCCGGCTTCTCCCTGGGCGGCGAGGCCGGCGGCGCGATCCTGGGCACGGTGAGCCTCGGGGTGGCGGCGGGCCTGTTCTTCGGCAAGCAGATCGGGGTGTTCGGGGCGGCGGCGCTGGCCATCGGGCTGAAGTGGGCGCGGCGGCCGACGGGGGCCAAGTGGCTGGAGCTGTACGGGGTCTCGGCGTTGTGCGGCGTCGGCTTCACCATGAGCCTGTTCATCGGCGCCCTGGCCTTCCCCTCCGCGGACGTGCAGCACGAGGCGCAGGTGCGGGCGGGCGTGGTGATGGGATCTCTCGCCTCGGCGGTGCTGGGTGTCGTCGTGCTCTCGATCAGCGCGGCGCGGCGCGCGCGGCACGCCGCCGACTAGCGGCAAATCGGGGCTTGCAGCCTTGGCCGGGAAGGCGTCCGCTAGCCGCCATCGGCAATGCGAGGGGCTGCGATGACGACCTTCCGATTGAATGGCCGGGACGTGTCGGTGGACACGCCCGAGGACGCGCCCCTGCTCTGGGCGATCCGTGACGAGGCCGGGCTGACCGGCACCAAGTTCGGCTGCGGGATCGGCGCGTGCGGCGCCTGCACCGTCCATGTCGACGGCGAGGCGGTGCGCTCGTGCGTCACGCCCGTCGGCTCGGTCGCGGGCCGCGCAGTGACCACCATCGAAGGCCTCGACCCCAAGGGCCAGCATCCCTTGCAGGTCGCCTGGATCGAGGCGCAGGCCCCCCAGTGCGGCTACTGCCAGTCGGGCCAGATCATGCAGGCCGCGGCGCTGCTGAAGGCGACGCCGCACCCGACGGACGCCGAGATCGAGGCGGCCATGACCGGCAACCTGTGCCGCTGCATGGCCTACATCCGGATCAAGAAGGCCATCAAGGCGGCCGCCGCGAAGGGAGTCGCCGCATGAACGCCATCGACCTCTCACGGCGCGGCTTCCTGGTCAGCGTCACGGCTGCGGGCGCGGCCTTCGCCCTCACCGCCCCGGCCGAGGCGGCCGGCGCGTTCGAGCCCACGATCTGGTACGCGATCGACCGCGACGGCGTGATCACCGTCCACATCATCCGGGCCGAGATGGGCCAGCACGTGGGCACCGCCATCGCCCGGATCGTCGCCGACGAGCTGGAGGCCGACTGGTCGAAGGTGCGGATCGACCACGTCGACTCCGACCCGAAGTGGGGCCTGATGGTCACGGGCGGCAGCTGGTCGGTCTGGCAGAGCTATCCGCTGTACAGCCAGGCCGGCGCCGCGGGGCGCATCGCCCTGATCGAGGCCGGCGCGAAGCTGCTGGGCGTCAATCCCGCCGAGTGCGTGGCGGCGAAGGGGACCGTCTGGCACCACGACAACGGCATGTCGTACGGCGACATCGTGGCCAAGGGCGACCTCAGCCGGAAGTTCACGGCGGAGGAGCTGGCGAAGCTGCCGATCAAAAAGGCGGCCGAGCACAGGATCGTCGGCAAGCCCGGCCAAGCGTGGGACATCCCGGCCAAGACCAACGGCCAGGCGAAGTACGGCCTCGACGCCAAGGTTCCGGGGATGGTCTACGCGCGGCCCAAGCTGCCGCCCACGCGGTACGGCGCGACGGTGGTCTCCATCGACGAGACCGCGGCGAAGAAGGTGCCGGGCTACCTCCGCGCCATCGCCCTGGACGACCCGTCGGGCACGGTTCCGGGCTGGGTCATGGTCTATGCCGACAGCTTCGTGGCCGCCGACCGGGCGAGCGAGGCGCTGAACGTGGTGTGGAAGACCGACGACACCGCCAAGGTGTCCGAGGCCGATCTGCAGGCCCGCGCCCGCGCCCTGATCGCCGACACGTCGGCCGGCTCCCTGGTGGTCGAGGACCCCGGTGTCGACGCCGCGTTCGGCGCGTCGAAGTCCACGATGGAGTGCACCTACACCACCTCGACCGCCCTGCACTTCCAGATGGAGCCGGTGAACGCGCTGGCGTTCGAGAAGGACGGCGTCTTCGAGATCCACACGGGCAACCAGTGGCAGTCGCTGGTGCTGCCGTGGCTGGCCAAGGCGCTGGGCCGCAAGGAAGAGACCATCGTCCTGCGCACCTATGTGCTGGGCGGCGGGTTCGGCCGGCGGCTGAACGGCGACTATGCGGTGGGCGCGGCCCTCGCCTCCAAGGCCATCGGCGGCAAGCCGGTGAAGGTGGTGATGACCCGGGCGGACGACACCCGGTTCGACAGCCCGCGCTCCCCCTCGGTACAGACGCTGAGGATCGCGTTCGGCGAGGGCGGCCGGGTCACCGGGATGGAGCACCATGCCTGCGCCGGCTGGCCGACCCAGGCCATGGCCCCGTTCTTCATGCCCAAGGGCGCGAACGGCCAGCCGTACGACCCGTTCGCCATCAGCGGCGCGAACCACTGGTACACGGTGGGGGCGCAGCGGGTGCGGGCGGTGGGCAACGACCTGGCCAACCGCACCTTCCGGCCGGGTTGGCTGCGCTCGGTGGGGCCGGGCTGGACCAACTGGGCGCTGGAGAGCTTCATGGACGAGGCGGCGGCCGAGGCCCGCGTCGATCCCCTCGCCTTCCGCCTGCGGATGCTGGACGGCGCGGGGCGGAACGCGGGCTCGGCGCCGAACGCGGTGGGCGGCGCCAAGCGCCAGGCCGCCGTGCTGAAGCGGGCGGCCGAGAAGGCCGGCTGGGGCAAGCCGCTGCCGAAGAACACCGGCCTCGGCCTTGCCACCACCTTCGGCCAGGAGCGGGACATGCCGACCTGGGTCGCCTGCGCGGCCCGGGTGGCGGTCGATCCGGCCAGCGGGGCGGTGAAGGTGGAGAAGCTGACCCTGGTGGCCGACGCCGGGATCATCGTCCACCCGGACGGCGCCCTCGCCCAGATGGAGGGCGCGGCGCTGTGGGGCATGAGCCTGGCGCTGTTCGAGGGCTCGGCCTTCGAGAACGGCCAGGTGAAGGACACCAACCTCGACAGCTATACGCCACTGCGGATGGCCGACGTGCCCGACGTGGAGGTGGAGTTCGTGGCCAGCAACGAGGCGCCGGTCGGCCTGGGCGAGCCGGCGACCACGGTGGTGGGACCGGCCATCGGCAACGCCATCTTCCGGGCGGTCGGCGCGCGGGTGCGCGACCTGCCGATCCGGGCCGAGGCGGTGAAGGCGGCGATGAAGGCGTAGCGCCGCCGAGGGGCGTGGACGGTGTCGGACGCCTGGGGTGGGGCCGGCATGCGGACCGACCACGAACCACACGAACGCGCTTGTGTGCGGGCGGAGCGGGGCTCTGTCCGTTCATCAGTGCGCGGGTGTTGGAGCGACGCTGCGCGCCGTCAGCCGAAGCCGGATCGGGGGCGTGGGCCGCGTGGCCTCAGTCCGGGCAGCGGCGGCGCCACCGAACCGAGAAGTCGCTCACGCGTCGCGGCCGGCGCCGGCCGGGACAGGACGGCGAGAGCCGGCGTCCGGGTTGGCGCCGGCTCTCGCGCGCCCGGCTTTGCCTCCGCTTCCGCGAGGAGGGTCTGCAGCGCCGGTAGGGCGCACCTGGCCCCGGCCGGCAAGCGGTCGTCGCGGGCGGCGTCCCGGGCGACCACGCCCAGGGTCGCGAGGAACCGGGGCAGGCTGACGGGTTCGTAGTCGCGCTCGCGGTCCCGCTCGCGTTCGAGAGGTTCGGGACGCTCCCGCGTCTCCCGTTCCATAGGGTCGCGTTCGAGTTCGGGGCGCTCGCTTTCCAAGACGTCGGAGCGCTCGAGGGTCGCCGGACGGCCCGGCGAGGCGAGCGCCTTGCCGGCCCGCAGGCTCATGCAGAGGCGGATGCCCATGCGCACCGCGAGGAAACATTTCTGGAAGACCTCGGTGCGCTCCAGGCAGCGTTCGAAGTCGGCCTCGTCATTGGCCGCCGTCCCGAACGCCACCCCCAACACATGCGCACAGTCGACCAGCCCCTCCAGCATCTGGAGCTCATGCGCGGTGCGGGCGGCCTCGGTCGACATGAGAACAAATGTAGAACATTTTGGAGGAGTGTCAAGCCTAAGCGCGTGGCAGCCTTCGACGCATTGGAGGGTTGCCGCTCGCCTCCCACAACTCGTCTTCCCTGGGACAAGCCCGGGAATGACGAGGAGAAAGGGGATGAAATTCAGCTAGCCACCCGTCGCTGACTCTCGCGACGTCCGCCTGCCGGCGACGCAGCGAACGTCCACTCTGAGATGGGGCCTGGATTTCCGGAACCGACCCGTTGCGGACCTCGGGGCCCACCTACCAGTTGTGGTCGTCTGCGACCTCCGTCTAGCTTCACCGTATGGCGGCCAGCATCCTCTACGCGGTGCTGGCGTTCTACGGCTTGCTCATCCTTGCCGCGAACGCCTTCGAACTGGCGAAGTCCGGCCCGGACGCGTGGACGGTCTTTCAGACCACGGGAGGGGCGGCATTACTAATCCTCGCCGGTCTAGGTTTCGCCAATCGCGTCCCCGGACGGTTGGTTGCCGCCGTAGTGGCGGTGCTGATCGGCATCGATCTCGGCTGGCGTCTCTTGACCTAATCGAACGTCCGCTTTCGACCCTTTGCGGACTCTAGGGAGGCCATGTCACCCTGAGCAGATGACCGGACCGACCCGCATTAGCTCCGTGGAACAGCCCGAGCCGTTTCAAGTCACGTTTGAAGGGCCCACCGGCCCCTACCGTCTTAGCTTCCAGCCTGACCATGACGAGGGGCGCTTCGATGTCGTAATCGGTGATCTAGCTGTCGTCTGGAAAGTGGAAGTGTGCGAGCGCACCACCACTGGCTGGAGCCTGGGGGGAATGACCCATGGGATGAAGGGCCTGTGGGGCGACGACTATTGGTTCGAGGTGCTCTTCGGCGAAGACACGCGGGCGGAATTTGGCCTGCGCGGACTCACCCGAACCGATTTCCCGCCTGCCTGAGAAAGGTCCCCTTCCCACCCTTCTCGGACACTCGCGAGGTCCGCGGCTCGCCTCCTACAACTCGTCATCCCCGGGACAAGGCCGGGGATGACGAGCAAGAAGGGGCTGAGACTGCGCTTACGGTGATCCCCGTCGCCAATGGAAGGAGAGCGTCCATGACCCAGAGCCGGCTGCTGCGGATGGACAACATCGGGATCGTGGTGGAGTCGCTCGACGACGCCGTCGCGTTCTTCACCGAGTTGGGGCTGTCGCTTGAGGGGCGCGCCACGATCGAGGGGGCGTGGGCGGGGCGCGTCACCGGACTGGGCGACCAGCGCGTCGAGATCGCCATGATGGTCACGCCCGACGGGCACAGCCGGCTGGAGCTGTCGCGGTTCCTGGAACCCGCCGTCGTCGAGGACCATCGGACGGCGCCGGTGAACGCGCTGGGCTACCTGCGCGCGATGTTCGCGGTGAGCGACCTGGACGACACGTTGGCGCGGCTGGGACGCCACGGGGCGCAGGTGGTTGGCGAGGTGGTGCAGTACGAGCGGGCCTATCGGCTGTGCTACGTTCGCGGGCCCGAGGGCGTCCTCATCGGGCTGGCGGAGCCGTTGGCCGACGGGCGTTAGCGGTCAGCGGACGGTTTCGGTCTCGCGGGGGGCCGAAGCCTTGCGGGTGCGCGCCTGGGCCTTGGGCTTGGGGAGGAGCCGGAAGCGGCTCTGGCACCAGGCGAAGTCGACGCCCACGTCGAGCAGGGCGTCCGACCGGCCGCACGGGCAGGCAAACTCCATGACCTCGCGGACGCGATAGGTCTCGCCGGCCTGCAGGGGCACGGCGCGTCCGGTCACATGGTTCGGGGCCGCATTGACGCAGAGAACCAGATCGCCACGGCCGACAGCGTCGCTCATCGCTTCCATCCGCTTGCCTGCGGCCATCATACGCGCTCAGGCGCGCGGGAAAAAGACCGGCGTTCGGGGGCGAGGCACCCGAGTGATGTTCGGCTTCCGGCCCCGCCGCGGACGTTTGTCGCTCGCGTCCCTCCTACCCCTCGTCATCCCCGGGCTTGTCCCGGGGATGACGAGCAAAAAGGGGGATGGAATTGGGCGGCTAGGCAGCGCCATCGCTGCGGCGCCCGTCCGCCCGCGCCAGCACGAAGTCCAGCGCGGCGCAGACCGCGGCGACCTGGGCGGCGTTGCATTGCTCGGGGGTCGCGCGGGGGCTGTCGGGGTAGACTTCGGTGGTGGTCGTGTAGGGCGCGCCGGTGATCGACGGGCACATGCCGTAGTCGCGCTGCGGATAGACGATGACGCCGTGGCCGATGGGCGGGCAGCCGATGATCTCGCCTTGCGCGTCGGGCGGGGCGATGTGGGTGACCTTTTCGACCGCCGCGACGATCGCCTGCTGGAAGTCGGGCCGGGGGTCTTGGGCGTCGGCGACCAGGTAGAAGCCGTCGGGGATCAGGCCCGGCTCGAAGGGCTTGCCGTCGCGGGCGGCGAGGGCGGGACGGAACTCGCTCTCGTCGCTGTCGGTGGTCTCGTGCAGGTCGATGTGCAGCTGGAACCGGTGGGGCTTCACCAGGGCCATGAGGCTGGTGGCTTCACGCGACGGACCGTCCGCGCGGAAATTGCGGTTGGGATCGACGGCGTCGTAGTTCCAGCGGTTGATGCGCTCGTAGCCCCAAGGGCTGACGCAGGGGGCGACGAGGAGGTTGATCCGGCCGGCGTAGTCGGCGGCGCGGGTCTCCAGGAATTGCAGCGCGCCCATGACGCCGCTGGTCTCGTAGCCATGGACGCCGCCGGTGACGAGGGCGGCCGGGAGCGACGGGTCCCAGAGGCGGCTGGCGAGGGCGTAGAGGTCGTAGGTATCGCCCGCATAGTCGAGGCGGCCGTAGGCAGTGCGCTCGAACCGCTGGGCGAGGGCTTCGATGCGCGGCAGGACGTCGTCGGCGTAGCGGCGGTGGCGGGTCTGGCGCGCGCGCCACTGATCTACCTCCCCATCGCCCCACGGGCGTCCGGGGGTTCCGATGGGATAGGCGATGGCGTCGGTCATGGGGCTTCTTAGGGCATATGGGCGGCGACGTCAGGGAGAGGCGAACACCAACCCCGAAAACGCAAAAGGGCCGCCCTTGGGGGGCGGCCCTTCGCGTCTCGAATGAGAGCTCTGGCTTACTCTGCCGCCTGCTTCGGCGCGTAGCCGAGGATGGCCTTGGTCTCGAGGAACTCGTGGAAGGCGTAGTCGCCCCACTCGCGCCCGTTGCC
>NZ_JANINU010000093.1:8176-8345 GCF_024508875.1 Phenylobacterium sp.
AGCTTGGCCGCGACCTTGCGGGCCTTCTCCAGGTCGCCCGACTGGACGTAGGCCGCCAGGCCGTACTCGGTGTCGTTGCCGATATCGATGGCCTGTTCGACCGTGTCGTAGCCCAGGATCGACAGCACGGGGCCGAAGATCTCTTCCTTGGCGATGGTCATGTCGTTGG
>NZ_JANINU010000094.1 GCF_024508875.1 Phenylobacterium sp.
CCTGACCCGCCGCGACCTGCAGAACGCCGCCAAGGACAAGGGCCAGCCCTGGGACAGCTCCAAGGGCTTCGACGACAGTGCGCCGATCTCGGCCATCCGCCGCTGGACCGGCGCGCCGCCGCAAGGTCGCATCGCCATCTCGGTGAACGGAACGGTGAAGCAGGACGCCACCGTCGCGGACATGATCTGGAACGTGGCCGAAATCGTCGCCGAGGCCTCCAAGCTGTGGGCGCTCGCTCCCGGCGACCTGATCTACACGGGCACCCCCGAGGGCGTCGGTCCGCTGGTGAAGGGCGACCGCGTCGAAGGCCAGGTCGAAGGGGTGGGCAAACTGGCCTTCACGGTGGCCTGATGGGCTGGACGCTGCATTCCGCCTGGCGGGCGACCGCGCCCTACCGGGTGCGCATCGGCCTGAACCTCAAGGGCTGCGCCTACGATTACCACCCCATCGACCTCCTCGCCGGCCAGCAGCGCGAGCCCGAATACAAGTCGGTGAACCCGCAGGGCCTAACGCCGGCGCTGGAGCTGGGCGACGGGACGATCCTCGCGCAGAGCCTGGCGATCCTGGAGTGGCTTGAGGAGACGCGGCCCGAACCGCCGATCCTGCCGCGGGACGCGCTGGACCGCGCCGTGGTCCGTCGGATGGCCGGGATCATCGCCTGCGACATCCACCCACTGAACAACACCCGCGTGGGCCGCAAGCTGACCGAGCTGGGCGTGCCGGCCGAGGTGCAGAAGACGGAATGGATCCAGGCCTGGATCCGCGACGGGTTCGATGCGCTGGCGCCGCTGATCGAAACCCATGGCGGCCGATATGCGTTCCGCGATAGCCCGACGATCGCGGACTGCTGCCTCGTGCCCCAGGTCTACTCGGCGCGACGCTTCGAGCTCGACCTCACGCCCTGGCCGAAACTGGTCGCGGTCGCCGACCACGCCGCCGAGCATCCGGCCTTCCAGGCCGCACACCCCAACAACCAGCCTGACGCGAAGCCCCTCTGATGCCGAAGACCCTCGAAGACCTGAAAGCCAAGAACAAGGCCTGGGCGGCCGGCAAGGTCGCCGTCGATCCTGGCTTCTTCAAGCGGCTCGAGGGCCAGCAGGCCCCCGAGTACCTATGGATCGGCTGCTCCGACAGCCGCGTGCCCGCCAACGAGATCGTGGGCCTCGACCCCGGCGAGCTGTTCGTCCATCGCAACGTGGCCAACCTCGCCCCCCCGCAGGACGCCAACTACCTGTCGGTGCTGCAGTTCGCGGTCGAGGTGCTGAAGGTGAAGCACATCCTCGTCGTTGGCCACTATGGCTGCGGCGGCGTCGCGGCGGCGGTCGACGGCCAGCGGCGCGGCCTGGTCGACCATTGGCTCCACCCGATCCGCGAGGTGCACCAGGACCACCGCTGCGAGCTGGAAACCCTGCCCGACGAAAAAGCCAGGTGGGACCGCCTGGTCGAACTCAACGTCATCCGCCAGGTGAAGAACGTGGCGTCCGACGTCTTCGTGCAGGACGCCTGGGCCCGCGGCCAGCCGCTGACCGTGCACGGCTGGGTCTATACCCTGGGGACCGGCATCGTGACGGATCTCGACGTCAGCGTGACCGGGCCCGAGGATCTGGCAGAATTCGAGGACTAGGTTCGTCGTCCCCCGGTTGACCCGGGGGCCGACCCTCGCTTGTGTCGGGACCAGAGGCGGCCGCGAGCCGCCACCGGAAACGACCAGGACCTACGCATGAAACTGAAGCTCATGGCCGCCTGTGCGCTGGCCGTCATCGCGTGCGCCGCGCCGGCGTCCGCGCAACCGAAGCCCACCGCCGCCGACGCCAAGGCGTTCGTCGAGAACGCCGAAGCCCAGCTCGACAAGGCCAACGCATTCGCCAACCGCGCCGCCTGGGTGCGGGCCAACTTCATCACCGAAGACAGCCAGTGGCTGGAGGCCAAGGCCAACGCCGAGCAGAACGAGCTCGTCACCCGGCTGGCGGTCGAGGCGGCGAAGTTCAATGGCGTGCCGGTCGACGCCGTGACCGCGCGCAAGCTGAAGCTGCTCAAGCTCTATCTGGTGTCGCCGGCGCCGAACCGGCCCGGCGCGGCCGAAGAGCTGGCCGGCCTCGTGACCAAGCTCGACAGCACCTATTCGTCGGGCAAGTTCGTCTACAAGGGCAAGCCGATCACCCTGAACGACGCGGAGGACGTGCTGGCCGAGAGCCGCGACCCGGCCGAGCTGAAGGCCGTCTGGGAAGGCTGGCACGGGACGGCCGCGGTGATGAAGCCCGACTACGCCCGCTTCGCCGCCCTCTCGAACGAAGGCGCCAAGAGCCTGGGCTTCAAGGACACCGGCGCCCTCTGGCGCTCCAACTACGACATGGATCCCGATGCCTTCGCCGCCGAGACCGACCGGCTGTGGAAGCAGGTGGAACCGTTCTACAAGAACCTGCACTGCTACGTGCGCGCCAAGCTCAACGAGAAATACGGCGACGCGGTTCAGCCCAAGACTGGCCCGATCCGCGCCGACCTGCTGGGCAACATGTGGGCCCAGCAGTGGGGCAATATCTACGACATCGTCCAGCCGAAGACGGCCGACTCCAGCTACAGCCTGGACAAGCTCCTGGAGGCCAAGGGCTACGACCCGGTGCGGATGGTGAAGACGGGCGAGGGCTTCTACTCGTCGCTGGGGTACGCGCCCCTGCCGCAGACCTTCTGGGAACGGTCGCTGATCACCCGTCCGCGCGACCGCGAGGTGGTGTGCCACGCCTCGGCCTGGGACATCGACGACAAGAACGACATCCGCATCAAGATGTGCACGAAGGTGAATGCGGAGGACTTCCAGACCATCCACCACGAGCTGGGCCACAACTACTACCAGCGCGCCTACCAGGCCCAGCCGACCCTGTTCCGCAACGGGGCCAACGACGGATTCCACGAGGCCATCGGCGACTTCGCGGCGCTCTCGGCCTCGACGCCGACCTATCTCAACCAGATCGGCCTGCTGGACACCGTGCCGGGCGCCGAGGAGGACATCCCCTTCCTGCTGAAGATGGCGCTCGACAAGATCGCCTTCCTGCCGTTCGGCCTGCTGGTCGACCGCTGGCGCTGGGAGGTGTTCTCGGGCGAGGTGACGCCGGACCACTACAACGACGCCTGGTGGGCGCTGCGCCTGAAGTACCAGGGCCTGATGCCGCCCGCCCAGCGGCCGGCCGACGCCTTCGACCCGGGCGCGAAGTACCACGTGCCCGGCAACACGCCCTACACCCGCTACTTCCTGGCCCACATCTACCAGTTCCAGTTCCACCGGGCCGCGTGCCAGCAAGCCGGCTGGAAGGGTCCGCTGCACCGCTGCTCGGTCTATGGCCAGAAGGCGGTGGGCGAGAAATTCGAGAAGATGATGGCCCTGGGCCAGTCGCAGCCTTGGCCGCAGACCTTGGCGGTGTTCTCAGGTGAGACGCGCACCGACGCCAGCGCCGTCGCCGACTACTTCAAGCCCCTGGACGCGTGGCTGGTGAAGCAGAACAAGGGGCAACAGTGCGGTTGGTAGGATAACGGCGTGGCCCTTCTCCCCTTGCGGGAGAAGGTGGCCCGCGAAGCGGGTCGGATGAGGGGTCGCGCCGGCCTCTCGATCCGAAACGAAGAAGGGTCGCGCGGACAGTTCTGCACAACCCCTCATCCGTCAGCCTGCGGCCGACACCTTCTCCCGCAAGGAGAGAAGGATAGGCTTGGCGCGGGCTACGCCAGCTTGATCTCCTTGAGCCGCTCCTGGAGGTACCCGTCGGCGGTGATCGGCTCGGGGTAGCGGTCCGGGTGCTGGGCGTCGATCGTGCTGGGCAGCGTCTTGATCAGGTAGTCCGAGTTGAAGTGCAGGAAGAACGGCGTGGAGTAGCGCGGGAAGCCGCGACGTTCGGGCGCCGGATTGACCACCCGGTGCGTCGTGGACGGCAGCTTGTGGTTCACCAGGCGCTGCAGCATGTCGCCGATGTTGCAGACGAGGCTGCCGGCCGGCGGGTTGATCGCGATCCAGCGGCCGTCGTGATCCTTCACCTCAAGCCCGGCCTCCTCGGCGCCAAGCAGCAGGGTGATGACGTTGATGTCCTCGTGCGCGCCGGCGCGGATGTGCGGGCCGTCCTTGGGCACCGGCGGATAATGCAGCAGGCGCAGGATCGAATTGCCGACGTCCACCTTGTCGTCGAAGAAGTGGCGGTCCAGCCCGAGGTAGGTGGAGATCGCCTCCAGCACCTTCAGCCCCATGGCGTCCAGCGCGCTGTACAGCCACTGCACCTTTTCGCGGAATTCCGGCAGCTCGGCGTCGGGCCAGACGTTGTCGGCCATGTGGTCGCGGAAGGGATGGCCGGCCGGCAGGTCGCGGCCCACGTGCCAGAATTCCTTCAGGTCGTAGTGGGTGTGGCCCTTGGCGGTCTCGACGCCGAACGGCGTGTAGCCGCGCTGGCCGGCGAGCGGCAGCTTGTACTTGAGCTTGGTCTCTTCGGGGAGGGCGAAGAACCGCTTCATCTGGTCGATGGCGGCGTCGACCTTGTCCTGCGGCAGGCCGTGGTCGGAGATCACCGCGAAGCCCCAGCGCGCATAGCTGTCACCGAGGCGCTGCGTGAACGCCTTGAAGTCCTTGGAGAAGAGCTCGAACGAGACGGGCTCGATTTTGTCTTGGAGGTCGAGGGCTTGGCTCATGCCGGCGTTCTACACCCGGCGCAGCGCGGTCGCCACCTTGGTGCAAGGTCGCGTCAGCTCGCCTCCAGCCGGCGCCCTTCCGCGGTATCGTTGTCGGCCTCCTCGGCTTCTTCCTTGCGCAGCCGCCGCATCTCGGCGGCGAGGAGCTGCTCCATCGTCTCGCGGCTGTCGCGCACGGCCATGGCGTAGCGCTCTTCCTCGCCATAGGTGGGGGCCAGGCGCTTGAAGAGCGCCTTGTCGTGGTCGCGGAACAGGCTGACCGCCTTGGCCGCACGCCGCTCGGACAGCCCCAGACGCAGGAGGGCTTTCTTGCCGAAGAGCAGGGCGCTCTCAAAGGTCTCGCGCACGATCTCGTCGCCGCCCACTCGCACCAGTTCGTAGGCGTGCCGCCGGTCGAAGGCGCGGGCGATGATGGTGAGGTTCGGGAAGTACTCGGTCGCGGCCTTCACCAGCTCGATGGCCTTATCCTTGTCGTCGATGGCCACCAGCAGGAGCTTGGCCTTGTCGGCGCCGGCGGCGCGCAACAGGTCGAGGCGCGAGGCGTCGCCGTAGTGCACCTGCCAGCCGAACCGACGGATCGTGTCGATCTGCTCGATGGAGCTGTCCAGCAGCACCACCTTGAAGTCGTTGGAAATCAGGAGACGGGTGGCGATCTGTCCGAAGCGGCCAAAGCCGGCGACGATGGCGTCGGGCGCCCCATCGTCGAATGGCAGGTCCTCGGGCTCGGCCAGGCCCGAGGCCCGATTCAGCCAAAGATTCTCGTAGAGGGCGAAGGCGACGGGGGTGAGCGCCATCGACAGCGCGACGACCGCCGTGATCAGCGACGCCTGCTCCGCCGTAAGGACGCGCGCGGCGAGGACGAAGCCGATCAGGACGAAGGCGAACTCCCCGCCCTGCGCCAGTGAGACCGCCACGGTAGCCGCGTCGCGCCGACCTTTCCGGAACACGATCCCCACCGCCCACATGGCGAGGAACTTGGCGGCCATCAGCCCGACGGTCAGGGAGATCACCAGCACGGGCTGGGCCATGACGAGCCCGAAGTTCAGCCCAGCGCCCACAGTGATGAAGAAGAGGCCGAGCAGCAGACCGCGGAACGGCTCGATGTCGGTCTCCAGTTCCCGGCGGAACTCGCTCTCGGCCAGCACCACGCCGGCCAGGAACGCGCCCAGCGCCGGCGACAAGCCCACCATCTCCATCAGCGCCGCCACCGCCACGACCAGCAGCAGGGCCGAGGCCGTGAAGATCTCGCGCAGCCGCGCGGCGGCGATGAAGCGGAACATGGGCCGCACGAGGTAGCGCCCACCCACCACGACGAAGGCGACGGCGGCGAAGGTGGCCAGCACCCCCACCCATTCGGGCTGCCCCTGCAGGATGTTGCCGCCGCCGTGGCCGGCCGCCGGCGCCGCGCCCGCCTGGTGGCCGACCGCCAGCAGGGGCAGGAATGCGAACAGCGGAATGACCGCGAGATCCTGGAACAGCAGCACACCGAACGCCGCCTGCCCGACCGGCCCTTGGCGCAGCCCCTTCTCCTCCAGGCTCTGCAGGACGATGGCGGTGGAGGACATGGCCAGGATCAGGCCTGCGGTCGCCGCGACCCGCCAGCCGGCGCCCAGCAAGAGGGCGACGGCGCCTACCAGCGCGGCGGTCGCGAGCATCTGCGCCATGCCCAAACCGAAGATCGAGGTGCGCATCTGCCAAAGCAGCGCCGGGCGAACCTCCAGCCCGATCAGGAACAGCAGGATCACCACGCCGAACTCGGCGAAGCGCATCACGTCGCCCGCCTCGCCCACGAGGTCGAGCACGAACGGCCCCACCAGCGCCCCCGCGATGAGGTAGCCGAGGACCGAGCCCAGGCCGAGCCGCTTGGCGATCGGCACCGAGACCACGCCGGCCGTCAGGTAGACCAGCGCCTGGATGAGGAAGGAATCGGCGTGCATGGGAGCTCCACTCTAGCCTCCGACACGTGGGTGTGACCTTCAAATCATCAATCGATGAATTTTTCTCGCCCCGGTTCCCAGCCGCCGTTTTGCAGCGTATTTGGCGAGCATGGCGGACAAGGTTTCCAAGGACGCGGTCGAGGCGCTCGCGGGTCGGCTCTTCGACGGCATGACGATCATGGCGGGGGGCTTCGGGCTCTGCGGCATTCCCGAGAACCTGATCGCGGCCATCCGCGCCTCGGGGCGCAAGGACCTGACGGTCGTCTCGAACAACTGCGGCGTCGACGATTTCGGCCTGGGCGTGCTGCTGGCCGGCGGCCAGATCCGCAAGATGATCAGCTCGTACGTCGGGGAGAACAAGCTGTTCGCCGAGCTGTACCTGTCGGGCAAGCTGGAGCTGGAATTCAACCCGCAGGGCACCCTCGCCGAACGCATCCGCGCCGGCGGCGCCGGCATCCCGGCCTTCTTCACCAAGACCGGCGTCGGCACCCTGGTGGCCGAGGGCAAGGAAGTCCGCGAGTTCGACGGCGAGCTCTATGTCATGGAGCGAGGCCTGACCGCCGACCTGTCGATCGTGAAGGCCTGGAAGGGCGATCACGAAGGCAACCTGATCTATCGGATGACCGCCCGGAACTTCAATCCGATGATGGCCACCGCCGGCAAGGTCTGCGTGGCCGAGGTCGAGGAGATCGTCGAGACCGGCGCGCTGGACCCCAACAACATCCACACCCCGGGCATCTTCATCGACCGCATCGTCGAGGGCGCCCAGGAGAAGCGCATCGAGCAGCGCACCGTCCGCAAGCGGGAGATCGCGTAACATGGCCCAGGACGCCAAGGGTTGGACCCGCGACGAGATCGCCGCCCGTGCGGCGCAGGAGCTTAGGGACGGCTTCTACGTGAACCTGGGGATCGGCATCCCGACCCTGGTCGCCAACTACATTCCCACCGGCATGCATGTGACGCTGCAGAGCGAGAACGGCATGCTGGGCATGGGCCCCTTCCCCTACGAGGGCGAGGAGGACGCGGACCTGATCAACGCCGGCAAGCAGACGATCACCGCCCTGCCGATGTCGTCCTATTTCAGCTCGGCCGACAGCTTCGCGATGATCCGCGGCGGCCACATCGACCTCAGCATCTTGGGCGCGATGCAGGTGGCCGCCAACGGCGACCTCGCCAACTGGATGGTGCCCGGCAAGATGGTCAAGGGCATGGGCGGGGCCATGGACCTCGTCGCCGGCGTCAAGCGCGTGGTCGTGGTCATGGAGCACACGGAGAAGACCGGCGCGCCCAAGCTCCTCGAGGCCTGCACCCTGCCGCTGACCGGCGCGGGCGTCGTCGACCTGGTCATCACCGATCTGGCCGTCTTCGATGTCAGCCGCGGCAAGAAGCCCCTCACGCTGCTCGAGATGGCCCCCGGCGTCACGCTCGACGAGGTGAAGGCCAAGACCGCCGCCGCTTTCCAGGTGGCGGAGAAGACGACAGCGTAGCTTCGTTCGTGGCGGAAGGGCCTTGAAGCCGCCACAGCCGTGCTCACGTAATGCCCATTAGGCGCTTGCCGGGCGGGCAAGACGTGAGGAATGCTGAAGTCCATGAAAGTCCTGCTCCTTGCCGCGACCACCGCGGCCGCGACCCTTCTCGCCTCGGCCGCGCCGGCGGCGGCCACCAAGACGGCCGTCTTCGCCGGCGGCTGCTTCTGGACCGTCGAGAAGTTCTTCGAGGCCACGCCGGGGGTGACCGCCGCGGTCTCGGGCTATTCGGGCGGTATGTCGCCCAACCCGACCTATGAGAACCACTCGGGCTACCTGGAGGCCGTGAAGGTCACCTATGACCCGTCGAAGGTCAGCTACGCCCAGCTCGTCGACGTCTTCTACCATCACATCGATCCGACCGATCCGACAGGCCAGGTCTGCGACAAGGGTCCGTCCTACCGCACCGCGATCTTCGCGGGCGACGCCCAGGAGCGGGCGGTCGCTGACGCGGCCAAGGCGAAATACGAGAAGCAGCTCGGCGCGAAGATAACCGTCACCACGCGCAACGCGGCGCCGTTCTACAACGCCGAGGCCTATCACCAGGACTTCTACAAGAAGAACCCCGGCCATTATGAGCGCTACCGGATCGGCTGCGGCCGCGACCGGGTGCTCCAGGTGATCTGGGGCAAGAGCTAGGTCTCAGACGCCAGGGTCTTCGTCCCGCGCCGTCCGCGGCCGCGGGGCGAAACCCTCGCCGATGAACATCTCGACACGGCGCTTGTGGCGCCGGTCCAGCCAGACCGAGCCGATCTCCAAGCCCTGGGTGGCGCGGAAATCGGCCTGCATCTCTGAGCGGCGCCAGCCCTCGTACGACACCATCAGCACCCGCCGGCCGATCGAAGCAGTGAGCGGGGCCGTGGTCTCGGCCTGGTTCCTCGGTCCTTCCATGAGCAGCCAGCTCGCAAGTGGCGGATAGCCGAACGCCAGGCGGTCGCGGCCGTAGTAGCTGACCGCGTAGAACAGGAAGCGGTTGTTCACCGCGATGGCCGTCAGCCCCTTCTCCCGCGCCGCGCGGTCCAGGATCAGGTCCGTCGTCTGGGACCAGCCACGGGCCCGCTTCAGCCCGTTGGCCAGGCCGACCTTGTCCGCCAGGTCAGGCGACATGACCGCCGCCAGGAAGAAGGCGGCGACGGCGCCCTGGATCGCAAGGGCCGCGACAAGCCAGCGCCGGGCGCGCCAGCGCATCAGCCAGGCGGCGACCAGCACCGCGCCGGCGAGGTAGCCCGCGCCCGACCAGTTGGCGTTCGCGCGGCTGATGAACGCCTGGGCAGTCACGATCACCAGCGGTGGCAGGGTGAAGCAGAGTAGCGTCAGGTCCCGCGGATCGAGGCTGCGCCGCCGGGCGGCCAGGACCAGGCCCACCAGCAGGGCGCCCAGCGGAACCGGTCCGAACACGCCGAATTGCGAGCCCACGAAGGCGGCCATCTCGGCGACATTGAACAGTTGCACCCCGCTCCAGGCCGCGTTGGACGCGGTGTGCTGGAAGGTGGCGAAATGGTGCGTGGCGTTCCAGGCGAGGTTGGGCGCCAGCACCGCCGCGAAGGCCGCCAGCGCCGCCGCCGCGGCCGAAAGGCTCCACGCCGACCGCGCGGCCTTCGACAACGCCAGATGGACCGCCAGACCGATGACGAAATAGACCGCGGCGTATTTCGACAGGAACGCCAGGCCCAGAGCCGCGCCGAGGCCGGCCGCGAGCAGGACGCGGTGGCGGCCTTCAGCCTCCAGCAGCATCACATAGGCGAGGATGGTGACGCCCAGAAAGAAGAGCAGGGGCGCGTCGGTGGCCGCCACCAGTGCGGAGAGCTGGATGCCGGGCATCAGGGCGTAGAGAGCGGCCGCCGCCAGACCCGTCGCCCCCCCGTAGAGCCGCCGGCCGATCAGGAACACCATCATCGTCGCGCCCGCCTGAAAGAGGCAGGCGGAGAGGCGCACCCAGGCCTCGGTGTCGCCGCCGATCGCCGTCGTCGCCCAGATGGCCCAGGCGATCACGGGAGGTTTCGAATAGTAACCGAAGTCGAGGGTCCGCGACCAAAGCCAGTACTGCGCCTCGTCCGGATAGAGTTCGAGCGGCGTGCGGAACAGGGCGACCAGCCGCGCCAAAGTGAGCCCCGCGGTCAGCAGGACGGCGGCGCGCAGATCACGAGCAGTCCCTTGCGGCGGAAGGCTTTGCGACATTTCGTTCCTCGAAGGCCGCGAAACCTAGTGTGCTCCGAGGGTATCGCAAATGGACTGATGCGCATTTGCCTCAGTGTGACAGTCTCGGGACCGGCGTCGCATAAGTGTCACCAACGGCCGGATTTTTGGCGTTATAGGGGCCCGAAGACTCAAGGGCGCCTGAGGGGAGCCCTTTCGTTCGAGTCTGTGGGAAGGGGTCTACTCTATGAATAGCAAACTGAGCCGCGCGCTGTGCGCGACCACGGCGCTTGCCACCGGCCTGTTGATTTCGGGCCAGGCGCTGGCGCAATCCACCGGTACGGCGATCGTCGAAGAACTGGTCGTCACGGGCAGCACCGGCCCGCGCAACCTGGGCGGCGCCATCGTCGCCGAAACCGAGCCCAAGGCGCGCGCCTCCATCACGGCGGAACTGATCGAGCGCCAGGCGCCGGGTCAGACGATCCTCGACACGATCAACCTGCTGCCGTCGGTGAACTTCACCAACAACGACGCCTTCGGCTCGTCGGGCGGCGACATCACCATCCGCGGCGTCGATTCCCAGCGCATCGCGCTGCTGCAGGACGGCGTTCCGCTGAACGACAGCGGCAACTACGCGATCTACCCGAACCAGCAGCTCGAATCCGACCTGATCGAGCGCGTGACCGTCAACCTGGGCACGACCGACGTCGACAGCCCCACCGCGGCGGCCGCGGGCGGCACGATCAACTACGTCACCCGCAAGGCCTCGAAGGAATTCGGCGTCCGCGGCGAAGTGGGCTTCGGCTCCGACGACTTCCAGCGCTACTACGGCACCATCGAGACCGGCGAGATCGGTCCGTTCGGCACGCGCGCCTGGATCTCGGGCCTCTACACCCGCAACGATCTGTTCAAGCCGCATAACTCGCCGCTGAAGCCGGCCGGCAAGATCCAGAAGAAGCAGTTCAACGCCCGCATCGACCAGGACTTCGGGACGGTCGGCCAAGCGAGCCTGATCTTCAACTACAACGAAAACCGCAACAACTTCATCAACCGGATCAACCTGGCCACCTTCCAGCGCCAGGGCGTCACCACCACGGGCGCGCCGGACACCAGCATGGTCGCGCCGACCACCTGCCTGCGTCCGACCCCGGCCGCGGGCTCGGCTCAGGTCGACAACTCGGGCGCGTTCACCTGCCCGAGCAACTACTACGACTTCAGCATCAACCCATCGAACACCGGCAACATCCGCGGTCTGTCGAGCTGGCGTCTGACCGACGCCCTGACGCTCACCGTCGACCCGTCGTTCCAGTACGTGCTGGCCAACGGCGGCGGCGCCCAGATCTTCGCGGAAAACGACCCGCAGCTCCGCGGCAACTCCTCGGCGGCCGGCGTCGACCTGAACGGCGACGGCGACATCCTGGACCGCGTCTACCTGTACCGCCCGAACACGACGAACACCCGCCGCTACGGCGTCACCTCGTCGCTGATCTGGAAGTTCGCCGACAACCAGAGCGTCCGCGTCGCCTACACCTTCGACCGCGCCAAGCACCGCCAGACCGGTGACATCGGCTACGTCGACGCCGACGGCACGCCCGCCAACCCCTTCGGCGGCAAGGACGGCTACGGCAAGGCGATCACCCTGCCCGACGGCACCAACCTGCGTCGCCGCGACCGCTACTCGGTGGCGCTGCTGAACCAGGTGTCGGCCGAATACCGGGGCCGGTTCCTGGAAGACAAGCTGCTGCTGAACGTCGGCCTGCGCGCCCCGTTCTTCAAGCGCGACCTGAACAACTACTGCTACCAGCAGAACACGTTCAACGCGTACTGCACGACCCAGGTCGGCACGCCGGTCCCCGGCACGAACGACGGCACGGGCAAGCCGCTCGTGACCTTCCCGGCCGCGACGCTGAACTCCAGCGCCACGCTGCGCTACGGCCAGCCGCGCTCGTTCACGCGCAAGTATGACGACGTGCTGCCGAACGTCGGCGCCAGCTACAAGATCACCGAGGACTGGACGGTGTTCGGCAGCTACGCCGAGACCCTGTCGGCGCCGCGCACCGACGACCTGTACGACCAGATCCTGGTCGACCCGGGTCCGGAACGCACCAACACCTACGACCTGGGCCTGCGCTACCAGACCGGCACCCTGATGATGCAAGCCGGCGTCTACATGACGAAGTTCAAGAACCGCATCGAGCGGGTTCTGGACGAGCCGTCGGGCGTCGCCTTCTCGCAGAACGTCGGCGACGTGGACTACAAGGGCTTCGACATCCAGGCCGGCTTCAAGCCGACCGAGGAGCTGAGCGTCTACGGCTCGTATTCGTACATCGACTCCGAGATCAAGGATAACATCCCCAACGCGGTGGCCGGCATCCTGGCGACCAAGGGCAAGGAGATGTACGAGACGCCGAAGCACCAGGGCTCGGTGCGGGTCCAGTGGGATCCGATGGAAGTCCTGAGCCTTGGGGTGCAGGGCAAGTTCGTCGGCGATCGCTGGACGAACCTGGTCAACACCGAAAAGTTCAACGGCTACACGCTGTGGGACCTCGATGCGCGCGTGAAGCTCGACCAGTTCGGCCTGAAGAACACCTACCTGCAAGGCAACGTCCGGAACCTCTTCGACGAGCGTTACCTGGGCGACATCACGACGAACCTGACCGGCACGGCTCTGGGCCAGCCGGGCTACCGTCGCACTTTCATCCTGACCCTGCACGTCGAGTACTAGGACAGGCAGGTCCGGGACACGGACGTGGGAACGGGGCGGCCGCAGCGATGCGGCCGCCCTTTCTCTTTTGGGGAATGCTTGACGTGGGGGGCCCCGGGGGCCATCTGCGCGCGGCTTTTGGAGGTCTGAGCGTCAGATGAGCTTTGTCGTTCCCGCGGAATGGGCGCCCCACAAGGCGATGTGGCTGGGCTTCCCCAGCCATGCCGACCTTTGGGAAGACAACCTCGAGCCCGCTCAGGCCGAGGTGGCCGCGCTGGCCCGCGCGCTCGCGGGCGTCGGCGGCGAGACGGTCAAGCTGATGACCGGCCATCCGGATGGCGAGGCCGCCGCCCGCGACATGCTGGGCGGCCTGGCCAACATCGAGATCGTCCCGGGCGCGTTCGGCGACATCTGGCTGCGCGACACCGGCCCGATCTTCGCGCAGGGCAAGGCGCACGCCTTTCGTTTCAACGGCTGGGGCGGCAAGTACGAGCTGGAGCACGACGACACCGTCGCCACGCAAATCGCCACCGCCGCGGGCGCGCCGCTCGTGCAGAGCGATTTCATCCTGGAAGGCGGCGCCGTCGACCACGACGGCGCGGGCACGGTGCTGACCACCGGCCAGTGCCTGCTCAACCGCAACCGCAATCCCGGCTGGACCGAAGAGATCGCCGCCGAGGCGCTCGGCAGGGCGCTGGGTGCGAAGAAGCTGCTGTGGCTGGGCGAGGGCCTGGTCAACGACCACACCGACGGCCACGTGGACAACCTGGCCCGCTTCGTCGCGCCGGCGACCGTCGCGATCCCCGTGGCCTGGGGCAAGGGCGACCCGAACGCGCCCGCCTTCGACGACGCCGCCAGGCGTCTGGCCGAGATGACCGACGCCGAGGGCCGCAAGCTGAAGGTGGTCCGCATCCCCTCCCCGGGCTGGATCGACGGCGACGACGGCCGCCCGGTCCCCGCCAGCCACATGAACTTCCTGATCGCCAACAAGGCGGTCATCGTGCCGATCTATGCCGATCAGCCGGGCCAGTTCGCCGTGGGTGCGCTGAAGGAGGTGTTTCGCGACCGCGAGGTGATCGGCCTGCCTTCCAACGCCATCCTGAGCGGCGGCGGATCCTTCCACTGCATCACCCAGCAGGAGCCGGCCTGATGTCGCGCGAGATTACGGTGGCCGCCATCCAGACGTCGTACGGCGACGACCTGGCGGCCAACATCAAGAAGACCGAGGGCTTCATCCGCGAGGCGGCCGCCAAGGGCGCCCAGGTGATCCTGCCGTCCGAGCTCTTCCAGGGGCCCTACTTCTGCGTGGCCCAGGAGGAGCGCTGGTTCGCCACCGCCTACCCGTGGCGCGAGCATCCGTGCGTGAAGGCCCTGGCGCCGCTGGCGGGCGAGTTGGGCGTCGTCCTGCCGATCTCGATCTTCGAGCGCGAGGGCCCGCACTACTTCAACAGCCTCGTCATGGCCGACGCGGACGGCAGCCTGATGGGCGTCTACCGCAAGAGCCACATCCCCGACGGCCCTGGCTACATGGAGAAGTACTACTTCCGGCCAGGCGACACCGGCTTCAAGGTCTGGGACACGCGCTTCGGCCGCGTGGGCGTCGGCATCTGCTGGGACCAGTGGTACCCCGAGGCAGCCCGCGCCATGGCGCTGATGGGCGCCGAGGTGCTGTTCTACCCCACCGCCATCGGCTCCGAGCCGCACGACCCCAGCCTGGACACCGCTCTGCCGTGGCGACGCGCCATGCAGGGCCACGCGGTCTCGAACGTGATCCCGGTCGTAGGCGCCAACCGCACGGGCTTCGAGCCCTGGGAGGGCTATCCCAACGGCGGCCAGCGCTTCTACGGCTCCAGCTTCATCGCCGACCACCGGGGCGACCTGATGGGCGACCTGGGCCGGGACGACGAGGGCGTGATCACTGCCACCTTCGACCGCGACTTCCTGCAGACCCACCGCGCCGCCTGGGGCTTCTTCCGCGACCGGCGGACCGACCTCTACGGCGCGCTGGCCAGCCCGCGGCCCGCCTGATGATCGAGACGGATCGCCTCATCCTGCGGGCGTTCCGCGATGAGGATCGCGCGCCGATGGCCGCGATCAACGCCGATCCGCGCGTCAACGAATGGCTGGGCGGGCCGATCACGGCGGAGATGACCGACGCGACCATCGCCCGGGTGAACGCCCACATCGCTCAGCACGGCTTCGGCTTCTTCGCGGCCGAGCGGAAGGCGGACGGCAAGTTGATCGGCATGATCGGCCTGCAGATCGTGCGCGACGAGCTGCCTCCGGCCCCCGGCGTGGAGCTGGGCTGGCGGCTGACGCCCGAGGCGCAAGGGACCGGTCTCGCCACCGAGGGCGCGGCGGCCGTCCTGGCCTGGGGGTTCGCGAACCTGGACCGCGACGAGCTGATCGCCTTCACGGCGCACAACAACGTCCGCTCCCAGGCCGTCATGCGCCGCATCGGCATGGCGCACGATCCGGCCCGCGACTTCGACCACCCCGTGCTGGTCGAGGGCCATCCGCTGCGGCGGCATGTGGTGTTCGTGGCTAGGCGGACCTAGCCGTCGCACCCGAGCGGCTTACCCTTCGCAACGGCGATCTCGCGCTTCGCCGCCGCCATGTCCGCCTGGAACGCCGGCTCGGAATGCAGGCGCGCCACCATGGCCGAGCCCAGGCTGCGCCCCGCCTCCACGTCCGAGATGAAGTGCACGCCGCAGATCACCCGGCTCTCGCCGGACTCACGGCCCAGCGTCAGCAGCGGGTCGGCTTTCGCCGGAGACAGCTCGGTCAGCACCAGCGCCCAGGACCATGCCGTCATCGAGTGCCCCGATGGATAGGACGCGTTGGTCTTCATCCAGTCCTCGCGCGGCACGCACAGCGGCGCGTCGTTGCCGATCAGCGGACGCTTGCGGTCGTAGAAGTCCTTGGCCGGCGTACCCACGGTCCGCACATCCAGCTCGATCTTGTGCAGGATCTTCCAGGTAACCGGCGTCTGCGTCTCGTTCACGTCGACGCCGAGAGCGCACGAGAACCGCTTCAGCGCCCCGCCGCCCCACAGGTCATTGTCCTGGATCGCGGTCTTCCAGCGCGGACTGCCTTCCAGCTTCCGCGTCTCCTCGAACAGCGCCCGATCCGCCTTGCCGTGCGGCGAGTCCGGCGCCGGTGGCGGGCCCAGGATCGTCTTCCCGTCCAGCGGATTGGCTGCGAAATAGCCAGCCAGCTTCGTCGGGCGCGGCCCCATCGAGGCGTCGGACGCCTGCGCGCCTGGCGTGGAGGCCGAGGCGCAGGCGGAGAGGGCGAAGACCGCCGCGGCGGTCAGCAGGTGTCGGATCAACGCGATGCTCGTCTAGCTTCGAAGGACCGTCTTGCCGTTCTTGATGACGGTGGCGTTCCGCTCCTTAACCCGCGCCTCGAACGAGATCACGTTTCCATCGATCCACAGGTCGACGGTGATGGTGTCGCCGGGGAAAACAGGCGCCGAGAAGCGGACCTGATGGCTCTGGATACGGTCGGCGTCCCAGTCCACCACCTCCTGCAGCACGGCGCGGCAGGTGATGCCGTAGGTGCACAGCCCATGCAGGATCGGGCGCGGGAAGCCCGAGCGCTTGGCGCTCTCCGGATCCGAGTGCAGCGGGTTGCGGTCGCCGTTCAGGCGGTAGAGCAGCGCCTGGTCCTCGCGCGTGGTGATGTCCACCGACTTGTCGGGCGCGCGCGTGGGCACAGGATGCGGCTCGGGCGCGCCGTCCGCCGGCCCGCCGAAGCCGCCGTCCGCCCGGCAGAAGCTGGAGCCCGTCAGCGTGGCGACCTTCTCGCCCTTCTCGTCGCGCCAGACGGTCTCGCTGACCAGTACGGCGCCCTTGTCCTTGCCCTTGTCGAACGCGCCGATGGTGCGGCTCTCGGTCGTGAAGGTCCCGGACGTCGGCAGCGGACGGTGCAGCTCCACCTTCTGCTCGCCGTGCACGAGCATCAGGTAGTTCGGCTGGCTGGGGCGGTGGCCGTCCTTGGTGGGCAGCGGTTCGCCGCGGCCGGCGCCCGATGCCAGCACCGTGGCGGCGGTCGGCACGACCTTGAGGTTCTTCTCGTAAACGAAGGCCAGCTCGGTCTCGTTCATGGGGTCGGCCCCCAGGCCCACGCCCAGGGCGTAGAGCATCACGTCCTTGTCGCCGTAGCTGAACGTGCGCGGCCTGGTCCCCTGGTCGAGGATGTCGGGATAGTAGATGGGCATGTGGGCGTTCCCCGTCGTCTTTTCGCGTGACGTGTTCTGCTAGCGATTGAAGGGGCTCCGCGGCTCCGGCGCAAGCGGGCGGCCGCATTTGCCCGTCGAACCCGGATCGGCTAGAGGGAGCGACCTTGCGCGCCATGGCCGGACGCCGGCGTCGCCGCTCCACGAATTCGAAGGTTTGTAATGTCCGAGACCCAAATGATGCCGCCGGGCCAGCTCAGCGGGAACGTGCTGTTCTATTCGAAGCCCGAGCCCCTGGCGAAGGAGCTGCACGGCAAGATCGGCGTGAAGCGGATGGACGGTCCCTTCAAGTTCGCCAAGGCCGGCCATGCCATCCCGCTGACCGTGGGCGAGTTCCCGCTGGCCGCGGTGACCGGCCCGATCATCTTCGTGGGCGACGAGAAGCTGCCGATCGCGGTGATGGGCCTGAACGCTGGCGAGAACATGTTCGTCAAGGACGACGGCACGTTCGAAAGCGGCATCTACATCCCGGCCTACGTGCGCCGCTATCCGTTCGTGTTCGCCAACGACGAACAGAACAACCAGATGGTGCTCTGCATCGACCGCAACGCCGAGTTCATCGTCGACAAGGGCTTCGACATGCCCTTCTTCGACGAAAAGGGCGAGCCGACCGAGTACACGAAGAACTGCATCGAGTTCTGCAACAACTTCGAGGTCGAGCGTCAGCGCACGATGAGCTTCGTGCAACTCCTGAAGGACCTCGACCTGTTCGAGACCAAGGAAGCGACCTTCACGCCGGCCAACCCGGACGGCACCGCGGGCGAGCCCCAGAAGATCGCCGAGTACTTCGGCGTCTCGGAAGAGAAGCTGAACGCCCTGCCGCCGGCCAAGTTCGTCGAGCTTCGCGACAACGGCGCCCTGGGCCAGATCTACGCCCACATGCACAGCCTCGTCGGCTGGGACCGCCTGATCGCCCTGGCGCTGACCAAGGCGAACGAGCAGCCGGCCGCCGCGAACGCCTAGGGCCGAGCGTCTCCCTCCCCTTCGGGGGAGGGATGGCCTCTTACCTCTGAAACACGCTTCGGGTCAGGCAACTGAAGACCAGCCGCCCGGCCTCGTCGAGGACGTCGTGCTGGGCGATGACGATGCCCTTGTCGTCGCCCACCGGGTCCTTGGCCATGACGGTCATCCGCCCCCGCAGCAACTCGCCGGCCGGCGGATTTCGCATCCAGCGCAGCGCGTCCACGCCCAGGCGCTTGGTCTGCGGCCAGTCGGTGGCCGCCACCGCGTCCAGCTTGGCCCAGATCGCATAGACCATGGCGTCCGGCGCGCCGCGATCCAGCGCCCAGCCCGGCGTGAAGGCGGTGACGAATGCGTCAAGGGCCTTGGCGTCCACGGCGCAGGCGCCCAACGAAACCACCTGGCCGATCTCGATGTCGTCGAACGAAGCGGGCACCGGGTCTCCTTCGCGAACGTGATTCCCGATCATGGCCCGCGCACGGCTCAAGTCGAGCCCGCTTTGCGCTATGGACACACCGCGCCATATAACGCCCACACGGCCGGCGCAGCTTGAGGTCATGATGCGGTTCCTGATGGGCGCACTTTCCGCCCTGATCCTGTCGAGCGCGGCCGCGGCCCAGCCCGTGAACACCGGCCACCTGACGGCCGAGCTGGTCGCCGCGAGCCAGGGCGTGGCGCCTGGCCAGACGGTGACGGTCGCCCTGCGCCAGAAGATCCAGCAGGGCTGGCACACCTACTGGCGCAACGCCGGGGACAGCGGCGAGCCCACCAAGATCACCTGGACCCTGCCGCCCGGCTGGACCGCATCGGACTTCACCTGGCCCGCCCCGAAGCGCCTGCCGGTCGGCCCGCTCACGAACTACGGCTACGACGGCGAGGTCCTGCTGCCGGTCACGGTCACCGCGCCGGCCGGCGCCGCGCCGGGCTCGACGGTCACGCTCAAGGCGGTCGCCAACTTCCTGGTCTGCGCCGACATCTGCGTCCCCGAGGACGCCAATCTCTCGCTGCAGCTCCCGATCACCGCAGGTCCGGCCCCCGCCGATCCGCAGTGGGGCGCGAAGATCGTCCGCACGATCGCCGAGGCCCCGAAGCCGGCCGGGCTGACCGCCGCCTTCGAGAAGCAGGGCGAGGCGGTGAAACTGGCCATCGTCGGGCCAGCCCTCAAGGGCGCCGACATGGCCGGGGCCTATTTCTTCCCGTTCGCCGGGACGATCATCGACCACGCCAAGCCGCAGGCCATCGACCGTGGTCCGGAGGGGCTCACCCTGTCCCTCCCGCCCGGCTACGACTTCCAGTCGCCCACCCCTCCGAAGAGCCTCGCCGGCGTGCTCGAGGTGGACGGCAAGGCCTACGAGCTGACGGCCGCGGCCGGTCCGCTTCCGGCCGGCGCCGCCGGCCTGGGACCTCCGCCCGTCAAAATCGCGGCGCCGGCGGGCGCGGCCAACCTCGGCCTCGCCTCGGCCGCGGCCCTGGCCCTGGTGGGCGGCCTGATCCTCAACCTGATGCCCTGCGTCTTCCCCGTGCTGGCCATGAAGGCCGCGTCGCTCGCCGGCCACGGAGGCCACGACGCCGCGGCCCGTCGGCAAGGCCTGGCGTTCGGGGGTGGGGTGCTTGTGACGTTCCTGGGCCTGGCGGCGACCCTGATCGCGCTACGCGCCGCCGGTTCGGCGGTCGGGTGGGGCTTCCAGTTGCAGGATCCGCCCGTGGTCGCGGCGCTGGCGCTCCTGATGCTGCTGGTGGCGCTTAACCTGTCGGGCGTCTTCGAGATCGGCACGTCGCTGCAAGGCGTCGGCACGGACCTGGCGGCCCGCGGCGGCCTGTCGGGCAGCTTCTTCACCGGCGTCCTCGCCGTGGTGGTCGCCGCCCCCTGCACGGCGCCGTTCATGGGCCCTGCGCTCGGCTGGGCCCTGACGCAGCCTCCGGCCGCGGCCTTGGTCGTCTTCCTGGCCCTGGGAATCGGCTTCGCGCTGCCGTTCGTGGCCGTGGCCTTCGTGCCGGGGCTGCTCTCCCGTTTGCCCCGGCCGGGTCCGTGGATGGACATCTTCAAGAAGGCGCTGGCCTTCCCGATGTACGCCGCGGTCGCCTGGCTGGTCTGGGTTCTGACGGTGCAGGTGGGCTCGGACGCGGTGCCGCGGATCCTGGGGGCGGCCGTCGCCCTGGCCCTTGCCGCCTGGATCGCCGGCGCCGCCCAGCGGCAGCACGCCAGCGGTCGTCATCACGTCGGGCTCGCGGCGGCGGCCACGCTGGTGGGCGCGGTCGCCGTAGTGGGCGGTGTGCTGTGGCCGGCCTACTCGCTGGCCGAGACGCCCACCGCGTCGGGCGAAGCGAAGCTGGACGAGCAGGCCTACACGCCCGAGAAGCTCGCCACGCTGCAGGCCGAGGGCCGCCCGGTCCTGGTCAACTACACCGCCGCCTGGTGCGTCAGTTGCCAGGTGAACGATCGCGTCGCGCTTTCCACCAACGCGGTGTCGGAGGCGCTGAAAAGAAACAACGCCGTCTACCTCAAGGCCGACTGGACGAAGCGTGACGCCTCCATCGCTGCGGAACTGGCCCGCTTCGGGCGCGCGGGCGTACCGCTCTACCTCGTGTATGGCGCCAAGGGCGGGGAACCGGTTATCCTGCCGTCGATCCTGACCGAAGGCGTCGTCGTGAAAGCCCTGGACGCCGCCGGCAAAGCCAGTTGATCCAACCCGCGCAAGGAGCCGCCATGCCCCGCGTCCTCGCCGCCATCGCCATCGCCACGACCGTCTCAGCGCCCGCCTTCGCCTCGCCGACGCTGGGGCAGCCCGCTCCCGCATTCCAGGCAGTGGACGCCGCCCGGCGGACCCGCTCGCTGTCCGAGTTCCGCGGCAAGACCGTGGTCCTGGAATGGACCAACAACGGCTGCCCATACGTGCAGAAGCACTACAACTCGGGCAACATGCAGGGGCTGCAGCGCCAGGCAGCCAAGGACGGCGTGGTCTGGCTGACCGTGATCTCGTCTGCTCCGGGCATGCAGGGCTATCTGACCGGCCCGCAGGCGCGCCAGTGGAAGGGCGAGGTGAAGGCCGCCTCGGCCGACGTCCTGCTCGACCCCAAGGGAACCGTGGGCCGCGCCTACGAGGCCAAGAGCACGCCACACATCTTCATCGTCGATAAGGCCGGCAGGCTCGCCTACATGGGCGGGATCGACGACCGGCCCTACTCCGATCCCGAGAGCCTCAAGGGCGCGACGAACTATGTCGCGGCCGCCCTCGGCGACATCAAGGCGGGGCGCGCCGTGGCGCAGCCGGCCACCAAGCCCTATGGCTGCAGCGTGAAATACGGCTCCGCCGAATAGAGAGGTCCTCTTGTCCACGTCCGACGCCGCCTGGGCGGCCCTCTCCAAGGCCGCCGACGCGGCACGCGGCCGCCGCATCGCCGGCCTGTTCGCCGCCGAGCCTGAGCGGTTGAAGCATCTGACGCTGGGCGCGGCAGGGCTGGAGATCGACCTTTCGAAGCAGCCCTGGTCGCTGGACGACCTCGCGGTCATGCTGGATCTGGCGAAGGCGTCTGGCGTCGAAGCCGCCCGCGACCGCCTCTTCGCCGGCGAAATCGTCAATGCCTCGGAGGGCCGCCCGGCCTTGCACATAGCCCTGCGCGCGCAAGAGGGCGCCGATTTCCGCGCCGACGGCCAGCCCGTGTCCCGCGAGGTCGAGGCCACCCGCGCCGCCATGGCCGCCTTCGCGGAGGCGGTGCGGTCGGGCGGCAAGACGGGGTGCACCGGTCTGCCGTTCCGCACCATCGTCCACATCGGCATCGGCGGCTCGGACCTAGGCCCGCGGCTGATCTGGGAGGCCCTGAAGCCGCTGGACCCGCAGATCGACCTGCGGTTCGTGGCCAACGTCGACCCCGCCGAGCTGGCCCAGGCCCTGACCGGCCTCGATCCCGCCGAGACCATGGTCGTGACCGTCTCGAAGACCTTCACCACGCTGGAGACGCTGACCAACGCCGAGGCCGCCCGCTCATGGCTGCGCGCGACACTGGGAACGGCCTCGGACAGCCACCTCGTCGCCGTCTCGGCCGCGCCGGACAAGGCCCAGGCGTTCGGCGTTCCGGCCGATCAGGTGTTCGGCTTCTGGGACTGGGTCGGCGGCCGCTATTCCATCTGGTCGTCGGTCGGCCTCTCGTGCGCCGTGGCCCTGGGATA
Organism: Phenylobacterium sp.; assembly: GCF_024508875.1. Classification (GTDB taxonomy): domain Bacteria; phylum Pseudomonadota; class Alphaproteobacteria; order Caulobacterales; family Caulobacteraceae; genus Phenylobacterium. The sequence goes on from NZ_JANINU010000094.1 coordinate 22,335, forward strand.
CGACGTCTTCGCCCGCATGCTGGCCGGCGCGCGGACGATGGACGAGCACTTCCAGACCGCCCCCCTGGCCGCCAACGCCCCGGTGCTTCTGGCGCTGGCCCATGTCTTCAATCGCAACGGGCTTGGCCGCCCGATCCGCGCCGTCGTGCCCTACGCCCAGCGCCTGCGCCTGTTCGCCGCTTTCCTGCAGCAGCTCGAGATGGAATCGAACGGCAAGCGCGTCACGGCCGACGGCCTGCCCGTCGCGCACCCGACCGCCGCCAGTGTGTTCGGGGACGCCGGCACCAATGGCCAGCACGCCTTCTTCCAACTCCTCCACCAGGGGACCGACGTGGTCCCCGTCGACATCCTGGCCGTGGCCGAAGGCAGCGAGGGCGATCCCGCCGCCCAGACCAAGCTGCTCGCCAACGCCATCGCCCAGGCCGAGGCCCTGCTGGTGGGACGCACCGAGGCCGACGTGCGCGCCGAACTCACCGCCGCCGGCAAGTCGCCCGCCGAGATCGACAAGCTGGCGCCGCAGCGCACGTTCCCCGGCGACCGGCCGACCAGCTTCCTGCTGTTGGACCGCCTGGACCCGGAGCGGATGGGCGCCCTGGTGGCCCTCTACGAGCACAAGACCTTCGTCGAGGGCGTGCTCTGGGGGATCAACAGCTTCGACCAATGGGGCGTGGAGCTGGGCAAGACGCTGGCGACCCGTGTCCTGGCCGAGCTGGAGGGCGGGCCGGCGGGCCAGCACGATCCGTCGACGGCGGCGCTGATCGCCCGGCTGAGAAGCTGAACCGGAGCCGGCGCCGCACCGACCGCCAGCTTGCTCCGGGCCGGCGCAACAGGTCATCCTAGCGCCATGACGCTCGCCACCCCGGCCGGCGCGGTCCGCGGCGCGGGCCGCCACGACCACATCGTCGATATGCTGATCGCCGAGCGCGCCCCGAAGTTGGCGGCCAGCCCCCTATGGCCCGCGGCCCGGCCCTTGCTCTATGCGATGCTGGACTATGCGAAGGCGGTGCGGATGGCCGACGCCATCGCCCCCCTGCCTGGCCGGGCGGCGCTCGATTTCATCTCGGACCTGCTGTCGCTGAAGGTCTCCACAGCGCACCTCGACCGCACGCCGTGCGCCGGCCGGCTCGTCGTGATCTGCAACCATCCCACCGGCATCGCCGACGGCATCGCCGTGTTCGACGCCCTGAAGGCGCTGCGTCCGGAAATCTGCTTCTACGCCAACGCCGACGCCCACCGTGTCTCACCGCGCTTCGGTGAGGTGCTGATCCCGGTGGAGTGGGTCGAAGCCAAGCGCACTCGCGAGAAGACGCGCGCCACGCTCCAGCTCACGCGGGAGGCGATGGAGGCCGAACGCTGCCTGGTGATCTTCCCCGCCGGCCGGCTCGCGCGACGCCAGGCCGATGGGCGTCTGGCTGAGAGTCCCTGGATGGCCTCGGCGGTCTCGATCGCCCGCAGGCATGAGGCGACCGTGCTGCCGATCCACGTGGACGGTCCGTGGTCCACGCTGTTCCACTTCTTCCACGGCTTCTCGGGCGAGCTGCGGGACATCACCCTCTTTCACGAACTGCTCAACAAGCAGGGGCGCGAGTTCCGGCTGGTTGTCGGCGAGCCGATCCCGCCGGGGGCGCTGGAGGGCGACGTCGCGCAGGTGACCGAGCGGCTGAAGGCGCATGTGGAGCATGGGCTGGCGGCCGACCCGCACCGCGTCTTCGCATGAGCGCCTCACGTGTCGATCTGGCCGACGAGGCGGCCACGGCGCGGCTGGGCGCAAGGATCGCGGGCGCCCTTCGTCCCGGTGAGGCGGTCTGTCTCTCGGGACCGCTCGGAGCCGGCAAGTCGACCTTGGCGCGAGCGTTGGTGCGCGCCCTGACGACGCCGGACGAGGATGTGCCGTCGCCCACCTTCACCCTGGTGCAATTCTACGAGGGCCCGCGCCTGACCGTCGCCCACTTCGACCTCTACCGGCTGTCCGATCCCGACGAGGCCTATGAGATCGGCCTGGATGAGGCGCTGGACGAGGGCGCGGCGGTCATCGAATGGCCGCAACGCCTGGAGGGCCGCCTGCCGCCCGACCGACTCGACGTAGAGATCGAACTGGCCGAAGACGCCGATGGCCGCCGCGCGACCCTGACCCCGCACGGCGCCTGGGAGGGACGAACGCTTGAGCTCTGACCGCGAGGCCCTGAAGGACGAATTCCTGCGCGCCGCAGGCTTCGCCGACGCCCGCCGCGAGCTCCTGTCCGGCGACGCCTCCACGCGCCGCTACGAGCGGCTCCACCGAGCCGACGGGTCCCAGTTCATCTTCATGGACCAGCCGCCGGCGGTGGAGAGCACGGTCTGCCCGCCGGACGCGTCGGAGGCGGAGCGGATCGCCCTGGGCTACAACGCCGCCGCCCGCCTGGCCGCGGGTTCGGTGGCCGCCTTCGTCACCACCGCCGCCTGGTTGCGCGACCGCGGCCTGTCGGCGCCGCGCATCCTGGCCCACGACATCGAGGCGGGCCTCGCCGTCCTGGAAGACCTGGGCGACGGGCTCTACGCAAGCCTGATCGAGCGAGGGACGCCCGAGGCGCCGCTGTACGAGGCCGCGGTCGACGCACTGGTGGTGATGCAGGGCGAGCCCCCGCCCGACGTCTTGCTCGCCGATCAGGCCGCCTGGCCGCTCCTGACCTACGACACCCTGGCGCTCAAGATCGCCACCGACACCTTCCTGGACTTCTGGCGGAAGTTCGCGGGCCTGGCGCCCTTCGGCGCGGAGGCCACCGCCGAGTGGGATGCGCTCTGGGCGCCCGTTTGGGTGGCGGGCGAGGCGGGCGCGGCCGTCTTCACACACCGCGACTATCATGCCCAGAACCTGCTCTGGCTGCCGGAGCGACAGGGAGTGGCGCGCGTGGGCCTGCTCGATTTCCAGGACGCCCTGAAGGCCCATCCGGCCTGGGACCTGACGCACCTGCTGCAGGACGCCCGCCGCGACGTCTCGCCCGAGCTGGAAGCCGCCATGCTGGACCGGTTCCTGGCGGCCCGGCCGCGGCTCGACCGCGCGCAGTTCCTCGCCGAGTACCGCGCGCTAGCCAGCTCCAACGCCGCACGTATCCTGGGCCGGGTCTTCGCCCGCCAGGCGCTGCTGGGCCGTCGGCAATACGAGGCCTTCATGCCGCGCACCTGGCGCTACCTGGAGCGCAACCTGACCGACCCGGCTCTGGCCGGCCTGAAGACCTGGTTCGACCGCCACGTGCCGCCGGAGGCGCGGCGGTGACCCCCGGCCCCAAGACCGCGATGGTGCTGGCCGCCGGGATCGGCAGCCGGATGCGCCCGCTCACCGACATCATGCCCAAGGCGCTGGTCCCCGTGGCCGGTCGTCCGCTGATCGACCATGTGCTCGACCGCCTCCGCGACGCGGGCGTGGAGCGGGCCGTCGTCAACGTCCACCATTTCGCCGACGAGATGGAGGCGCACCTGCGCCAGCGGCGCGACCTGGAAATCCTGATCTCCGACGAGCGCGCGGCCCTCCTCGACTCCGGCGGCGGCATCCGGCATGCGGCCGACAAGCTAGGCCGCGAGCCGATCTTCGTCGCCAACATCGACTCGCTGTGGATCGAGGGCGCCACGCCGGCGCTGGAGACCCTCAAGGCGGCCTGGAACGCGGCCACCATGGACATCCTGCTGCTGCTGGTGAAGCGCGGTCACGGCATCGGCTTCGAGGGGCCGCAGGGGTTCTTCATGGACGCGGCGGGCCGGCTGACCCACTCGACCGCGCCCGAGCCGCCGACGCCTTTCGCGAACATCGGCTTCGCGATCCTGAAGCCGCAAGTGCTGGACGACCAGCCGGCCGGCGCCTTCTCGATCGTTCCGGTCTGGCGCCGGCTGCAGCGCGAAGGCCGGCTGCACGGCGCAGTCATGGACGCGTTCTGGATGCACGTGGGCGACCCGGCCGCGCGCGAGCAGGCCGAAGCGCGGCTGCGCAGCGAGGCTGCCGCCTCATGACCGCGGCCTTCTTCGAGCGGCCGGGCTCCCGCTGGTTCCACATCCCGGCGCACCGGCCGTTCGCGGAAGACCTGGCCCAGGGCCTGTACGACGCCCTCGCCCCGCTCGGACCCGAGGCCCTGGCCGACGCCGTCGTGCTCACCCCTACCCGCCGCGGCGCCCGCGCCCTGGCCGACGCCTTCATCAAGGCGAGCGGCGGACGCGCCGTGCTGCCGCCGCAGATGCGCCCGCTGGGCGACCTGGAAGCCGGCGAGCCGCCGTTCGAGCCCGGCGACCTTGCGCTGGACCTGCCCGCCGCCATCGACCCCCTGCGGCGGCGGTTTGAGCTGACGCGCCTGGTCTCCGACCTCGCGGAGCATATCCCCGGAGGCCTGGTCAGCGCCGGCGCGGCGCTGGAGCTGGCCGACGCCCTGGGGGGGTTCCTGGATGGCCTGCAGATCGAGGAGGTCGAGGTTGGCGACCGGCTGGCCAGCCTCGTAGGCGCCGAGCTCGCGGAGCACTGGGAGGTCTCCCGGAGCTTCCTGGAGAAGGCGCTGAGCCTCTGGCCCGAGCGGCTGCGGAGCCTGGGCGTCGTCGATGTCAGCGACCGGCGCGTGCGCCTCCTGCGCCGCCTGGCCGAGGTCTGGACGAATACGCCGCCGAGGGGCGTGCTGGTAGCCGCCGGCTCGACCGGCACCGCTCCGGCCACCCGCGCCTTGCTGATCGCCGTAGCGGCCGCGCCGAAGGGCGCTGTCGTCCTGCCCGGCCTCGACCAGGACCTCGCAGACAAGGCCTGGGCCAAGGTGGACGTGCAGCATCCTCAGGGCGCCTTGAGGCGGCTACTGGACGAAGCCCGCGTCGCCAAGCGAGAGGTCTCGCTATGGCCTGCCTCGATCCGCGCCGAGAGCGCCGGCCGTTGGCGGCGCAGGGTCGTCAACGAGGCGCTGCGGCCGGCTGAAGAGACCGCCGACTGGCTGCAGGTCATCGAGAGTCTCAGGGCCGAGCACCCGGACGCCATCGCCGAAGGGCTTTCCGGCCTGTCGCTGGTGAGCGCCCGCACCGAGGAGGAAGCCGCCACCGCCACCGCGCTCCTGCTGCGCGAGGCGCTGGAAACGCCCGAGCGCACGGCGGCCCTGGTGACGCCCGACCAGGTGCTGGCGCGTCGCGTGGTGGCCAAGCTGGCCCGCTGGGGCGTCGTCCCCGACTCCTCCGCCGGCGAAAGCCTGGCCGGCAGCCGCTGTGGGGTGCTTGCGGCGCTGGTCGCGCGGGCGGCCGTCGACCCCACCGATCCGGTGACCCTGCTGGGGTTGCTGAAGCACTCATTCGCGCGCCTGGGCGACAGCGCCGCGCTGGAGGCGGCCGCCCTGCGTGGACCCCGCGTCCGCAGTTGGGACGGGCTCAAGAGCAAGGCGGCCGACGCCACCGCGCTCGCCGAGCGCCTGGAGGCCGTTGTGGCGGGCCTAGCCTGGCCCGGCGAGGCCGATACGCCGGCCGCCGCGGCGCGGCGCGTCGTAGAGGCGATGGAGGCCTTGGCCGCGGATGAGCACGGCGAAACCGGCGAGCTCTGGGCCGGCCACGGCGGCGAGGCCATGGCGCGGCTGCTGGGCGCCCTGGTGCGCGAGGGCGACGCCCTGCCCGCGGTTACCCCTCGCCAGTTCGCCGACCTGCTGCAGCGGCTGATGGAGGGTGAGACGGTCCGCTCGGGCGGCGCCACCCACCCGCGTCTGCGGATTCTGGGGGCCATCGAGGCGCGGCTCGTGCGAGCGGATCGGCTGGTAGTGGCCGGGCTGGAGGAAGGCGTCTGGCCCGGCGACGCGCCGACCGACCCGTTCCTGTCGCGGCCCATGCGCGAAATGCTGGGCTTGCCGCCGCCCGAACGTCGCGTGGGCCTGGCCGCCCACGATTTCGCCCAGGCGGCCTGCGCCCCCGAGGTGATCCTGCTTCACACCGAGCGCCGCGAGGGCGCGCCGTCGGTGAAGTCGCGCTGGCTGTGGCGGCTGGAAACCCTCGCCAAGGGCGCGGGACTGGCCATACCCGGTCATACCGACGTGCTGGGCTGGGCCCGCGCCCTGGACGCGCCCCAAGGCTACGAGCCATTCCGCCGACCGGCGCCGGTCCCGCCCGTGGCCCATCGACCGCGGGTCATGGCGGTGACCCGGGTGGAGACCCTGACCCGCGACCCGTACGCCGTCTGGGCGCGCGACATCCTGCGCCTCTACCCCATGGACCGGCCCGACGAGCAGGCCGACGCGCGGGCGCGGGGCACCGCGATCCACGCCGCCTTCGAGCGGTTCGCCGAGACATTCCCCGCCGACCTCCCGCCCGACGCGGCAGGACAGTTCGCCGCCTTCTACCTGGAAGCCCTGGAGGCCGCCGGCCTGCCGCACGAAGCCATGGCTCGGGAAGCCGCGCTCGCGAAGGAAGCCGCCGAGTGGGTCGCCGAGCTCGAGCGTGACCGTCGCGACGGCCGACGGATCCTTGTCGAGCTCAAGGGCGAGCGCACGATCCAGACCCCGGCCGGCGCCTTCACGGTCAACGCCCGCGCCGACCGCATCGAGGTGACGGCCGAGGGCTACGGCCACATCCTCGACTACAAGACCGGCAAGGCGCCTTCGAAGAAGGAGGTTCAGACCGGTTTCTCGCCGCAGCTCACCCTGACCGCCGCGATCCTGGAGGCCGGCGGCTTCACCGATCTCGGCCCCGTGAAACCCGGCGACCTGACCTATCTCGAAGTCACAGGCCGCAAGCCGGCCGGCAAGGTCGAGACCCGCGCCCTGGCGGGCGACGAGAGCGCCGAAGCCGCCGCCCGCGCGCTGGAGGGCCTGCACACGCTGATCGCCCGGTTCGACGACCCCGCGCAGCCTTACCTGTCGCGTGTGGCCCCGCAGTTCGTGAAGGCGCGGGTCAGCGACTACGACCACCTGGCCCGCGTCTTCGAATGGTCCACCAGCGGCGAGGAGGGCGACGAATGAGCCTCGACCTCGCCGACCGCACCGTCGACCCGCAGAAGCTGGCGGCCGACCCTGGCCTCTCGGCCTTCGTCACCGCCAACGCCGGCTCGGGCAAGACCAAGACGCTGATCGACCGGGTGGCGCGCCTGCTGCTGGCGGGCGCGGAGCCCGAGACCATTCTCTGCGTCACCTACACCAAGGCCGCCGCCGCCGAGATGCAGCGGCGGCTGTTCCAGGTGCTGGGCGAATGGTCCGTCCTGCCGGACGCCGAACTGGCCGCGAAACTCGCCGCCCTGCAGGATCGCCCGTTCGACGACCTGTCCCGCGCCCGAAGCCTGTTCGCCCGCGCGCTGGAGACGCCTGGCGGCCTGAAGATCCAGACGATCCACGCCTTCTGCGAGAAGCTGCTGCGGCGCTTCCCGCTGGAGGCCGGGATCTCGCCGGGCTTCCGGGTGATGGACGACGCCGCCTCGGCCGCCGTGGCGCAGGCGGCCCGGCGTCTGGTGGCCGAGGTCTCCATGAAGGGCGGCCGCCTCGGCGAGGCTTACGGCCGCATGTCGGTGCAGCTCGATTTCCAGAGCTTCCACGCGATGTTCGCCGATTTCGAAGCCCGCCGCGGCGCGCTGAGGGCCTTCTTCGACGGCGAGGGTGGGTTCGAGGGCGCCCTCGGCTGGGTCTGGCGGGCCGTGGACGTGCCCTTCGGCTCGGAGCCAACCGCCCTCGCGGCGGAGGTCATGGCCCGGATGGACCGCGAGCTTTGGCGGGGCGCGGCCGAGGTCCTGCGCCAGGGCGGGGTCACGGACCAGAAGTGCGCCGCGCAGCTCGCCGCCGTCGCCGAGGATCCCGACGCCACGTTCGAGCAGGCGCTGGCGGCGCTGTTCACCGAGAAGGGGGAGGGCGAGGCCGCCAAGTGGGTCGGCAAGACCAGCGGCCTGAAGGCCCACGAGGGCCTGCGGGTGCAGCTCCTCGCCGAGCAGGCCCGGCTGCACGAGGCGCGCCTGCGCATCCGCGCCGCCCAGGTCGCGGCCGACACGGCCGATGTCCTGATCCTGGCCTACGCCTATCTGGAGGCTTACGACCGCGAAAAGCGCGACGCGGGCGCCCTCGACTTCGCCGACCTGATCGAGAAGGCCTGCCACCTGCTGCGCGACCGGCCCGCGGCGGCCTGGGTGCTCTACAAGCTGGACGGCGGCATCGATCACATCCTGCTGGACGAGGCGCAGGACACGGCGCCCGAGCAGTGGAAGATCGTCGACTCGCTCACCGAGGAGTTCTTCTCGGGCGCGGGGGTCGGCGGCGAGCGACGCCTGCGCCAGCTCTTCGTCGTCGGCGACGAGAAGCAGTCGATCTATTCCTTCCAGGGCGCCCAGCCCGAGCAACTGCTGCAGAAGTTCGAGTTCCACCGCGACCGCGCCACCGGCGCCGGCTTCCGGCTGGAGCGGGTGGACCTGCTGACCTCATGGCGGTCGACGCCCCAGGTGCTCCGCTTCGTCGACACCGTGTTCACGCCGCCCGGACTGGCCCAGGCGATCCAGCCGCGCGCTGAGCCCGAACAGGTCGTCCACGAGCCGGCGGCGTTCCTCCGCGAACATCCCGGCTGCGTCGACGTCTGGCCGCTGGAAGTCGAGAAGAAGGGCGAGGATCGCGAGGCGTGGGACGCCCCCTTGGACGCCGAGCCCGAAGACAGCGCCAACCGCCGCCTGGCGCGACGGATCGCCGGCGAGATCGCCGGGCTTATCGCCCGCGGCGACGCGGTCTGGGACAAGGACGAGCGCCGCTTCCGCCCGGCGCATGCCGGCGACGTGCTGATCCTGGTGCGCCGCCGGCGCGCGTTGTTCGAGGAGATCCTCCGCGCGCTGAAGCACGCGGGCATCCCGGTGGCCGGCGCCGACCGGCTGGCGCTTTCCGAGCACATCGTGTTCGACGACCTGGTGGCGCTAGCGCGCTTCCTGCTGTTCCCCGCCGACGAGCTCACCCTTGCCGCCCTGCTGAAGAGCCCGTTCTGCGGCCTGTCCGACGACAGCCTCTATGCTCTCGCCCACGGCCGCGGGAAGGAGCTGCTGTGGGACCGGCTACAGCGTCGGGCGGAGGAGCAGGCCGATTGGGCCGGCGCGCACGCCTTCCTCGTCCACGCCCTCGCCGAAGCAAGCGTCCGTGCGCCGTTCGAGCTCTATGCCCGGCTGCTGGGCTACGTGGGCGCCGAGGGCCGCTCCATGCGACAGCGCCTGCTGCGCAGGCTGGGGGCGGAGGCCGAGGACGCCCTGGACGAGTTCCTCAACCAGGTGCTGGCGGCGGAGGCCCGGGGCGTACACGACCTGGAGGCGCTGGCGGCCGAGCTGGCGGGCCTCGACATCACCGTGAAGCGCGAGATGGAGGCCGAACGACGCGAGGTGCGGGTGATGACCGCCCACGGCGCCAAGGGCCTGGAGGCGCCGATCGTCTTCCTGCCCGAGACCACGCTCACCCAGACCGCGCGTGGCTCGCCTTTGCTCCGGGTCCGACACGACGGCGCCGATGGGTTCCTGTGGTGCTCGTCCTCCGCCCGCGACTGCGAGGCGACCGCGAAGGCGCGCGACGAACGCGCGGGGCGCGAGGAGGCCGAGGCCTACCGCCTGCTCTACGTGGCCCTGACGCGCGCGCGGGACAGGCTCGTCCTCTGCGGCCGCGTGGCGGAGCGGACGGATCAGGCCAAGCTGCGCGGCTGGTGGGGCGCGATCCGCGACGCGCTGGGCCATGCCGACATCGCCGACCACGTCCGCGCAGTGCAGAGCGGCGACCTGACCTTCGAACGCTACGGCCCCGACCCAACACCCTTGGGCGGCGAGGCGGCGGCGGCGGCCAGCCGCTCGGACCTGCCGCCCTGGACGCAGGCGGTGGCGAAGCCCGAGGCCTACGCCCGCTACGCCTCGCCTTCCGACCTCGGTGAAGGCGCCGCTGTGCCCGCGCCGTCGCCACTGGCGGCCGCCCAGGGGCTGGGCCGGTTCCGTCGCGGCGACCTGATTCACCGGCTGTTGCAGTTGCTGCCGGACCTGACGCCTGCCGAGCGCGCGGGCGGCGCGGCGGCGATCCTGGCTCGCGAAGCCGACCTTACGGACCCGCAGCGCGCCGAGATGGCGGAGGCTGCCCTATCGGTGCTGAACGACGCCCGCTTCGCCGAGGTCTTCGGCCCCGGCTCGCGAGGCGAGATCGCCGTGGCCGGGACGGCCCAGGCCCTGCCGCCGGGCCTCAGGATTTCTGGCCGGATCGACCGCCTGGTCGTCTTGCCCGACCGCGTGCTGGTGGTTGACTTCAAGACCAACCGGCCCTCGCCCGACCGCGTCGAGGACGCCGATCCGGTTTATCTGCGGCAGATGGCGCTCTATTCAGCGGTGCTGGCCGACGTCTTCCCGGGCCGGCGTGTCGAAGCCGCCATCGTCTGGACGGATGGGCCGAAGCTGATGCCGGTTCCAGAAAACCTCGTCGTCCAGACCCTTGCCGACCTCCGCCGTGGCGGTTGATACAAGGGTGGGCGCCGCCTACATGGCGGGATCGAAAGGCCGCGTTGGGCGATTCCATCGGGCCACAGGAGTTATCGAATGAGCACCGTGAAGGTCACCGACGACACCTTCCAAAGCGACGTCCTGGGTTCGGAGACCCCGGTCCTGGTCGATTTCTGGGCCGAATGGTGCGGCCCCTGCAAGCAGATCGCTCCTGCGCTGGAGCAGCTCTCGGAAGAGCTGGCCGGCAAGGTGACGATCGCCAAGCTCGACATCGAGCAAAGCCCGACCACTCCTTCGCGCTACGGCGTGCGCGGGATCCCCACCATGATGCTGTTCAAGGGCGGGCAGATGGCCTCGATGAAGGTCGGCGCCATGCCCAAGCAGAAGATCCTCGAATGGCTCGCCGAAGCGGGCGTCGCAGCCTAAGCTGACAATCGGCTTCGTCAGTCGCCGCCGCGCCTCGGCATGCGGCGGCTGACGGCCCAGTTCACAATCCGGCTGACGATTAGCCAGCCGATGAGCCAGCCGAACATCACCTCGGGCCCGCGCCCGTAGACGTGGATCAGCGCCGCGAGCACCACCAGCCCCACGGCCAGTGTCGCGAGCCACGGTAGCGGCAGGGCGAGGCGCCAGGTGCGCTTTCCGAACATCCAAAGACCTCTTCAGGTCGGCCAGGTCTCGGGACTCATCGCAAGGACCTCGCCGGCAAAGTGCAGCCCGCCGCAGATCAGGACGTGGGGCGCCGGGCCGTCGGTCTCAAGGGCGCGCGCCACGGCGTCGGAGACGTTCGCCGCCGTCTCGGGCTGCAATCCGGCGCGGACGCCAGCCTCCATCAGCTCGTCCGTGGTCGCTGCGATGGGGCTGTCGAAGCCGGTGACGATCACCCGCGGCCGCATCTCGGCGAAGGGGCGGAAGAAGCCCTCGGCGTCCTTGCGCGCGAACATGCCCGTGACCAGCACCAGCGGACGTGGGTCGCGGTCGACGATGCGGCTCGCGGCTTCGGCCAGCGCCCGGCCGGCGTGGGGATTGTGGCCCCCGTCCAGCCAGAGGTCGGCGCCGCGCGCCCGGGCGAGTTCCGCCAGCGGGCCCGCCGTCAGGCGCTGCATCCGCGCCGGCCAGACCGTGGACGTGACGCCGCTCGCCAGGTCTTCGTCGCTGAGGGTCCGGTCGAACGTCAGCGCCGCGGCGACGGCCAGCCCGGCATTGTCGAACTGGTAGCCGCCGAACAGGCTGGGCGCGGGCAGGTCCAGCAGACGATCGGGCATCTGAACCAGCAAGCGCCCCCGCTCCTCCCAGGCGTCGAAGTCGCGGCCCATCAGCAACATGGGGGCCATCCGGTCATCCGCCTCCCGCTCGATCATCTCCATCGCCTCGTCCATCTGCCGCGCGACGACGACGGGGCGACCGCGCTTGATGATCCCGGCCTTCTCCCAGGCGATCTTGGAAAGGCCGGGCCCCAGCATCTCCAGGTGATCGTAGTCCACGGGCGTGATCACGCTGACCGCGGGAGCGTCGAAGATGTTGGTGGCGTCGAACCGGCCGCCCAGGCCCACCTCGACGATGCACAGGTCGGCCGGGGTCTCGGCGAAAGCGGCGAAGGCCAGGACGGTGGTGATCTCGAAGAAGCTGATGGGCTCGCCGGCGTTGGCGGCTTCCAGCCGGTCGGTCAGGTCGGTGAGCTGCTCGTCGGTGATCAGCTTGCCCGCCAGCCGGATCCGCTCCGCGAACCGCACGAGATGGGGCGATGTCAGCGCGTGGACGCGAAGCCCGGCGGCTTCGCCGATCGCGCGCAGGTAGGCGACGGTCGAGCCCTTCCCGTTGGTGCCCGCCACGTGGATCACCGGCGGCAGCTTCTTCTCGGGATGGCCCAGCGCCGCGAGTAGGCGTTCCACCCGCCCCGTGGTCAGGTCGATCAGCGTCGGATGGTTGGCGCGCAGGCGCTGGATCACCGCGTCCGAGGCGCGGATCGGGTCGTGACCGGGGTCGGGGGGAAGGTCGGTGACCATCTAGATGCTCCCCCTATGAGGGAGCTCCAGCGGCGCACAGCGCCGATGGAGAGGGGGTTTCAGCCACGAACGGAGAGATTTGGGCGCTAAACCGCCTCTCATTTCGCGAGCTCCCCTGGCCGGGGAGCATCTACCGGACATCAGGCGGCTTTCGAGTGCTCACGCCCCATCATAAGGGTCTTCAGGATCGAACTCAGCTTTTCCGGAAGATCTTTCCGCGCGACCACCTGATCGACCATGCCGCGCTCGACGAGGAACTCCGAGCGCTGGAAGCCCGGCGGCAGGGTTTCGCGGATGGTCTGCTCGATTACCCGGCGGCCCGAGAAGCCGATGGTGGCGTTGGGCTCGGCCAGGTGCACGTCGCCCAGCATGGCGTACGAAGCGGTCACGCCGCCGGTGGTCGGGTCGGTCAGCACCACGATGTAGGGCAGCCCGGCGGCCTTCACCTCGTTCAACGCCAGTGTCGTGCGGGCCATTTGCATAAGGGACAGCGTGCCCTCCTGCATGCGCGCGCCGCCCGAGGCGGTGAAGATCACCAGCGGAACGCCGCGCTTCACAGCCTCCTTGGCCGCGACCACGAAGGTCTCGCCCGCGGCCATGCCCAGGCTGCCGCCCATGAAGGCGAAGTCCTGCACGATCACGACCGTCGGCTGGCCCTGGATGTGGCCGTAGCCGACGGCCATGGAGTCCTGCTCGCCCGTGGTCTTGCGGGCCGCCTTCAGCCGTTCGGGGTACGGCTTGTCGTCCGGAAAGCCGAGTGGATCGTCGGGCACGACCGGCGTGGCGATGCGCTCGTACTGGGCGTCGTCGAAGGTGTAGTCCAGGCGCAGCTTCGAGCCGATGCGCATGTGGGCGCCCGACGGCGTGACCCACAGCGCGGCCTCGAGGTCGGGCCGGTACAGCATCTCGCCGGAATCGGGGTCCTTGACCCACAGGTTCTCGGGCGTGTCCTTCTTGGTCAGGCCACGGACGCCGGGCGCGATCCGGGAGAGCCACCCGCGGCGGCGCTCGGCCGGCGGCCGGTTGGGTTTGTCGTTACGCTGTTCAGCCATCGCCATGGTTTTCAGACCGGGACCCGACGCGCGAAGCGCACAGCCTTAGCTAGAGATTCCACTTTGGAAAGAACTCGCCGGGTCACGTCTTCGTTCAAATCCACTGCTTCGGCCACTTCGTCCACAAGCGCGGACCCCACGACCACGGCGTCGGCGACCTGCGCTATAGCCGAAGCTCGCTCCGGTGTCTTGATTCCGAAGCCGACTGCGACCGGAAGTCCCGAAGCCTTGCGGATGCGCTCGACGTTCGGCGCGACCGCCTGGGCGTCGGCTTCCTTCACGCCAGTCACCCCGGCGACCGAGACATAATAGACGAAGCCCGCAGCCCGTCGGATCACCGTGGGCAGGCGCTTGTCGTCCGTCGTGGGCGTGGTGAGGAAGATCAGGGCCATGCCGTGGGCTTCCAGCGCGTCCGCCAGCGGATCGGCCTCCTCCGGCGGACAGTCGACCACGATCACACCATCCACCCCGGCCTCGGCGGCTTCGGCGGCGAAGGCCTCGAAGCCCCAGGTCACCAGCGGGTTCAGATAGCCCATCAGGATGATCGGCGTCGCCTGATCCTCGGCGCGGAACGCGGCGATGGCCTCCAACGTCCCCTTCAGCGTCATGCCCTTGGCGAGCGCACGCTGGGCGGCGCGCTGGATCGGCGGTCCCTCGGCCATGGGGTCCGAGAACGGGAAGCCCACCTCGATGAGGTCGGCGCCGGCCGCCGGCAGCCCCTTCAGGATCGCCAGAGCGGTCGCCGCGTCCGGATCGCCGGCCATCACATAGGGCACGAAGGCCGCGCGCCCCTCGGCCTTCAGGGCCGCGAAGCGGGCGTCGATACGGGCTTTGGTCAAGTCGTCCGTCCCTTAGATCTGACGGCCAAGGTGCGCCGCCACGGTGGCGACGTCCTTGTCGCCGCGGCCCGACAGGTTGAGCACCACAACGCCGCCCTTGCCCACGTCGCGGGCGATGTCGCCGATCCGAGCCAGGGCGTGCGCCGATTCGATGGCTGGCAGGATGCCTTCCAGCTTCGAGAGCAGCATGAAGGCGTCCAGCGACTCCGCGTCGGTGGCGGTGAGATAGGTGGCGCGGCCCACGTCGTGGAGCCACGAGTGCTCCGGCCCGATCCCGGGATAGTCCAGGCCCGCCGAGATCGAGTGCGCCTCGGTGATCTGGCCTTCGCGGTCCTGCAGCAGGTAGGTCATATTGCCGTGCAGGACGCCCGGACGGCCGCCGTTGATCGCCGCGGCGTGGCGCTCGGTGTCCATACCCTCACCGGCGGCCTCGACCCCGTAGAGCTTCACGCCCTCGTCGTTCAGGAACGGGTGGAAGATGCCGATGGCGTTGGAGCCGCCGCCCACGCAGGCCACCACGGCGTCCGGAAGCCGGCCCTCGGCCTCCTGAATCTGCGCGCGCGCCTCCTGGCCGATCACCGACTGGAAGTCGCGGACCATCTCCGGATACGGGTGCATGCCGGCGGCGGTGCCGATCAGGTAGTAGGTGTCGTGGACGTTGGTGACCCAGTCGCGCAGGGCCTCGTTCATGGCGTCCTTGAGGGTCGCCGAGCCGCTTGTCACCGGCCGCACCTCGGCCCCCAGCAGGTTCATGCGGAAGACGTTGGGCTTCTGCCGCTCGACGTCCACCGCGCCCATGTAGACCACGCAGGGAAGGCCGAAGCGGGCGCAGACCGTGGCCGTCGCCACCCCGTGCTGGCCGGCGCCGGTCTCGGCGATAATCCGGGTCTTGCCCATCCGCATGGCCAGCAGGATCTGGCCCATGCAGTTGTTGATCTTGTGCGAGCCGGTGTGATTCAGCTCCTCGCGCTTCAGGTAGATCTTCGCGCCGCCGAAATGCTCGGTCAGGCGGCTGGCGAAATAGAGCGGCGAGGGACGGCCCACATAGTGGGTCAGATAGCCCTTGAGCTCTGCCTGGAACGCCGGATCGACCTTGGCCGCCGCCCAGGCGGCGCTGAGGTCGTGGACCAGAGGCATCAGGGTCTCGGGCACGTACTGGCCGCCGTAGTCGCCGAAGCGCCCCTTGGCGTCCGGGTAGGCGGTGTAATCGTTGGGGCGGGCGGGCGCGTTCATGGCGGCGAAAGTCGTCTCAGGCGCGGCGTACAGCGTCGAGGAACGCCGTGATCAAGGCCGGGTCCTTTAGTCCCGGACCGCGCTCCACGCCAGAGGAAACGTCCACCAGCGGCGCGCCCGAGGCCGAGATCGCCCGCGCGACGTTCCAGGGATCGAGACCGCCGGCGAGCAGCCACGGCCTGGCGAACCGGCGTCCGGCGAGCAGCGTCCAGTCAAAGGGCTCGCCCAGGCCGCCCGGCCGCTCGGCGTCCTTCGGCGGCTTGGCGTCGAACATCAGGTGCTCGACCAGGGGCTCGTACGCCCCGGCGGGGGCGAGGTCCGAGGCTTCGGAGACCGGCAGCACCTTGATCAGACCGCGGCCGGACCGCTGGCCGATTTCGCGCACGCGCGTCGGGCTCTCGCGGCCGTGGAGCTGGATGAGGTCCGGGGAAAGGCCGGCGACGATCGCATCGACCTCGGCGTCGGTCGGATCGACCGCCAGGGCCACGATCTTGACGTTCCGGGCCCTGGCCGGCGGAGCCAGCCGCGCGGCGGCTTCCGGCGCGATGTTGCGGGGGCTCTTGGGAAAGAAGACGAAGCCGATGTGGCTGGCTCCGCCGTCGACGGCGGCGCGGACGCCTTCCGGCGTCGAGAGCCCGCAGATCTTGGCCGTGACCGTCATGCGCTGCGGATTAAGGGGACCGGCGACCCCGCCGCAAGCCCAATCCGTCCGGACTCAGCCCCGGGTGAGCACCACCGTGCCTTCCAGCATGAACAGGCGCTTGGCCGAAGGCGGGATGGCGGCGTCGAACTCGTCCAGGATGGCTAGCGCCCACGGGGGCAGCGCCAGGGACGCATCGCCCGTGCTGAGCCGGATCTGCACCGCCGCCGCGTCGCGATAGAGGGTGGGATGGTCGTTGTGCGGCACGAAGCGGACCTGCGCGAAGCCGCTCTCGCGCGCCATGGCCTCGAACTGCTCGCGCGAGAAGAGCCACTTGTCGTCCAGGTGGGCGAAATGCGGCGCGGCGGGATCCGGCGCCGTCCGGGCCGCGATATCGATCGCCATGGCGCGAAGCGTCCGCTCGACGGGGGCCGCCAGGGGATCGCGCCGCAGTTCGGCCTCGGCGAGAATCCGCTGATAGGCGAGGCGCATCAGGCCGTAGCCTTCGAACGGCTCCAGGAAGATCGCGTGCCCGCCGGGCTTCAGGGCGCGCGCGGCGACCTGCAGGCCGCGCCGGGGATGCACGAGGTGGTGCAGGATCGAGGCGCCGGTGACGAGGTCGAACCGTCGCGGGGCCACGTGGTCGCTCATCGCGTCCATCACCACCGGCAGCACGCGGTCGGCGAAGCCCGCGTGCTCGGCATAGTCCGCGAGGATCGCGAGCAGTTCGTACGAGAGGTCCGTAGCCACCTGCCGCGCGCCCGGGAAAAGCTCCAGGCAGGGCACGATCGAATTCACGCCCGAGCCCGAGCCGAGGTCGAGGACCAGCGGACTGTCGGCGACGCTCACGCCGCTTGCTGCGAGCGCCTGCCGAAACAGCACCAGGAAATGGCCGCTCGCCGCATAGCGGGCATGATAGCCGTCGGCGTCGGCCTTGAACTGGTCGGAGATGGTGGCGGTGGATGTGTCTTGCGCGATCCGCCATACGGCCGAACGGTCGCCGTCGGCCGGCACGATCTCGCTCGCCAGCAGGTCGCGCGCCCACTTCGGCGCGGTCGCCACGGTCAGTAGGTCGGACATGTTCACCGCCGGACAGGAGTTCACCCGGACATGGGCGAACACTCCTATCGCGCAGCAAGGTGCGCCGCCTCAACTTTGAGACGAGCGGCGTTCGTCGAACGATGAGATCTATCCGGCCTGCCGCGCCTTCAGCAGGTCGCGGATTTCTGTCAGCAGGGCCTCCTGCGGCGTCGGGGCGGGCGGGGCCGCCTCGGCCTTCTCCGCATGCTCGCGGCGCAGGGAATTCACCGCCTTCACCAGCAGGAACACGACCCACGCCACGATCAGGAACTTGATGCCGGCGTTGATCAGCGCACCGTACTGGATCGCCACCAGCTCGCTCGCGGGGGTCGCCGGGTCGTCCGGTTTCAGCACGATCATCATCTTCGAGAAGTCGACGCCGGACGTCAGCAGGCCGATCGGCGGCATCACCACCTGGTCGACCAGAACCTTGACGATGTCGTTGAACGCCGCGCCGATGATCACGCCGACCGCCAAGTCGACCACGTTGCCGCGCTGGATAAATTCGCGGAACTCTGAGAACACGCCCATGTGGCCCTCCTCGTTAGAGGGCCAGCCTCGCTCAGCCCTCGTCGTCGGCGTTCAGCCGCTCGCGCAGCTCCTTGCCGCTCTTGAAGAAGGGGACGTGTTTGGCGCGCACGTCAACCGGTTCGCCGGTGCGCGGATTGCGGCCGGCGCGGGCGTCGCGCGAGCGCACCGAAAGGGCGCCGAAGCCCCGCAGCTCGACCCGGCCGCCGTCTTCCAGGGCCTCGATCATGCGCTCGAGGATCACGCCCACAACGCGCTCGATATCGCGCTGCGTGAGGTGCGGATTCTCTTCCGCAAGTTTGGCGATCAGTTCGGACTTGATCATACGCGCCCCTCGAACCGGCGCGACCATGGCGAATGCGGACCCTGCAATCAAGGCGCAAAAGCGGGTTTACCGTAATCTATGGTCAAGCTTGCATGGACTCGGGCGCCACAACCCCCGCGCGCCGGGGCGGCGCCCTATAGTGGAGCGCGGACCAGGCTGTCCTCGGATGCGATCCGCCGGAAGGCCCGGGTGGCCGCGTCGGCTTCGGCCGCCGGGATCTCCGGCTGGAGCGAGCGCAGGTCCGTGGTGAAGCGCGCCACCCCGTCCGTGATGGCGGACGCCCGGCTGAGCTCCATCGCGCCGATCGTCTCCTTGCCGCTGGGCCCGCGCACGCTGAAGCCCTTGCCGGCGGACGGCAGCACGATCTCGGTGGTCGCGCGGACGTAGAGCGGAAACGGCACCGCATAGGGCGCGTCGCGGTTTGGACCGGGCTCCCGCCGCGGATAGCCGGGCGCCGCGTTGCTGGGCGGCGTCACGCGGTACTCGCGCACGCCCAGGTCCGGGTTCTTGCGCCAGTCCAGGTCGGCCACACCCGCAAGCCGGATCTCGAAGGCGTCGTTCGCCGCGTCGTCGGTCCATTCCACCTTCTGGACGTCGATCCAACTCATGCTGCCCGACATCTGCTGGCGGAAGTTGCGCTCAAGGTCCGCGCGGGGGACCGTCGCCACCATCTGGCGCAGGCCGTTGGCCGCATCGCCCCGGTAGCGGCTGACCATCTGCATGGCCGCCGGCGCGTCGAGCCCCTTGGAGGCGTCGAAGCGGGTGGTCGCCTCCAGGAACGGGGTATCCAGCGGCGGCACCACGATCTCGACCAGATCGGAGCCTGCGGCGCGGACCGGCAGCGCCCAGCGATGCGGCGGCGGGCGGAGCGCGTCCAGGCCGCTGCGGTCCCCCGTGCGGGTGCCGTCCAGCCAGTACGTCTTGCCGGCGATGCTCGCCTTGACGATCACGTGGTTGAACGCCGCCAGCGACGGCAGGCGCTCGTTCATCCCGTCCCCGCCGCCCAGGCTGACGAGGGCCGGCTCGGCGTCGACCTTGAGCTCCCTGAGGACGGCGAGCAGCAGGGCGGTCTTGCCCTTGCAGTCGCCGAACTTGCGCCGCCAGGTCTCGTCGGCAGCGGCCGGCACATAGCCCCCGTCGCCGATACCGATGAAGAAATAGCGGGTCTTGTCCTCGACGAGACGCAGCGCCTCGAAGGCGCGCACCTTGGGATCGGCCGACTTCGCGGCGATCGCATCGATCTCGACGCGCAGGTCGGAGTCGGGGGCGATCGTCGCAGCGCGCTCATAGAGCGGCGCCATGATGCGCGAGATCTCGTTCCAGCTCTCGAAGCTGGAGGTCTCCATGAACCCCAGACGGCGGAAGCGGGCCGGCGCGCCCACCGGAGGCTTGGGCGCCTGGGCGTTGGGCGCGTCCAGGGTGAGGACGGTCCAGCCCGCGTCCTCGTTCAGCCGGGGTTCTCCAAAGCCTTGGGTGGTGCGGTACTTGACGGGCGCGCCGGTCGGCCATGACAGCCGCACGCGATAGCGGCCGGCGACGCCCGGAAAACCCAGGCCCTCCATGTCGTAGGAGCGGTTCCCGGCTACCGGATCGCGGCCCGAATGAGTCCAGGAGGCGTCGAGAATGTCGCCCACCTGCAAGCCCTCGATCTGCTGGGTGGCGCTCATGCGGCCGTCCAGCATGGCCCGCTCCAAGTCCTGCTCGCGGCGCAAGACCAGCATCTTCTTGCCCTTGCCCAGCAGGTCGATGGTCTGCCCGCCGCGAATGATCCGCAGGCTGTGGATCGTCACCACCTCGTCTTGCGGGTCCCAGGTGACCCCGAACGTGGTCTGGGAGGCTAGCCCCTCGGGCTTCAGCACCTTGCGGACGCGGCGGTTGTAGAACGTGTCGCCCTGGGGGGTCAGGCGGCTCTGGTTGTCGTCGAGCAGCGTCTGGACGGCCGGCGCGTCTTCGGCGGGCGGCGCCTCGGGGATCGGCGCGACGTCCACCCATTTCGGAGGCGGGCCGAACGTCGGCTTGGGAGCGGCCAGCGCCGGTGCGGAGATCAGGATGGCCGCAGCCAGGCCGGCGGCGAAACGGACAAGACGCGACACTTGGGCGACGACCCTTCTCGAAGACTGGGCCGTTACGATAGAGCGCGCCCCGCAAAACGAAAGCGGCGGACCGGTCTCCCGATCCGCCGCTCGAAGTTCAGGCCATGCGGCCCGAGCTTATTCCTTCGAGGCCTTCTCGCGCAGGGCGGCGCCCAGGATGTCGCCCAGCGACGCACCCGAGTCCGACGAGCCGAACTGCTCGATGGCTTCCTTCTCTTCGGCCATTTCGAGGGCCTTCACCGACAGGGACACGCGGCGCGCGGCCTTGTCGACGTTGGTCACCTGGGCGTCCATGCGGTCGCCGACGGCGAAACGCTCGGGGCGCTGGTCGGCGCGATCGCGGCTCAGGTCCGACTTGCGGATGAAGGCCGTCATCGGGGCTTCCTCGTCGC
>NZ_JANINU010000095.1 GCF_024508875.1 Phenylobacterium sp.
ACGGCCTACGAGATGATGCTGTCGGAAAGCCAGGAACGCATGCTGGCGATCCTGAAGCCCGGCCGCGAGCGCGACGGCCATGCCATCTTCGAGAAGTGGGGCCTCGACGCCGCCGTCATCGGCCTGACCACCGACACCGGCCACCTGGTGCTGAAGCACAAGGGCGCCGTCGTCTGCGACGTGCCGCTGGCTCCCTTGTTCGACGACGCCCCGCTCTACGACCGCCCGTGGACCGCGCCGGCTGCCCAGCCGCGCCTGACGCTCGGCGACGTGCCCGAGCCGAGCGACCTGAAGGCCGCCGTCCTGAAGCTGATGAGCGCGCCCGACATGGCCTCCAAGCGCTGGCTCTGGGAGCAGTACGACCGCCACGTGATGGCCGACACGCTGGAGGACTCGGCCACCGGCGCCGACGCCGGCATCGTCCGCGTCCACGGCACGCGGAAGGCGCTGGCCGTAACCTCAGACGTCACGCCCCGCTACGTGCAGAATGATCCCTACGAGGGCGGCAAGCAGGCGGTCGCCGAGGCCTGGCGCAACCTGGTGGCCGTGGGCGCCACGCCCATCGCCATCACCGACAACCTGAACTTCGGCAATCCCGAGCGGCCCGAGATCATGGGCCAGATCGTCCGCGCCATCGAAGGCATGGCCGAAGCCTGCCGCGAGCTCGACTTCCCGGTCGTGAGCGGCAACGTCAGCCTCTACAACGAGACCAACGGCGCCGCCATTCCGCCCACCCCCACCGTCGGCGGCGTGGGCCTGATCTCCGACTACGCCAGGCGCGCCGACTTCGGCGGGCTGAAGGTCGGTGACGTCCTGGTGCAGATCGGCGCCACCGGCCGCGAGTTCGGCGCCTCGATGTATCTGCGCGAGATCGGCGGCCGCGAGGACGGCGCCCCGCCGCCGGTCGACCTGGCCCTGGAGCGCAAGACCGGCGAGGTCGTGCTGAAGCTGATCCAGGACGGCGTCCTGAAGACCGTCCACGACCTCTCGGACGGCGGCCTCGCGGCGGCGGTGTGCGAGATGTGCCTGGCCTCGAACATCGGCTGCGACCTGCGCCTAGAGGACACGCCCTGGGTCGCCCTCTTCTCCGAGGACCAGGCCCGCTACCTCGTCGCCCTGAACGATCCGACCCCGGTGCTGCAGGCCTGCCGCGCCGCCGGCGTCCCCGCCGCCATCCTCGGCGAGGCGGGCGGCGAGGCGATCCGCGTCGTGGGCGGCCTCGACCTGCCCCTCACCGAACTCCGCGCCGCGCACGAAGGCTGGATGCCGGCCTTCATGGGCGACTAGCCAGCCTCAGGCCCCCAGGAAGCTCGCGCGCACCGTCTTGCGGAACGCCGCAATGCCGTCCTTCAGGCGCATGGCGTAGTAGGCCTTGGCGTCCTTGCCCGATACGTAGGTCACCTGGTCGGCCGTATCGTTGACCGCCGCCCACACGTCCTCGGCCACCTGCTCGGCGCTCGATCCATTCGAGCGCCGCGCCGGATCGCGGAACACCGACATGACCTTGCCGATGGCCTCCAGATAGGCCGGGTGCGGCGTCTGCACGATCGAGCGCGTGGCGAAGTCCGTGGCGATGCCGCCGGGCGCCACCGTCTTCACCTTGATGCCGAACGGCTCCAGCTCGTAGGCCAGGCTCTCGCTCCACCCCTCCAGGGCCCACTTCGTGGCGTGGTAGACCGAGTTGAACGGGAACGCGACCAGCCCGCCGATCGAGGTCGTGGTGACGATCGTCCCCTCGCCCCGCTCGCGCATCGCCGGCAGGAACGCCTGGGTCACCCGCATCACGCCCAGCAGGTTGGTGTCCAGCTCCTCCCGGAGCTGCTCGTCCGTGGCGCCCTCGAACGCGCCCGCCAGGCCGTAGCCCGCATTGTTGAACAGCACGTCGATCGGCCCCAGCGCCAGCGCCGCCTTGGCCGTCTCGCCGATCTGCTTCAGGTCGCGCACGTCCAGTGGCATCACCGTGATGCCCGGCACCTTCTGCAGCTCGGTCTCGGCCGCCGGGTTCCGCATCGTGGCGATCACCTTCCAGCCCTTCGACGCGAACAGCAGCGCGGTGGCGCGGCCCAGGCCCGTCGAGCTGCCCGTGATGAAGATCGTCTTGCTCATGTTCGCTCCTCCAAAATGAATTTAGACTCATTTTCGACGCGCGATACGCCGCGCCCACTGGATTGTTCAGGCCTTCAGCGCGTCCCAGCACAGGGTCGCCACCAGGTCCCGGAAGGCCGGGTAGTCCGCCTTCGACACATGGGCCGCCAGCGGGGCCATGGCCTTCAGCGTCCCGTTGATGAAGCTCATCATCCACGCGGGGTCGATGTCCTTCAGCAGGTCCTCGGCCCGGCCCCGCTCCAGCAGGGCCGCCACCGGCCGCGCGCCCTGGGCCGAGATCTCCCGCGCCCGGTCGGTCATGTAGGGCGAATTCGCGATCTGCCCCATGAAGACGATTTCCGCTTCATGCTGAACCACATAGTCGAGGTAGGCCCGCGTGATCCGGAAGAAGGCGGCCTTCAGCGGATCGCCCTGGTCGGCCAGCACCACCTCCGAAAAATTCTGCTTCACCTGCAGGTACAGCGCTTCGACCAGCGCCTCCTTGCCCTTGAAGTAGATGTAGACCGTCCCGGTCGCCACGCCCGCCCGGCGCGCTACCGACTCGATCGACAGCCCGGCCAGTCCCACCGCCTGGACCTCCTCCAGCGTGGCCCGCAGTATGTCCTGCGCCTTGGCTTCGTCCTTCTGCCTCATTCAAGAATGATGAATATGAATTCAGCTTTATGCAAGCCCGGCCATGACGTGCTCTGGTGGGGCATGACGTTCCGCGAAGACATCCGCCACCGCCTCGGCCCGCTCGCCGACAAACCGCACGTCGCCGCCGCCCTTACCGTGCTGGGCGAGCCGGGCTCGATCCACGCCATCCCTACCCCCGCCGCGGTCCTCGACCTCGACGCCTTCGACCGCAACGTCGCCAGGATGGCCGAACGCGCCCGCGCAGCCGGTCTGGCGCTCCGCCCCCACTTCAAGTCGCACAAGACCGCCGCCCTCGTCCGCCGCCAGCTCGAAGCGGGCGCCGTGGGCGTCTGCTGCGCCAAGCTGGCCGAGGCCGAAGCCCTGGCCGCCGAAGGCGTTGGCCAGATCCTGGTCACCTCGCCCATCGCCGGCCCGGCCGCCGCCGCCCGCGCCGCCGCGCTCGCCGCCGCCCTGCCCGACTTTCGCATCGTGCTGGATCATCCCGACGCGGCCGCCGAACTGGCCGCCGCCGCCCAGGGGCCCATCCAGGTGGTCATCGACGTCGACGTCGGCATGGGCCGCACCGGCTGTCACGACGCCGAACAGGCGGCCGCCGTGGCCCGGGCGGTCCTCGCCCACCCCACGCTGAAACTCCTCGGCGTCCAGGGCTACGGTGGCTCCTGGCAGCACATCGAGGGCGCCAACGCACGCGCCGCCGCGGCGGCCGAGGGCATGAAACAGCTCCAGGCCGCCATCGCCGCCGTGCGCGCGACCGGCGGCACGGTCGAAGTCGTCACCGGCGGCGGCACCGGCACCTTCGCCGCCGACGCCGCCCAGGGCGTCCTCAACGAGGTCCAGCCCGGCTCGTTCGCGTTCATGGACCGCGAATACCGCGACGCGCTCAAGTCCGACCCCGACGGCGCCTTCGAACAGAGCCTGACCATCCATTCCACGGTGATCAGCGCCAACCATCCGAAGTGGGTGACCATCGACGCCGGCCTCAAGGCCTTCTCCACCGACGGCCCGACGCCCCAGCCGCTGGGCGAACGGTTCGCCGCCTGCGCCTATCGCTTCTTCGGCGACGAGCATGGCATGCTGTCCCGGCCCAAGGACGCGCCCGTCGCCCGCGGCGACCGCCTCGCCCTCACCCCCGGCCACATCGACCCCACCCTCGACCGCTACGACCTCATGCATCTCGTCCAGGGCGACGTCCTGGTCGACATCGTCCGCATCGAGGGCCGAGGCGCGTCGCAATGAGCGAAGCCATGAACCGCTACTGGACCTTGGCCGCCGATCCGGTCCCCGCCTGGCCGCAGCCCGACACCTTCGAACTCCGCACCGGCCCGATCCCGACGCCCGGCCCCGGCCAGGCCCTGACCCGGACGATCTACGTCAGCCTCGATCCCTACCAGTGGGGCTACAAGCGCCGCGGCGTCGAAGCCAAGGGCGCCCCCTGCCACGCCCGCACGGTCAGCCGGGTGGTCGAGAGCCGCATCCCCGGCCTCGCCCCCGGCGATTTCGTGTTCAACACCAACGGCTGGTCCGAATACGGCCTGATGGGCGAAGGCGTGCCCCGCCCCGGCTACATGGTCCCGCGCAAGCTCGACCCGGCCAAGGGCAAGCTCTCCCATGCCGTCGGCGTGCTCGGCATGCTGGGCCTCACCGCCTACGCCGGCATGATCCTCCAGGGCGACCCGAAGCCCGGGGAGACCGTCGTCGTCTCGGCCGCGTCCGGCGGCGTGGGCCAGATCGCCGGCCAGCTCGCCAGGCTGAAGGGCGCCCGCGTCGTCGGCATCGCCGGCAAGCCCGAGAAGTGCGCCTTCGTCACCGACACCCTCGGCTTCGACGCCTG
The DNA here is from genome assembly GCF_024508875.1 of Phenylobacterium sp. Classification (GTDB taxonomy): domain Bacteria; phylum Pseudomonadota; class Alphaproteobacteria; order Caulobacterales; family Caulobacteraceae; genus Phenylobacterium. The sequence goes on from NZ_JANINU010000095.1 coordinate 4,574, forward strand.
CGTCAGCCACCTTGACCCCACCCTGCCCGCCGACCTCGCCGCCGCCTGCCCGGACGGCGTGGACGTCTATTTCGAGAACGTCGGCGGCGCGGTGTTCCAGGCCGTCCTGCCCCTGTTCAACCCGGGCGCCCGCATGACCATCTGCGGCCTCATCGCCCACTACGGCGACGCCCCCGAGGCCAACGCCGGCGCCCAGGAAAAGGCCGCCGCCGAGGCCCGCGGCGTCCACGTCCAGAACCTGTTCGTCGGCGACTATGTGGAAGGCCACCACGACACCTTCCTCGCCGACATGGGCCCCTGGGTCGCCGAGGGAAAAGTCCGCTACCTCGAAGACATCCGAGAAGGCCTGGAAACTCTCCCCGCCGCCTTCGCAGAGATGCTGAAGGGCGGCAACTTCGGCAAGATGCTGGTGCGCATCGCCGACGACCCGACGCTGTAGCGGGGAAGGCTCTATCTTTTTGATCTTGAGCGCGATCCCTTCGCCCAACCGGCCTCCACTTCGACGGATCGCGCTCTAGGCCGCCTTGCCCATCCGCAGCAGTTCGCTGTCCAGCAACTGCACGTCCACCGGCTTGCGCAGCCGCGGCCATTGTTCATAGGCGGCGCCGCCCTCCAATTGCTCGTAGCCGGAGCAGAACACGAACGGCACCTTCTGCGCCCGCAGCCACTCGGCCAGGGGGTAGACCAGTTCGCCGCCCAGGTTGACGTCCAGCACCGCCGCGTCCGGCAGCCCGCCGCGTTCCAGCAGCGCCCGCGCCTCCTCGACTGTGGCCGCGGGGCCGATGATGTCCCACCCCAGGCGCGACAGGTCGTTCGCCACCGCCATGGCGATCAGCGCCTCGTCCTCGACGACGAGCAGCCGGCCGCGGCGCGATCCCGTCTCCAGCGCAGGCGACAAGGGCCCTGCGGCCTGCGTAGCCGGGTTCATCCGGTCCGGCCGGTGCGCCTGCGGCGGCAGCGTCGCCACCAGCCGCAGTCCCCCGCGCGGCCACTGCAGGTCGAGCGTCCCGCCCAGTTGCCGCGTCACCACCTGTTTCATCAGCGTCGTGCCGAAGCCGGCGCTCTGCGGCGGCGCCACGTCCGGTCCGCCGGTCTCGATCCATTCCAGCGCCAGGACGCCGTCGTCGCGCACCGACCACGACACCTCGACCTGCCCCCCCGCGGCCGACAGCGCCCCGTACTTGACGGCGTTGGTGGCCAGCTCGTGCAGCAGCAGCCCCAGCGGCTGCACCGCGCGCGCCTGCAGCGTCAGGCTGGGCCCCGCCACCACGATCTGCCCTTCGCGGCCGTGGCTCGACGTCTCCTCTGCGACGATCCGCGCGATGTCGCCGCCCTGCCAACTGTTCTGCGCCAGCAGCGAATGGGCCCGCCCCAGGGCCGAGATCCGCCCGCGCACGGCGTCGACGAACGCCTCCTTGCTCTCGGCCCGCGTCAGCGAGACCACCGCCTCGACAACGGCAAGCGCATTCTTCGCCCGGTGATCGACTTCACGGGCCAGCAGGTTGCGCGCCTCCTCGGTGGCCCGCCGTTCGGTGATGTCGCGCAGGATGACGGTGCCCAGCTTCGCCCGGCCGAACCGAACCTGCGAGATTGACGCCTCGACGGGGAACTCCTCGCCGTCCGCTCGCAGCGCGCTCACGGCCCCCAGCGCGCCCATCCGCCGGTTCGTTGTCCCCGCTTCCTTGAAGTTCAGGATGTGCTGGCGGTGCCCGGCGCGGAACCGCTCCGGGATGAAGCGTTCGATGGACGTGCCGATCGCCTCGGCCGCCGAAACCCCGAACATGCGCTCGGCGGCGGGGTTGAAGACGATGATGCTCTGTTGTTCGTCGATCGTGATCAGCGCGTCCATCGCCGAGTCGACGATCGCTTCCATGCGCCGGCGGCTCTCAATCAGCGCCACTTCGGCGGCGCGTCGCTCGGTGATGTCGCGCAGGATGACGGTCGCCAGCCGTTCCCCGCCCACCTGGACCTGGGAGATGGAGGCCTCGATCGGAAACTCCTCGCCTCCCGCGCGAACGCCGCTGACGGCGCCGAGCGAGCCCATCTGCCGGTTGGTGTCGCCGGTTTCCAGGAAGCGCCGGATATGCGCGCCATGCGCGCCATGGTGGCGCTCGGGGATGAACCGCGAGATCGGCTGCCCCAGCGCTTCGGCCGCCGGCAGGCCGAACATCCGCTCGGCCGCCGGGTTGAACACCACCACGACCTGGGCCTCGTTCACGGTGATGATGGCGTCCATGGCCGAGGCCAATATGCCCTCGAGCCGCTGCATGGTCTGGAGGTCGCCCTCGCCTGAGCCCAGGCTGTGTGACGGTCCTTGCATAGGCGCACCATCGCGACGCCGCGCCGTCGCGGCCTCATCGAAACAACTTACAACCCTATGATGCGAGAAACAGCGCCCGGGGGTTGAGTTTCCGATCGCAACGGCACGCCCCGTGCGCGCGCCTTGCATCCCTCCTGCGCGACGCCATCTATGCAGGGCGCGAGGCGCTTACCCCCGGTCGAGACCCCCGCCGCCTGATCACCGGCGCGACTCGACGGACCGCCTCCGCCAGCCGGACGCAACGCAGCGGTGGCCCCGCCCCAGTCCCTGCCAAGGGATGCGTTCGCGCCGGCGTCGCTCGCAGCCGCGATACCAGACACGTCGATCCTGCCGCGGACGCGCGTCCGCGACATCGCACTTGACGTCTCGCCGGCGCGGGAGCCCGGTATCGCAGTATCCCGCTTACGCTCATCGATCTGCCGCCGTTCGCGCGACCGAACGCGCCGCGCCACGGCAGATCCCCAATGACCCCGTCCCGGCCGCCGCGGCCGTCCGTCCGGCGCGGCGCCGGACGACGTCGCCCTCAGTTGTCGAAAGGGATCGATCATGACCCGCAACGTGAAGCTCATCGTCGTCGTCGCCACGGCCGGCTTTCTGGCGGCCGGAGCGGCCGCCGCGGTGGCCGCGCATCAGGATAAGTACGCGCTGAAGACGGCCGACGGCGTCGCCTTCGCCGACTTCCGTGGTTACGAGGATTGGGCGGTGGTCTCCTCTGCGCGCACCGGCGAAGTGCTGAAGGTGATCGTGGCCAACCCGACCATGATCAAGGCTTTCAGGGCCGGCGTCCCTGCGAACGGCCAGCATTTCCCCGAAGGCTCCAAGGTGGCCAAGCTCCAGTGGAAGCCGAAGAAGAGCATCGAGGCGCCCTTCGACGTCGATGTGCCCGACGTCTTCACCCAGGCCTTCCTGATGGAGAAGGACAGCAAGCGTTTCGCCAAGAGCGGCGGCTGGGGCTACGCCGTCTTCAACTACGACCCCGCCAAGGACGCCTTCGCCGCCGACGCCGCCCCCTCCGACTGCGGCAACGCCTGCCACACCGCCGTGAAGGCCAAGGACTACATCTTCCACCCGTACCAGAAGCGGTAAGCTAAGGCGCCCCCACGCCTCCCCCTCTCAGCTCCTCATCCCCGGGCTTGACCCGGGGATCCATTCCAGGCGCCGGCCAGGTTTCCACGGCAGCCTGGATGGCCGGGTGAACCCTGGCCTCGGGCGGCCGCGCAGCGGCGCGACCCTGGGCCAGGCCATGACGAGCGGGGAGGGGGGCGGCGGAAGAAAAATCACGAACAACTTTGACTCCGCCCAGAGCCCTATGTTCTTCTTTCGTTCATGTCGCACAATGCGGACAGGATCGAGGCCCGGCAGCG
>NZ_JANINU010000096.1 GCF_024508875.1 Phenylobacterium sp.
TGCGACATGAACGAAAGAAGAACATGCGACCCCGCAGGGAGTCAAAGTTGTTCTTTACTTTCTTTTGCCCGCCTCCCTCCGCTCGTGACGGCCGGGCTCGACCCGGCCACCCATGCGGCGGTTCAGGGCGAGGTGCAGACCTAGCCGGCGCTCTGTAATGGATCCGGGACCAGCGCGGGGATGACGAGCTGAGGGGCGGGGCGCGGGGGCTTGAGCCTGGGCGCGGCGCCGCTAGGTTCGCGGGCATGGCAGGCAGTCAGGATTTCGCGGCGGACCCTCGGAACGCCGACCTCAAGGTCTATGTGAGCGGCGAGCTGGTCCCGAAGGACCAGGCGAAGGTGTCGGTGTTCGACGCCGGGTTCGTGCTGGGCGACGGGGTTTGGGAGGGGCTGCGGCTGCACAAGGGCCGGCTGCTGTTCCTGGAGGCGCACCTGGAGCGCCTGTATAAGGGGCTGAAGGACATCGCCCTCGACATCGGCCTGACGCCGGCCGAGCTGACGGCCGAGATCGAGCGCACGCTCGCGGCCAACGGCATGGAGCACGGCGCGCACCTGCGGCTGATGGTGACGCGCGGCGAGAAGAAGGCGGTCAACCAGGACCCGCGCAACTGGCTGGGCAAGCCGACCATCGTCATCACCGCGGAATACAAGGATCCGTCGCCGGAGATCCTGACGAAGGGGCTGGCGCTGGCGACCTCGTCGATCCTCTGCACGCCGGCCGAGATGTTCGACATGCGGCTGAACTCGCACAGCCGCCTGGCCCTGATCCGCGCCCTGCTGGACGCCATCGAGAAGGGCGGGGACGAGGCGCTGATGCTGGACCCCAATGGGTTCGTTTCGAGCTGCAACGCCACGAACTTCTTCTGGGTGAAGGACGGCCGGGTGATGACCTCGACCGGCGACTACTGCTTCAACGGCGTCACCCGCGCGAACGTCATCGCCCTGTGCCGGCGGCACGGCATCCCGATCACCCTGGGCGACTTCGACCTGGGCGACGTGGCCGAAGCGGACGAGGCCTTCGTCACCGGCACCTTTGGCGGCCTGACGCCGGTGCGCTCGATCGACGGCCACGCGCTGCCCGAGGCGCTGCCGGGGCCGATGACGCGGCGCCTGCGCGAGGCCTACGAAGCGCTGAAGGACGAGGACGCCGCCCGATGACCCTGCGGATCGCCATGTGGTCGGGGCCGCGGAACATCTCCACGGCCATGATGCGCAGCTTCGAGAACCGGGCCGATTGCCAGGTGGTCGACGAGCCGTTCTACGCCGCCTACCTGGCGCAGACCGGCCTGGATCATCCGATGCGCGAGGCGGTGCTGGCTTCGCAGCCTCAGACCTGGGCGGAGGTCGTCGCGGCGCTCGACACCCTGGATGGGCCGGTCATCTACGAGAAGCACATGGCCCACCACATGCTGCCGGGGTTCGGGCTGGACTGGGCGGCGAGCCGGGCCAACGCCTTCCTGATCCGCGACCCGGCCGAGGTGCTGGCCTCCTACACCGTCAAGCGGGCCGAGGTGACGCTCGAGGACATCGGCATCGTGCAGCAGCGCGAGTTGTTCGACCGGGAGGCCGACCGTCTGGGGCGCGCGCCACCCGTGGTGCGCGGCGCCGACGTGCTGGCCGACCCGCGCGGGATGCTGGCAGCCCTTTGCGGGGTGCTGGGCCTTTCGTTCGACACGGCGATGCTGAGTTGGCCGGCGGGCCGCCGCAATTCGGACGGGGTGTGGGCGCCGGCCTGGTACGACGCGGTGGAGCGCTCGACCGGCTTCGAGGCGCAGCCGCAGCGTGAACGCGCGCCACTCCCCGACCATCTCCGCCGCATCGCCGACCAAGCCCGTCCGCACTACGAAGCTCTGGTCGCGCACAGGATTTGTGCATGAAGGCCTGGGCCTCCCTCGCGGCTGCAGCTCTCGTCATGGTCGGCGGGCAAGCCGGTGCCGCCGGCCCTGAGCGCGGTGACTGGAACCCCGGGGCAAACAAGCTCCGCGATGGTTCGCTTTCCTCGCCCGATGGTGAGGCGAGGCTAGGTCTTCGGGGCGGGCGTCTGGTGATGATCCGGCGTGGCGTCGCACGGCCGATCGAGACACCCTTTGCACCAGCGACGATCGAGGCGGTCTGGTCGCGCGATGGGCGGCGCGTGGCAGTGACTGGAAGCGATGGAGGCGCCGTCGGGACATGGTCAGTCGTGCTGTTGGATGCTGACGGGCGCGATGTTGGCGCCGGCTTGGCTGAGACAGTCGCGCGACTTGGCGCCGGCCTGGCGCACTGCGACGGACCCGAGGCAGTGAACGCCACGGCGGCCGGCTGGGCGAGGCGCGGTAGTCGCCTACTGATGCGTCTTGAGGTCCCGCCTCACTCCAGTTGCGCGAATATGGGGGAAGTGCGCTTTGTCCTGATCGAGGCTGAAGCGTTGGGTAGATCTGCCGTCGTCTCGCGCGCCAGGGCCGAAGCGGAAGTCGGCAGGTCCCTCCGCTAGGCAGGTGGCGAACCGTCCGGCTAAGCTGACGCCATGCGCACCGTGACCCTCTCCCTCGCCGCCCTCCTCGCCGCAACCTCGGTCCACGCCCAGCCGCTGGGCGGTGAGCAGCCGCTCTTGAAGCAGGTGGCCGCCGGCGTGTCGGCCGCGCGGCAGAAGGCGACCATCGAGAAGCTGGTCTCGTTCGGCACGCGGCACACCGGCTCGGACACCAAGTCGGACAAGCGCGGCATCGGGGCGGCGCGGCGCTGGATCGCCTCGGAGTTCGAGGCGGCGTCGAAGGACTGCGGCGGGCGGCTGAAGGTGGCCACCCCGTCGAAGGTGATGACCGCCGAGCGCCTGGCCGGGCCGACGGAAGTGGTGGACGTGCTGGGGATCCTGCCGGGGACCAAGGATCCGAACCGGGTGATCGTGATCTCGGGCCACTACGACAGCCGGGTCACCGACGCGAAGAACTTCACCTCGGACGCGCCGGGCGCGAACGACGACGGCTCGGGCACGGCGGCGGTGATGGAGGCCGCGCGAGTGCTGTGCAGGCACGAGTTCCCCGCCACCCTGGTCTTCGCGGCGCTGGCCGGCGAGGAAGAGGGCCTGCTGGGCGGCAAGGTGCTGGCCGAATACGCCGTGGCCCAGGGCTGGGACGTGGAGGCCAATCTCAACAACGATATCGTCGGCAACACCGAGGGGATCGGCGGCGCGCGCGACAACACCCACGTGCGGATCTTCTCGGAAGGCACGCGCACGACCGAGACGGCCGAGGAGGCGAACCGCCGACGCTACAACGGCGGCGAGGTGGACAGCCCCTCGCGCAACCTGGCCCGGTTCATGGACGGGCTGGCCGACCGCTACCTCAGCAACTTCGACGTGGTGATGGTCTATCGCACCGACCGGTTCAGCCGGGGCGGCGACCAGGTGGAGATGCTGAAGGCGGGCTTCCCGGCCGTGCGCGTCACCGAGGCGGTGGAGAACTACACGCGCCAGCACCAGGACCTGCGCACCGAGAACGGCATCAAGTACGGCGACACGGTGGACGGCGTCGACTTCGCCTACCTGGCGCAGGTGACGCGGCTGAACGTGGTGACCATGGCGGCGCTCGCGAAGGCGCCGAAGCCGCCGACCGGCGTGGAGATTTCGGGCGCGGTCAGTGCGGACACGACGGTGAAGTGGAAGCCGGCGGCGGACGCGGCGGCCTACCGGGTGTGGTGGCGCGGGACGACCGAGCCGCAGTGGCGCTACTCGCGGGTGGCGGACACGAGCGGCCAGATCAAGCTCACGGGCGTGAACATCGACGACTGGTTCTTCGGCGTCAGCGCCATCGGCGCGGACGGCTTCGAGAGCCCGGTGGTCTTCCCGGGGCCGGCGGGGACGTTTGAGCGCGGCGGGGTGAAGTGAATGACTCCTCTCCCCCGAGGCGAAGCCCGAGGGGAGAGGGTAGGGAGAGGGGCGGCGCAGGCCTGTCCCCCCGTCTCGGTGGATCAGCCATGGTCCTCGCTGGACCGGGAGTGGCCGGCCAAGTGCGGAGCCGCCCCTCTCCCTACCGTCTCCCCCCGCACTTCGTGTCGGGGGAGAGGAGGCATGCTGCCTAACCCAGCGCCGCCTTATAGAGCCCGGTCAGCTCGGCCCAGGCCTTCTCGGCCGCGGCCTCGTCGTAGACTTGGCTGCCCTTGACGCACCAGCCGTGGTTGGCGGGGTAGACCTCGACGGTGGCCGTCTTCTTGGCGTCGGCGAAGGCTTTCTTGAGGATGTCCTTCGACTCCGGCTGCTTCTCGTCGTCGTTCTTCGCCACCGCGACCAGGTAGGCGGCGTTGGTCCTGGGGATCAGCAGGTGCGGGCTGTCGGGCTTGTCGGTGGTGAGGCCGCCGCCGTGGAACGAGCCGACGGCGCCGATGCGGCCGGGGACCGCCGCGGCGGTGCGGAACGAGAGCGGGCCGCCCATGCAGTAGCCCTGGACGCCGGCCTTCTTCTTCCGGTTCGTCTGCGGCTGGGCGTCGAGGAAGGCGAAGAAGGCTATGGCGTCTTTGTCGATCCCCTCGTTGGTCATGGCCTGGCGGTAGCCCATGACGCGGGCGCGGTCCTCGGGCTTGTTGAAGTCGAAGCCGGGCGTCGCCACCGGGCCCTTCACCGAGCGGTAGAAGGGGTTGGGGACCAGGACGACGTGGCCTTGCGCGGCGAGACGGCGGCCCATCTCGCGGAAGGCCGGGCGCAGGCCGGCGATGTCGGTCCAGATCAGGACGGCGGGCCAGGTTCCCTTGCCGGCGGGATAGTAGAGCGCCGCGTCGGCGACGCCGTCGGGGGTCTTCACCTCGACGTCCTTTTCGACGACCTCGCCCGCGGCCTGGGCGGCGCCGGCGATGCCGCCCGCGACGGCCACGGACATCAGGCCGAAGGTGCGGCGCGAAACGGTGGGGTCGTGGATCAGGCCAACGTGAATGTCGTCGTCGCACATGGTGGAGCCTCCCGCAGGTTCTTGTCGATTGGACGCGTAAGCGTCGCGGCGAATGTTGCGGGCTTATTTCCCCGCACGCTAGACCGGCGGCATGTCCGACGCCCAAGCCGCCCGCGCCGAACGCCTCGGCCCCTATTTCGAGGTGCAGTTGCGGCTGGCCGAGCGGATGGCCGACCTGACCGGGGCGCCGCTCGCCGAGATGGCCCTGCGCCACACCAACCTGCACCGGCGGATGGGCCTCGGGGTGAACCTCCCCGAGGAGGACGGCGCGCCGGGGTGGCAGGACTACGCCCGCAGGCTGGAGCGTGCGCCGGATCTTGCCGCCCAGGTGGCGCTGTCGCAGGCGACCTGCGCGGCCAATCCGCCGGAGCAGATCCCGCTGGCCGGGCAGGCCGGCTTCGGCTGCTTCGCGTGCGATCCGCCGGACGAGCAGGGCGTGGTGCGGATCCACTTCTTCAACGCCGACACAGACGAGACGGGCGGGCCGCTGGCGTCGGGGAAGGTGACGCGGCGGCGGGCGGAGCTGGCGGCGCTGACCCGCCACGTGCTGGAGACGCATCCGCAGGCGACGGCCATCCGTGGCAAGTCGTGGCTGTACAACGTCGAGGCCTACCGCCGGCTGTTCCCGACCGACTACGCCGGCTCGCGCCAGGTGTGGACGGGGTCGCTGCACCTGACGGGCACGTCGAGCTGGGGGCAGGTGATCGACAGCCGCGAGCGGGTGCGGGCCGAGGTGGCCGACGCGCTGCTGGCGAACCTGCCGGCGCTGGATCCCGAGCGGCCGTGGATGGCGTTCCCGTTGCGGGTGCTGACGACCGAGGCGCCGGTCGCGAGCTTCGCGGCGGAATACGGGATCTAGGCGAGGGACTCGGGGACGGCGGCCTCGGCCGGGGCGCGGCGGCGCTGGCGGCGGTCGTTGCGGCGGATCTCGGCGAAGGTCGCGTGCGGATGGGTGCGGGCGAGCTCGCGCAGGCGGCCCACGGCCACCGGGGCATAGGCGGCGGTGACGCCTGCGAGATCGCCGAAGAAGTCGTGGAACGACATCTCGCGGCCCACGAGCGACTGGGCGAACTCGCTGGCCCCGCCCAGCGCCACGAAGGCCAGCGCGATCTCCAGGGACCGCGACCGCGGCAGGGCGCCGGTGGCCACCAGCGTCAGTCCATAGAACAGCATCCCGTGCGCGATCGTGTCCGGGAAGGGCAGGCCGAGATCATCGTACTTGAACGGCCCCGACAGGGCGGCCACGGCGGCGAGCCCCGCCACGACGGCGGCGATGCGCAGGAGGCCGATCAGCTTGTGGGGCGTGAGCTGCATGCCCCGGACGCTACGGCCTGCGGTTGAAGACCGGGTGAAGCGGTATCCTCTACGAAAGCTGAATCGGCCGCTCCTCAAGCGTCCGCACCACGCCCAGCGCGATCAGGGTCTGGCCGCCGAAGTAGAGGCCCCAGACGGCGAGGCCCATGGGGAAGCCGTCCAGCGCGGGACGGCCGGTGCGCAGGAAGATCAGCAGGTCGGAGACCGCGAACATCAGGGCGCCGGCGAAGACCAGGGCGCGCGGGAAGCGGCTGAGGAAGGCGCAGGCAGTCATGGCGGCGAGGCCCGAGGCATAGAGCGCGATGCCCGGCGCGCCGGCGCGGTCGGGCGGCAGGAGGTAGGCGACGCCGGTGATGGTCACGAAAAGCAGGGCGGCCATCGCCAAGTGGCGCGGGGCGGTGTCGGGCCGGCGGTTCCGCAGGTAGAGGCCGATGGCGGTGAGGTGGCCGGCGAGGAACGCCAGGGCGCCGACGATCAGGCCGTGGGTCTCGAGCAGGACGTCGCCCAGGGCGCCGAACGCCATGACCCCCGCCAGCATCCAGCCGTCGAGGCTGCGGGCGTTGAGCGCGGCGTAGACGGCGAGCAGGCCGACGCCGGTCCCCTTCCAGGCGGTGCTGAGACCCGGCGGGAGGTCGAGGAACCAGCCGGCGACGTAGGAGACGCCGCCCAGAAGGGCGGCGCAGAGGACGAGGCGGCTCAGGAGGGTGCGGCTCAAGCTTCGAAGCCCTTCAGCTCCAGCCAGACGTCGGCCGCGTCGCGGGTGGATCGCCAGGCGTTGATGGGGTGGTCCGGGTCGCGATAGCCCAGCGCCATGCCGGAGAACACCATGTGGTCGTCGGGCAGGTCCAGGGCCTTGGCCACGGTCTTCGGATAGCGGGCCCAGAACTCCTGGGCGCAGGTGTCGAGGCCGGCCTCCACGGCCAGCAGCATGACGTTCTGCATGTACATGCCGAGATCCGCCCACTGCGGCGGGCCCAGCTTGCGGTCGAGGCAGAAGAAGAGGCCGACGGGGGCGCCGAAGAACTCGGTGTTGCGCGCCAGCCAGCGCAGGCGCGTGCCCTTGTCCTCGCGCGCGGCGCCCACCGACGCGTAGAGCTGTTCGCCGTTCTCGAAGCGACGGGTGCGGAAGGGGTCCCAGAGGCTGGGCGGATAGACGTCGTACTCGGGCGCCTCGCCGATCGGGTTCTTCGCCACCTCCGCCTTGAAGGCGGCCAGGGGCTCGCCGGCCAGGGCGTAGACGCGCCAAGGCTGGAGGTTGCCGCCCGAGGGCGCGCGCGAGGCCTTCTCCAGGACATCGGCCACGGCGGCTCGCGAAGGGACCTTTTCGGTGAAGGCGCGGATGGAGATGCGGTGGGCGATAGCGTCCGAGACGTTCATGGCGGTTCCATTGACCTGGGGCTCACGAATCGCGCCCAAGATCGCATCCTGGGACGCGACATGGGGCCGCTCGAATCGCGGGCCGTCTTCCTTTTCGGAACGACCTTGGCAGCGCGTCGCTAGGGGAAGGCAAGAGCGTGGCGAAGCGAGGCAAGGGCGGCGGGTTCTTGGGGGCGGTGAAGGCCGTGATCGTGGCCGGCCTAATGGTGTTCTTCATCGGCCCGGTGATCGTGGTTGCGGTGTACCGGTTCGTGCCGCCGCCGCTGACGTTCCTGATGGTTCAGCGGGCGTTCGAGGGCCACGGCTTCGAGCGCAGGTGGGTTCCCATCGAACAGATCTCGCCCACCCTGGTGCGCGCCATGATCGCCGCCGAGGACGCGCGGTTCTGCGAGCACCACGGCTTCGACCTCGACGCCATCGAGAAGGCCATGAAGGCCAATGCGAAGGGCAAGAAGCTGCGCGGCGGGTCGACCATCAGCCAGCAGACCGCCAAGAACGTTTTCCTCTGGCCGGGGCGCGACTGGGTGCGCAAGGGCCTGGAGGCCTGGTTCACCG
>NZ_JANINU010000097.1 GCF_024508875.1 Phenylobacterium sp.
GACGCCGGCACGCACGACAGCCTGATCCAGGCGGGCGAGCTGATCCGCACCTACGAACAGCGCCAGGGCCTGCGCATCGGCTGCCTCGAGGAGATCGCGTTCGAGAACGGCTGGATCGACCGGGAGGAGCTTGCTGCACAAGCGAAGACGCAGGGAAAGAGCGGTTACGGCAAGTACCTGCTCGAATTGGCGTCGCGGGAATAGGTTCGTTCGGACTACCCAGCTAACTGCAGAAAGCTGTTGATCTTTTTCCCGGTCGCGGACCGCTCGCGCGCGGCGTCGGTCGTTCGGTCTCGGAATTTGCTGAGATTTTTGCGCTGCAAGGAAACCCGCCGTCTCCTACTCGCCCCATAGGCGAAGAAGGGTGACCCTTGCGTGCGGCCCCCTTACGGTGAACGCCCAGTTAAAAAGGGTGCTAGTTCATGCGTACTGTAACCAAGCTTATGGCTGCGGCCGCGATCGCGCTTTCCACCGGCGCTATCTCGACCAACGCCTCCGCCACCACGGTGATCGACAACTGGACCGCCGCCGCGGACCAACCGACCACCCTGACCTTCAGCGACAACAAGATCAGCGACCCCACCGGCGACGGCATCTACGTCAACGGCGCGGACGCGACCGACGGCACGTCGCACCACGAGTGGGACGGCACGAACTTCACGGACACGTTCAACTTCGCCCTGCCGACCGGCTCGGTGGGCTTCAATCTGAGCTCGGTGAGCTTCCAGGCCCTCAGCGGCCTGAACTTCACGAGCGTCACCTTCAACGGCGTGGCTCTGACGCTGTCGCAGGTTCCGAACACCTACGTCTGGAACGCCTACACCGCGGCTCCGCTGCCGGTGGTTTCCGGAGGCCCGCAAACGCTGGTCGTCAAGGGCAATGGCGGTGTCAACGCGTCCTGGTCGGGCACGGGCTTCTTCGCTCCGGCCCCGGTTCCTGAACCGGCGACCTGGGCGCTGATGATCTCGGGCTTCGGCGGCGCGGGCGCGATGCTGCGCGCGCGGCGGCGTCAGGCCTTCGCCTGATCCGACGAGACCGATGCAATGGGAAGGCCGCCGCCCCGCCGGGACGGCGGCCTTTTCCTTTGGACCCCGCCCTGGGTGACTCCGCGCTTTCCGGCGACTCCTCAGGTCGGCGAGAAACCGCTACCGTGTTCCCTGGGAGTCGAACGTCGCGGGGGCCAGAGGCAGCAATCCAGGTTTGTGCGTGAACGCAACGTTCACCAAGCGTAGTCCTAGGTGTCGCCTGCGAATTCATTGATGGAAGCGAGCATGCAAAAGAAGTCTGTCCTGCTTGTCGTGGGCCTTTGCGCCGGCCTCGGCCTCGCGGGCTGCGACAAGGTCAAGAGCCTCATGTCCGGCGGCAAGCCGACCGGCCAGGTCGTCGCCACCGTCGATGGCCAGGAGGTCACCGCCCTGGAGCTCCGCCGCGAGATGGGCGGCTTCTCGTCGCGCGATCCCGAGGTGATGAAGAAGGCCCAGCAACAGGTCCTGCAGCAGATCATCGTGCGCAAGCTGATGGTCGAGAAGGCCAAGGAGGCGAAGCTCGACAAGACGCCGAACTACAACCTCGACGTCCAGCGCGGCGAAGAGCAATTGCTCGCCCAGCTCTACCAGCGCAGCCTGGCTGCCAAGACGGCCGTGCCGACCAAGGCCGAGGCCGACGCCTTCATCGCCCAGAACCCCGGCATGTTCGCCGACCGCAAGGTCCTGGTGGTCGATCAACTGGTCGCGGCGCCGAACAAGATCGACCCGGCCCGCTTCCAGCCGCTGAAGAGCCTGGAGGAGGTCAAGGCCCTGCTGTCGTCCGAGAACGTGCCGTTCCAGGAGAGCGTCTCGACCCTCGACACCTTGCAGGTGAATCCCGCCCTGCTGGCGCAGATCCAGCGCCTGCCCCCGGGCGAGGTGTTCGTGATCCCGCAGCGCGGCTCGTTCGTGTTCAACCGGATCACCGGCAGCAAGTCGGCCCCGTTCACGGGTGAGCCGGCCGTGATGTACGCGACGAACATGCTGCGGACCCGCAAGGCCCAGGAAACCGTCGGCAAGCAGCTCGAGGCGATGTACACGGCCGCCAAGCCGAACATCAAATACGCCCCGGCCTTCGAGCCGCCCAAGACGCCGGCGGGCAAGGCCGGCGCGCCGGCGGCCAAGGGCGCGGCTCCGGCCGCCGCCGCCCCCGCGGCTCCCGCCGCGAAGTAAGGTGGGCCAAGCCTGGGTTCGGGCCGCGCCCGAGCCCAGGAGGCGTTTGAGTTCAGAGACTGCGGCGCGCCCCTCGGGGCGCGTTTTGCGTTTGGGCCGCACGCACATCATCGCGCAGCCGGCTTCGCCTTGCGGGCGTACGGAAGATCGAGGACATCGAAGCCGGGCTTCGGGCCAGGATCTTTCGACCCCGGCCTGCGGCTTCAGGCGCCGGTGGACGTCGTCTTGCGGACCGGCGGGGGGACCGGAATGGCCTCCAGGCCGTCACGCGCCCACGACATCCAGATGTAGGCTGGCAGGCCGTCGTCGGTGAACCGATAGCTGGGCGCCTCGTCGCCGGGGACCTCTCGCAGCAGGCCTTCGGTCAGCAGCGTGGACACCAGTTGCTGGGCGCGCTTGGCCTCGATGTCCTGGTCGCTGACCAGATCCTGCAGGGTGAAAGCGCCGTCGCCGGCGAGCGCCGCGCGGGCGGCCGCGGCCACGCCGCCGCCGTTGCCTTCCATCACCCGGGCCACACGCGTCACCAGCGGGCGGGACACGCGACCGGCGAACTCCTCGGCGGCCTGTTCCACGGCCTGGGCGACGTCGGCAGGCTTCACCGTCGTGCGCTGCTGGTTCAGCGCCATGTGGCCGGCGTGATGGCAGATGAGGTTGGCGAGGTAGGGCGAGCCGCGAGAGGCGGCGACGACGAAGGCCGTCGCGGTGGGCTCGAAGGTCATGCCCGTCTCGCGCTCGCCGTTGGCGACGATCAGCGCGATCTCGGCGTCACTCATCTTCTCCACGTGCAGGGCGAAGATGTTGCGGCGGATCGAAGGAATGTGCTCGACGAGGTCCGACAGGTCGCCGGCCACGCCCGACAGCACGAGTTGCACCCGGCCGAGCCGATCGGACAGCGTCTTGATCAGTTCGGCGATGTCACGGCGGAAGGCGGCGGACTCGCATTGGTCGAATTCGTCCAGGATGATCAGGACACGGGTGCCGGTCAGCTTGGCGCAGAGGTCGCCGAAGACCCGGGGCGAGATCTGGGTCTGGGGCAGCAGGTCGAGCAGCGACGAGCCGCGCTCGGCCTCGGAGTCGGTCGGTGCGAAGCCAGAGTGGTACAGCAGCGGAATGTCGGCTGCCGCGCCGCGGAAGATCTCGTCGAACGAGGAGAGGGCGCCGCACGAGGTGTAGACCACGAGGTAGCGGGCGTCGGTGGCCGCCGCGCGCAGCATGTGCAGCAGCGAGGTCTTGCCGATGCCGCGCTCGCCGTAGAGCACGACGTGCAGGCGCTGGTTCTCGATCGCGCCGATGATCGTGCGCAGCAGCGCCTGGCGGCCCGAGAACATGCGGCCGTCGGCCACCGGGTGCGACGGCGTGAAGGCCTGGCGCAGGCGCGAGCGGAACGAGGCCATCTTGTCGGCGCCGCCCGCATAGGGCTGGTCGCTGGCCATGGTCTGGAAGCGGGGCAGCACGCCTTCGCCACGCTCGCGGCGGGATTCCAGGAACGCGGGCGGGGTGACGTTCGACGGCGGGCGGGGGCCGCCCGCGGCGGGCGCGCGCGTCGGGGCAGGACGGCGCTTGAACATCGATGTCATCCTGCCGAGCAAGCTCAAGAACGCCTCCATATGCCCAGGCCAGCCGAGGCGGGCGTTGTGATAACGCCGTCGGGCTGTTTTAGGGCAAACGTTTCCGAATCCAACTATCGCCCGCGGGCTCCTTCGTTTTGATTAACCGCCAAGGTACGCAGCGCCGCAGGTCGCGGACGCCTCGGACGGCGGCAAGTTCCCCGGGGGGTGGGTTGAGAAGGCTCTTCATCGGGCTGTTGCTGCTGGGCTCCGGCGCAGCCTCGGTCCTGGCGGCGCTGGCCGTGTTCGGCGGCCGGTTCAGCGTGCGCCTGGACATCCTCTCGCATTTCCTGCCGTTCCTCGTCGTGGGCGTGGCGGCGGCGGCCGGGGTCTTCCTGCTGCGGCCCGACGTGCGGGCCACGCGGGCGGCGCTCGCGATACTGGTCATCGGCCTGGGCGCCGCGGCCTGGGCGATGGCGCCCGTCTTCCTCTATCGACAAGTGCGGGCGGATCGTCTCGACCCGGCGCTGCAGATCAAGGTGATCCAACTCAACGCGCTGGACGGCAACCGGCGGGGGCCGGCGCTCCTCGCCTGGCTGAAGGCGCAGGACGCCGACATCCTGGTGATGGAGGAGACGCCGGACATCGGCGACGAGCTGCCGACGCTCGGGTACCTGGCGAGCTGCGGCAACTGCCCGGCGACGATCTACTACAAGGCCGCCGCGAAGCCCTACTGGGACAACGGTCCGACCTGGGACTGGATGGCGCCGCGCAAGGTGGCGGCGGCCCGCTTCCGCGACGCACGGGGTGATTACACGGTCCTGGCTGTCCACCGCGGCCGGCCGACCCGCTTCGCCCGCACCTCCGACGAGACCGCGGCGCTACGCGACATGGCGCGCCGATTCCCCGCGAAAAGCACGATCCTGGCGGGCGACTTCAACTCGACGCCATGGTCGGCGGGGCGGCGGCGGGAAGAGGCGGCCCTGGGCCTGGTCCGCCAGACACGCGCCGTCCCGACGTGGCCGGCGGAGGCGGTCAGCCACAACCGCTTCGGCTTCCCGTTCCCGGTCCTGCCGATCGACCACATCTACGCGGGCCGCGACTGGGCCACGGTCAAGGTCGAGCGTGGGCCGAAGCTGGGGTCGGACCACTATCCCGTGATGGTGACCCTGCAGCGGGTGAGGGGAATTCCTACGCCTCGCGAGGGGACACGTTAGCGGGGTTCCCGATCGCGTAGCTGTGGGGAGGCATGTCCTTGGTCACGACGGCGCCGGGCGCGATCACGCAGTCGGCGCCGATCGTCAGGCCGGGCATCACGATGCACCGCGCGCCCAGGTGCGACCGCGCGCCCAGGCGGGTGTCGACGTGCAGGCCGCGCGTCATGTCGTGGGTCAGCACCACCGCGTGGTCCTCGATCACGCAGCCGGCCTCGATGTGCACCCCGCGCGGCCAGGTGCGATCGATGAGCGCAGTGGTGGCGATACGCGCGGACGGATGGATGTCCATGCCCCACACGGCGGTCTGGATGAGCCGCTGAAACCGACTGTGAAGAGCGTTGAACAAGCCTGGTCCTTGTGCTGCGCAGGCGAGGATACGGAAAGGAATCGGGTCTAAGAGGCTACGCAGACCCCGGAGGCCCGTCCATGGCGCTCAAATCCCTCGACCAACTGCGCCCGGTGCGGAGCTTCCTTCTCGACCTACGCAACATTCTGCTGCGCGCGCAGGGCGTCATCCTGGGGGAGGGCCCCAGCATCTCGCTCAGCTCGCGGTTCGAGGTGTCGAAGGGCGCGCCCATAACGATCGGTGACTACACCCTCGTGGCTTTCAAGACTCTTATCACCACGCGGACTGGCGACGGGCCGCCGCGACCGGTGGTCGTGGGGGCTCGCTGCTTCGTGGGCGGCGGCAGCGTCATCCTGCCGGGCGTCACGATCGGCGACGAATGCATCGTGGCCGCCGGCGCCGTGGTGTTCGAGGACGTGCCGCCGCGCTCGATCGTGGCCGGGAATCCGGGGCGCGTGCTGCGGACCGGCATCGAGGTCGGCCACTACGGTCGCCTGAAGGGCGCCGACGAGATGAGCCGGCGCACCTACGACGGCGAGGACATCTAGGCCGCGTCGGCGCGTTCGGCGTCCTGCCCCGGGCGATAGACGTTCTGGTACCAGACCTCGGCCGACAGGATCGTCCACAGTGTCTCGCCAGCGTCGACCTGGCCGGAGACGTGGGCGTCCACCAGCTTCCGCACCTCGGCCGCGTCCGCATATTCCTGGCAGAGGCCATGGCTGGCGGTGACGTGGTCGACGAGGAAGTCCTTCATCGGCCCGCGGAACCACTCCTTCAGCGGCGTGCGGAAGCCCCACTTCTTGCGGCTGATGATATCGTCCGGCACCAGCTCGCGGGCCCATTGGCGGACGATCCATTTGCCGGTGGCGCCGCGCACCTTCAGCGACGCTGGGAGGGCCAGGCCGAAGGCGGTGAGTTCCTTGTCGAGGAACGGCGGGCGCACCTCCAGGCCCTCGGCCATCGTCATGCGGTCGCCGCGCTCCAGCATGTTGCCGGGCAGCCAGGTGAGGCAATCCAGCATCTGCATCCGCAGCAGGCCGTCGCGGTCGTCGACGCGGGACAGGGCATCGCTCTGGCTCGCGATCGCGCGCTCCCAGTTGGCCGGGCTCCAGTCCAGGCCGGGCAGGATGCGGTGCAGGTCGGCGCGGTCGAGGTAGCTGAACCACTGGACGTGGCGGTCGACCTCCCGCGGCTCGGCCAGGGCGCGGGCGGCGACCAGGGCGCGGCGCTTGTCGAGGCCGGCGAGGCCGGCGAGCGAGGCCAGGTTGCCCGAGCCCAGGATACGAGCGGCGGCCCGCAGCGCGCCGGGCGCCGAGGCGAAGGCGTATTTCGGATAGCCGGCGAAGACCTCGTCGGCGCCTTCGCCCGACAGGACGACCTTCACGTCCTGCTTGGCCACGTTGCTCATCTCGGCGATGGCGATGTCGGCGGGCTGGCTGACCGGCCCGTCGCGGCACGCCGACAGCTCGGCGAAGCGCTTGATGTAGGCTTCGGGGCCCACGTTGATCGCGCGGTGCGTGGAGCCGATCGCCTCGGCCATCAGGCTGGCGAAGTGCAACTCGGAATGGGGGTCGCCCGCGAAGCCGACGGAATAGGTGCGGATCTGCTCGCTGGGCGCGCGGATCTTGCGCATGGCCGCGACGATCAGGCTGGAGTCGAGGCCGCCCGACAGGAAGGCGCCGACCGGCACGTCGGCCACCAGCCGCTGTTCGACGGAGTCCAGGAACAGGTCCCGGCCGCGCCGGACCAACTCGTCGTGGCTGAGGCCCCGCTGGGCGTCGCGGGCCGTGCGGGCCTCGGCGACGAGGTCGAAGAAGCGGCCAACCTTTAGGCCGTTGCGGTCGAATTCGAGATAGCAGCCCGGCTCGAGCTGGCGCACGCCCTGGTGCAGCGTCTCGGAACCGTACACCGCGCGGAACCGCAGCGCCTGGCGGAAGGCATCCATGTTGAGGCTGCGGTCCACGTCCGGGTGGGCGAGGATCGCCTTGATCTCGCTGCCGAAGACGATCGAACCGGGGGTGGGCGTGGCGTAGAACAGCGGCTTCTCGCCCAGCGCGTCGCGGCCCAGAAGCAGCTTCTGGTTCCGCTCGTCCCAGAGCGCGAAGGCGAACATCGCGTCGAACCTCGGAAGCGCCGACGGACCCGAGCGGGCCAGCCAGCGCAGGATCACCTCGGTGTCGCCGTGGGTGGCGAAGCGCTCGCCTGCCGCTTCGAGTTCTTGCCGCAACGCTTTGTAATTATAGATTTCCCCATTGTAGACGATGGCCATACCACGGTCTGGGGCCAGCATCGGCTGTGGGCTGCCCTCGACGTCGATGATGCTGAGCCGCGTGTGGGCGAGGCCGCAGGGGCCGTTGACGTAGGTGCCGGTGGAATCCGGGCCGCGGCGGCCCAGCGCGGTCACCATCGCGGCCATGCCGCGCGGATTGATGCCCCGGTCGAAGTCTACGCGCCCGCCGATACCGCACATCTTGGGAACTCGTCCTGGCTAGGAGTTGGTTGTCAGCCGGCCGGTGCAAAGTCCGGGCCGCGCAGACTAAGGATACGCGAAAGCCGGCAGGGGCGGCGCAACCCTTAATGAAATCGTTAAGCGGCCGACCGATTTATTGTGCCCCGCCGCCTCGACCGCAGGGTATGAATGGACCAGTTTTCTCCCGTTTCGTCCAGCGCGCCGCCGGCCGATTCGGGATGGGCCGGTGAAGACGGCCGGGGCAGCCTGCGCCCGGCTCGGAGACGCGCGTAGATGTTCCTCACCAAGGTGTTGCAGACCGTGTGGGCCCGGCGCGCCATCGTGCTGGTGGCGATGCTGAGCACGCTGGCGGGCGGCGTGGTGGTCTGGAAGACCCTGCCGCCCCGCTATGCCGCCAAGTCCCGCGTCATGCTCGAGGTTGTGAAGCCGGATCCGCTCACGGGCCAGGTGCTGACGTCCGACACGGCGGCAGCCTATGTCCGAACCCAGATCGAGCTGATCCGCGACTATGAGGTGGCCGGGCGGGTCGTCGACGAGCTGGGCTGGCTCGAGAACCCCGAATTCCAGGCCGCGTACGACACGCGGACCGACGGCACGGACATGGACATCCGCCGCTGGGCGGCGCAGCCGATCATGTCGGGCACCTACGCGACCATGGTGCCTGACAGCAATATGCTGGAGATCAGCTTCCGCTCGACCGTTCCGCAGAACGCCCGCGTCGTCGCCGACGCCGTGCGGCGGGCCTACATCGAGGCGACGATCGCACGGCGCCAGGCGGGCAACATCGCCACCTCGCAGTGGTACGCGCAGCAGGCCGAGAAGACGAAGGCCGCCCTGGCTAAGCTCGAGGATACCAAGACCGAACTCCAGCGGCGCACCGGCGTCGTGATCCAGGCGCGCGGCCGCGACATGGAATCCGACATCCTGCGTTCGGTGGCGTCCGTCACCAGCCGCCCGGTGGCGGCCGCCGATCCCGTGCCGCTGCGCGCGAACCAGCAACTGGCCGAACTCGACTCCCAGATTTCGCAACTCTCGCGGACGCTCGGCCCCAACAACCCGACGTTCCAGGAGGCGCAACGCCGCCGGGCGGCCCTGGCCGCGACGGCCGCGGCGGAGAGCGAGGACGCCCGCGCCAGCGCCGGGCGCGTCGACATCCAGGCTCGCGCCTATATCAACCAGCTCGGCGCCCAGACGGCGAAGGTGGTGTCGCAGCGCGATGCCCTGGCCCAGGCCCAGGCCCTGCAGGACGAGATCGACCTGATGCGGGCTCAGTACGAGTCCGAAACAGCGCGGTCGGCCAAGCTGCGTGGCGACGCCGAGATCGCGGCGACCGGCATCACACCCGTGGGTGAAACGAGCCTGCCCGGCGCTCCGGAATTTCCGAATCCGCCGCTGATCGTGGGCGGCTGCATCGTGCTGGGCGGCGGGCTGGGCGGGCTGCTCGCGCTTCTGACCGAGCTCCTGGGCCGCAAGGTTCGGTCGACCGACGACCTCGAAGGCGCGACGCGCGCACCGGTCCTCGCGAACCTGCCCGCGCCGCCGCGGCAGCGCCGTGCAAAGGTCGCGAAGGAACGTCGGCGCCAAGCGCGCCGCGTCAAGCCGGCCAAGGCGACGAAGCCATCGAAGCCGGCCAGGCCCGCCAAGGCGGCGCGGGTCGCCGCCGGCGAGGCGCAGCCCGGAGAGGCCCGTTGAGGTTGGGTCGCTGGGGCGCCTCCGCGCCGGACGTCGCCGATCGCCTGGACCATCCGCGCGCCGGACTGGGCGAGGATGCGGTCGATCACCTCTCGCACGAGGTGATCCGCCGGCTGGTCAGCCGCGGGCGGCGCGGGCTCACGGTGGCGGGCGTCACGGACGGCGTAGGCGTGACCACGACCGCGACGGAGCTGGTCCGCGCGCTGAGCCGGCTGGACGTCTCGACGTTGCTGATCGACGCAGACCTGCAGCGTCCCGCCGCGGGCGCGCGGCTCCAGGCCGAGTGGGCCGGCCCCGGTCTCGCGGAAGTGCTACGCGGCGAGGTCGATTTCAACGAGGCGCTGGATCTGACCGGCGAGCGGAACCTCGCGGTGCTGCATGCGGGTCACGCGGGAAGCGACGGCGAGGCGCGGATCTTCTCACGCGCCTTCGACGAGATGCTGGAGCTGAGCCTGCGCCGCTTCCAGATCACGGTGGTGGACGCGCCCCCGGCCAACCGTTCGACGACGGCTTTCCACGTGGCGAGGGCGACCGGCTATTGCCTGCTGGTGGCCCGCCGCCACATCAGCTTCGCCCAGGACTTGTCTCTCTTCGCAGACCAGATGCGGCAGGTTGGAGCTGAGGTCTTGGGGAGCGTGCTGACCGGCTGAGCCGGCGCGCGGCGGGGGCGGTGGCCTCGGCCCCCTGCGCGGCATCGGCGCGACGGCACAGGGCCACCACGGCGCCCAGGATCATGAAGGCGAGCGGGTGGTTGTCGTCCTGGCTGAACACGGACTTGATGACGATGAAGTCGATGAGGCAGATCGACAGCGGCATCAGCAGTTGCAGCTCGTCGTCGACATTGCCACGCGCGATCGTCCGTGCGCCGATCCACGCGCCGCGGGCGAACATCCCATAGTAGAGGATGAAGCCGATCACCCCATACTCCAGCAGGATCGACAGGAAATAGGAGTCGATCGTCTGAATGCCGTCGGGGCCGACGTAGTTGAGTACGTTGCCGGACTGGCCGAGACCGTGGCCCCATGGATGCTTCAGGATCTTGGGGATGCCGATGTTCCACTGCTCGATGCGGCTCTGGTCGCTCGAAGCCTGGGCGCCGTTCCCCCAGAATTTCGCGCGCAGACGCCCGATGGCGAAGGTCGCGGCGACGCCGACACAGAAGATCGCCGGATAGGAGAGGACGATCGCGGGCGCGATGATGCTGCCCTTGTTGCGCCGCCACTGCAGGAGGGCCCAGAACAGCAGGTAGAGCAGCATCGACAGCAGGCTGGAGATCAGGCCGAGGCGGGAGTCGGTTTCCAGCACGACGTAGAGCGCCAGCATCAGATACGCGCCGGCGAAGATGCGCGGGCCGTTGGTCTTCGACGTGAGGATGAGGTGCACCGCGAACGGCGCGACCAGGCCCAGGAATTCGGCCAAGCCGAGCGGCGTGCCATAGGTGCCCTGCACGCGGTACTTGCCCGTCGCCGCACGCGACAGTCCGGACAGGGCGCGTAGCACCGCCTCGTCCTCGATCTTGAGGATGGACGGGATGTGGTTCGACCACACGACGTGGTGGATCCGGGATTCATAGGCGCCGACGATGCAGACGACCGTCGCCATGGAGATGAAGAACCACATCCAGCGGCGGGCGAACCCCGGGCGGCTGAACAGCACCAGCGAGACGAAGAAGATGCAGAACCAGTTCGTCACGGCGACGATGTATCGGCTCGCGGACGGGCCTATGGAGACCGAGTAGCCGACGGAGAGGGTCACCAGCACGAAGAAGGCGATCAGCATCCGCGAGATCCACGGATCGTAGCTGAAGATGTCGATAACGCGCCGTCTGAACTGGTCGGACACCGACAGGCAGACCAGCATCACGAACAGCAACGGCAGACCTGTGAGCCGCAGGAGCGTGATCCACGGCAGACCCGGCAATGCGATGGCGAGGTAGTTGGGCCAGACGAAGAGGGCTGCGAAGAACGCGATGTAGAGCGGCTGCAGCGCCTTGGTGGGAGCGTAGTCGCCCGAGGGAAGCGCCCAGATGACCAGCACCGCCAGGAGCGCGAGCGGGATCGCGAAGGGCACCATCAGGAACGGCGCGAACCGCGCGTAGCCGAACCCGTAGGCAAAACACAGCACGGCAAGGCCCGCGTAGACCGCCAGCTTGGCCCAGCGGTTCATGCGCCGCTGGCGGTAGAACGGCAGCACCGGCGGCTCGGGCTCGGCGGGAACGACCGGGGCGGGCGCGCTTCGGGGGCTGAACAGCTTGGGCATCGTCTTTCCGGGCTCGCGCAGTGTCCGGATGGATACGCGCGACTAGGGCTTCGCGCCAGACGAGCGTTTGTCCGCCAGAGCGTCGAGGATCGACGTCAGGTGGGCCGTCAGGGCGGCCGGCTCGGTGGTGGCCACCACGCGATCCAGCGTCCGAGCTTCGCGCACGGCGGTTTCCAGTTCCTCAACCGTCTCGGCGCTGGCGATCAGGCCGCGGGCCACGAACGCGCCGACGATCTCCTCCTGGTGGTTGTCGTAGTGCTCGCCTCGCGCCTCCATGCGCGGCATCGCGATGACCCGGCAACCCTGCTGCAGGGCTGTGATCAGCGAGCCGGTGCCGCCGTGGCAAACTACGGTCGCAGCCTTCGCCTGGATCTCGCCCACCTGATCGAAGCTCAGGCTCTCCACCAGTTCGATCCCGTCGATCGGCGGGACCTTCACGCCGGTCTGCATGATCACCCGCTCGGTGATCGTTCCTCGCCGCTTAGCCTCGGCGACCGAGTTCACCAGCCGCTCGAAGGGCAGGGTGGCGCCCACCGTTGCGAACAGCAGCGGCTCCTTCGGCGGCGGCTGGCGGTCCAGCACCTTGAAGGGGTCGAAGACCTTGGCCTTCGGATAGAACGTCGCCAGCTTCGGGGACTGCACGATCATCTCGTGCGCGAGCGGCGCGGCGAGCCTGCCGAATAGCGATGGCTTCTCGAACCGGGCGAAGGATTCGACGACGATCACGCGCACGCCGAACAGCCGCGCCCAGACCACCGCGAAGTACACCGCGCCCGCCCCGGTGCTTATGATCACGTCCGGCTTTTCGCGCAGCAGGATGGCGGCGCTTTGCCAGATGCTCTTCAGCGCGCGGCCGAAAACCGGCAACGGATTGCCCTTCTTCACCTGCCCCCAGGCGACGTGCGGGATGAAGTAGGTGCGGTGCTGGTCCTTTAGCGAGCGGCCCAGCGCGGTGTCCTCGGTAAGGAAAAAGTAGTCAAAACGGGACCACACACCCTTGAGGTCGAGGAGTTGCCGCACATGACCGCCGCCCGACGCGGCCAGGCAGATCTTGAGCGCGCCGCGTGCGCCGCGGCCTCCCGTGGCGTGTTCGGCGCCAGCACTCGCGCTCGCTTGCATGTCGTCTCCCCTACCGGCCCGGGCAAACCCGCGGCCGCTGCGCCCTGTCTGCGGACGCGGGCACGAATAACCGAGTCGCCCTGCCAAACCATGAAGCGCCTCGGAGACAAGGGGGCAGGGCGCGCAACCGCCCCGGCGGCGCTTTCCATCGATTGGCGCCTGCTGCTATGCATCGGACGCAATTCCAGAAACACATCGCAGGGTCGAATGCGTCGAGTCCGGATACTTCTGCTGACGCTTCTCGGCTCCGCGTCCTGCGCGTCGGCCTTCGCCCAGGAATTGCCGCAGGTGACCCCGAAGCGGCAGCTCGACCTCGGCGTGCGCGGAACCGTGACGTACGACACCAACGTCGCCCGCGGCAACGACGACATCGCCCGTCAGCGCAACCTACGTCCCGAGGATACGCTGTTCAACGCGTCGGGCACCGTCGATTTCGTGCAGCCGCTGGGTAAGCAAGCCCTCTTCCTCAAGGGCGCTGCCGGATACACGTTCTATCGCAAGAACACCAAGCTGGACACGCGGACGGCCGACATCTCCGGCGGCGCGGTGAAGATGTTCGGCGCCTCGTGTCGGGCCCTGGCCTACGGCGGCTATTCGGCCGATCAGGCGCAGCTCGAGGACATCATCGGCGACATCGTCAAGAACCTCCAGGAGCGGACGAACTACGCGGCCGCACTGGAGTGCCAGCCGACGAGCGGCTTCGGGATGGTGCTGTCGGCCCAGAGCGAGAAGACGACCAATTCGGCGGTCCGGCAGAAGACCCAGAACGCCACCACCGACAGCGCGACTGCGGTCCTGGCCTATACCCGACCGTCGCTGGGCACGTTGCGCGTGATCGCCAACTTCGCCCAGACCAAGTTCCCCAATCGCGATCCGATGACGCTCGCGCTGGGCGACCGGCTGGACGTCACCAGCTACGGCGTGTCCTACGAGCGCAAGTTCGGCACGCGGATCGAAACCCAGGCGACCGCCCAGCGCACGCTGATCAAGCGCAACGCGGCGCCCGTGGGCGTGCCGCTCAAGACGAACGCCACCACCTACGACGCGGCGATCACCTACCATTTCGGCACTCGCCTGGACCTGAAGCTGACGGGCAATCGCAGTGTCACGCCGTCAAACCGGATCGGCCAGCTCTACGACCTGAACCGGGACTGGGGCATCTCCGCCAACTACAAGCTCGGGACCCGGATGGAGCTCGAGGGCGGCTACCGCAACGAGCGGACGACCTCCAAGGGCGACGGCACCGCCATATTGGGGCCAATCTTAACGAACTCCGTGAATGATGTGGTCTACGGCGCGATCCGCTACCGGAGGACGCAAGGCGCAGGTATTTCGCTCGAAGTGCGTCAGGAGGAGCGCGAGACAAACCTTCCGGCCTTCGACTACAGTAACACGGCGGTGTCGCTCTCCGTCGACGTCCCCTTCTGAAGCTTCAAGAAAGTGGCCATGCGCGCGAAAACCAACAGCATCTTCCTCGCGGCCGCCGCCTGCGCCGCGGTTGTCTACGGTCCGATCGCCTCGGCGCAGACCCCGCCTGCGAGCGCCGCGATCCAGAGCGCGCCGCCGGCGTCGGACGCGCCCGCTGGCGATACGGGCTATGTGCTGGGCCGTGACGACGTGGTCGAGGTGACCCTCGTGGGCCGGACCGACTTCGGCGGCCGGGCCCGCGTGCAGGCGGACGGCACGATCCAGCTTCCGCTGATCGGCCGCCTGCTGGCCGCGGACAAGACCACGGCCGAGGTCGCCGACTCCGTGCGCACCGCCTTGAAGAACGGGGGCTTCTTCGCCGACCCGATCGTGAGCGTCGAAGTCGTCGCCTTTGCCAGCCGCTACGTGACGGTCCTGGGCGCGGTCGGTTCGCCCGGCCTCGTGCCGATGAACCGCCCCTATCGCATGTCCGAGATCCTGGCCCGCGTGGGCAGCGTCCGCGCCGACGCGGCCGACTATCTGGTCCTGCGCACCGAGAAGGGCGAAGAGAAGCGCCTCCTGATCAAGGATCTGGCGACCGGCGACCTGCAGGCGGACCCCTACGTGTCGCCCGGCGACAAGATCTTCGCGCCGCTGGCCGACCAGTTCTTCATCTACGGCGCCGTCCAAGGCCCCGGCGCCTTCGCGTTGACCACGGACATGACCGTGCGGCAGGCGATCGCCCGCGCGGGCGGCCTGACGGAATCCGGTTCGGACAAGAAGGTCGCCGCCACCCGCGGCGGCAAGAAGGTCAAGCTCAAGCTGGACGACAAGCTGCAGGCCGGCGACGTCCTCGTGGTCGGCGAGCGGCTGTTCTAGGACGAGAAGAGGGCCCCGGTCGTGAGTATCCTCCAGTTTGCCCGCATCCTGTGGGCGCGGCGCATGATCATCTTCCTCGTGCCCGTCGTCCTGGCGGTGATCGCGACCGCCGCCGTCTTCGCGCTGACGCCGAAGTACGAGGCGAAGTCGCGCGTGATGCTCGACGTGATCAAGCCCGACCCGGTGACCGGCCAGGTGCTGTCGTCGCCGTTCCTGCGCGCGTACATCCAGACGCAGACCGAGCTGATCAAGGACGACGCCATGTCGGCGCGCGTCATCCAGCCGCTCAACCTGCAGAACGACTCCGACCTTCAGGAGGGCTACGCCAAGCGCAAGGCGGACGAGGCCGAGGACAACTTCACGACCTGGGCCTCGCGCGCGATGGCCAAGAACGTCGAAGCGCACCTCATCGAAGGCAGCAACATCATCGAGATCGCCTACACCGACAAGGATCCCGACCGGGCGCGCGACGTGGCCAACGCCCTGGCCAAGGTTTACATCGACGCCAACTTGCAGGATCGCCGTGAAGGCGCGCGCCGCAACGCCGACTGGTACGACGCGCAGGCGAACAAGGCCCGCGAGCAGTTGCTGGCCGCGGAGGGCGCCAAGTCGGCGTTCGAGCGCGAGACCGGCCTGGTCCTGCAGGACGACAAGGTCGACATCGACAGCGCCCGTCTGGCGGCGCTGGCGTCGGCGGCCGCGGCCCCCATCATCACTGCGCCCTCCGGCCAGTCGGCCTCCTCGGCCGCCCTCGAGCTGGCTCAGCTCGACTCGGCGATCGCGCAGGCGTCGAAGACCCTTGGCCCGAACCACCCGGACCTGATCGCCATGCGGCGCAAGCACGAGGTGCTGAGCGCACAGGTCGACCAGGAACGCCAGGCCCAGAACGCGGCGGCCACCGCGACGATCAGCGCCAGCCGCGTCACCCAGGGGATGCTGGAGGCGCAGAAGGCCAAGGTCATGGCCCAGCGCGACAAGGTCGAGAAGCTGCGCCTCATGCAGGACGAAATCGACGTCCGGCGCGAGCAACTCAACAAGGCCTCGGCCCGCGCGGCCGAGCTGCGCCAGGAAGCCGACGTGGCCGCCACCGCGGTCTCGCTGCTCGGCGATGCGCTGAAGCCCGACAGTCCGAAGTTCCCGAACAAGCCGCTGTTCATCGGCGGCGCCCTGGGCGGCGGCCTGGCCATGGGCCTCGGCATCGCGATCCTGCTCGAGATCGTGCAGCGCCGTGTGCGCAGCGCCGACGACCTGCGCGCCGCCCTGGGCGTGCCGGTGCTGACCATCATCTCCGACCATAGCGTCAAGAAGACCCGCCGCCCGCGGCTGGCCGCGCTCAAGCGCGCCCGTATCCACACCGAAGTAGGCTCCGCATGACCCGGGCAACCGCTCTTGCCGGCGAGACAGGGCCGGCGAACGTCCCGGCCCTCACCGAACTGGTGCATGGCTACGAGTTTTCTCGCGACGTCGTGATGCTGAACAACGACCGGCCCGACTTCGCGGAGGCCATCCGGGCGATGCGCACGAACATCGTGGCGCGCCATCTCGGCGACGGCCGCCGGGGGCTCGCGATCACGGCGCCCGACCCGGACGCCATGTGCACCTTCACGTCGGTGAACCTGGCGGTGGCCATGGCGCAGATCGGCGTTTCGACGTTGCTCGTGGACGCCAACATGCGCGCGCCGGGCGTCGACAGCTTCATCCGTCCGACGACGCCGACGGCGGGGCTGGTCCAGTGCCTCTCCTTGCAGTGCTCCGCTCATGAGGCGCTGCATCCGAACGTCGTGCCCAACCTGTCGATCGTGTACGCCGGCGGCGAGGCGCCCAACGCGCACGAACTGCTGGGAGGCGAGCCGTTCACGAAGCTGGTGCAGACCTATCTTCGCGACTTCGACCTCACCATCGTCGACACGCCTCCGGCCCGGTCGTTCGCGGACGCCCGCCGGATCGCGGCGGTTGTCGGCTACGCCACCATCATTGCGCGCCGGGACACCAGCCTGATGCGAGACATCGTCGGGTTTGCGGAAGCCCTGCTCGAAGACGGCACGCAGATCATCGGCACCGTCCTTACCGAGGTTTGACGTCGATGAAGGACATGCAGGCTGGGGCCGACGCGTCGCCGTCGACGCAAGGGGTGCTGGCGCGCTGGCTGCCGCATCTTCCCGTTCTCGTCGGCGCCGCGCTCATCGCCGCCCCGACCTTCTACCGGCTGGCCAAGGAGGTCTGGACGCTGGAGATCGGCGCCCACGGCCCGATCGTGCTGTTCACCGGCATCTGGATCCTGTGGCGCGCCTGGCCGACCAGCGAGCCCGCGCCCGATCGCATGCGCACGCTGCTGTCGATGGGCGGCTTCGTGCTGTCGCTGGGCGTCTATGTCTTTGGCCGCGCCTATGACTTCATCAGCCTCGAGGCGTTGGGCGTCTATGGCTTCGGGGTCAGCTACTTCTACGGTCGCTTCGGCTTCCACGAGACGCTGAAGCGCTGGTTCCCGCTGTTCTACCTGGGCTTCCTGTTGCCGATGCCGGGCTGGATCATCGACCAGGGCACAGCGCCGCTGAAGCAACTCGTCTCGCTCATGGCCACCAAGATCGTCGAGCCCTTCGGCATCCCGATCTACCGGGAGGGCGTGACCATGGTGGTGGGGCCGTACCAGCTCCTCGTCGAGGACGCCTGCTCGGGCCTGAACTCGCTGATCGGCCTGATCGCGATCAGCCTGTTCTACATCTACCTGCTGCGCTCGGCGAGCTGGCGCTATTCGCTGTTCCTGGCCGCGCTGCTGGTGCCGATCGCCATCGTCGCCAATGCGATCCGGATCGTGATCCTGATCCTGCTCACCTACTTCTTCGGCGACGCGGTGGGGCAGGGCTTCCTGCACGTGACCGCGGGGCTCTTCCTCTTCGCGGTGGCGCTGCTGCTCATGTTCGGCATCGACAACCTGCTCTCGAACCTGAAGTTCCTTCAGAACAAGAAGGCCGCCGCATGATCGCCCGCCGTGACCTGATCATCGCCGGCATGGCCGTCGCGGCGGCGGGCGCCGCCGAGGCCCTGCGGCCGCGCCACAAGCTGCTGCTGCTCAAGAAGGGCACCATCGAGGAAGCGCTGCCGTCGAAGATGCCCGGCTGGGAGGCGGACGCGACGTCGGCCGACCTGACGCCCGAGCTGGCCGGCGGGTTGGCCCAGACGCTGTACAGCGAGATCGTCTCGCGCGTGTACTTCAACGCCGCGGGAACTGGCGTGATGCTGCTGGCGGCCTACGGGAAGACCCAGAGCGATGCGCTGCAACTGCACCGTCCAGAGGTCTGCTACCCGGCCGTGGGCTATGCGATCGAGTCCAGCGCCGCCGAGGATCTGCCCGTCGGCGGCGGCGCAATGCTGCCGGTCCGCAAGCTGGTGGCGATCAACCAAGACCGCCGCGAGAACATCGTCTACTGGACCCGCGTCGGCGAACGCTTGCCGCAGGACGGCAAGCAGCAGCGCGAGGCGCGCTTTCTCAACTCGTTCGAGGGGCTGGTCCCCGACGGGGTGCTGATCCGCTGCTCGGCGCTGGGGGAGAGCGGGCCCGCATTCAAGCTGTTGGAGACGTTCGTCCAGGACCTGTTGCGCGCCACCGCGCCGAGCGAGCGTCCCGCGCTGGTCGGCAGCGAGATCGCGAACCGGCTGAACGCCCAGATCCGCACGTAGCGCCGTGGCCGCGCCATCGTCGATGCACGTCGCCGTCTCCATCGTCGGCTACCGCAATCTCGCGGACATCCAGAAGTGCCTGCAGGTCCTGGCGCAGTCCGAGCACCAGGGCTTCGAAGTGGTCATCTGCGAGAACGGCGGCCCGGAAGCCTATGAGGCGCTGCTGGGGGGGCTGCCCAAGTCGCTCCCGGGCGGCCAGCCGGTGCGGATCATCGCCGCGCCGCGGAACCTCGGCTATGCGGGCGGCGTGAACTTCGCCATGGCCGCGGCGCCGGAAGCCGACGCCTGGTGGGTGCTGAACCCGGATACGGAGCCGCAGCCGGGCCTGCTGAAGGCCTGCGTGGAACGGCTGGCCAAGGGCGACGTCCACGCCGTGGGCTGCACCATCTATTTGCCCAGCGGCGAGGTGCAGTCGCGGGGCGGCCGCTGGCGTCCCTGGCTGGCGCGCGCGGAGGTCATCGGCTGGGGCGAGCAGGTGGACGCGCCCGTCGATCCTGCCGCGATCGAAGCGGAGCAGAACTTCATCAACGGCGCCTGCATGGTGGTGGATCGAACCTTCATGCAGGTGGTCGGGCCTATGCGCGAGGACTACTTCCTATATTGCGAGGAGGTGGAATGGTGCCTTCGCGCCGTGGCGCGCGGGCAGCGGCTGGGGTTCGTGGCGGGGGCGGCCTGCCTTCATCACGCGGGCGCCACCACCGGTTCGCACGCCGCGCTTCGGGACCGGCCGCGCCGGCCCATCTACCTCGACGAGCGCAACAAGATCCTGGTGACGCGCGATTGCTTTCCGACGCGGACGCCGGTCGCCGTGCCGGCCGCCTTTCTACTGGCGTTCCTGCGCTTCGCGCCGAGAGGGGCGTGGCGCCAACTGGGCTATGCCTGGTCTGGCTGGCTGGCCGGTGTGTTCGGCCAGCGAGGGCCCATCTAAACGGGCCCTGGCGCCGTACTTGCAATTTGCGGGCATGACGGGCCTGTATGTGCCGGTCGGTTCGAGAGTCATTCAAAGCAAAGCTTTATCCGGCACTTAGAAGTGTCGAACGCCGGGCGCTTAGTTCGAGATGGACCGCGGCGAGAGAGGGATGGGGAAACGGAATGAGTCAGCTTGTCGTGGGACGTCGCAGCATCGGCGCGCGCTTCGCGGCTGGAGAGACCAGCGGCTTCGACTACATGCGGCTGTCTCTCTCGGTCCTGGTCATGCTGTGGCACACGTTTGCCGTCGTGTGGGGCGAACGGGGGGTGACGCCGGAATGGTACCAACTGTTCATGCGGATGGTCCTTCCATTGTTCTTCGCCCTGAGCGGCTTCCTGGTGGCGTTCAGCCTTGAGCGGATTCAGCATTTGCCGACGTTCGGCCTGCTACGCGCACTTCGGATCCTTCCTGCGCTTGGCGTCGAAATCCTGCTCTCGGCGCTGATCCTCGGTCCGATCCTGACGACCGTGGCCCTCTCCACCTACTTCACCCATCCGGAATTCTTCCGCTATTTCCTGAACACCGTCGGATGGATCCACTACGACCTTCCGGGCGTGTTCCGTGACAACCCCGTGCCGTGGGTCAACCGCAGCCTGTGGACCGTGCCGTTCGAGCTCGAGTGCTATGTGCTCCTCGCCGGCCTCTATCTCCTCGGCATGTATCGCCGGACCTGGATGCTCGTCGCGGCCCTCGTGGCGCTCTCGGCGTTCTGTCTGTGGTACTATCGGGACTACAGCTACGCCGATGCGCCGCTGGTGCCGGGCCGCCTGCTGATCGCCTACTTCCTGGCGGGCAACATCGTCTGCAAGCTGCGGGACCGACTGCCCGGCGGCCTCCTGGCCGCGGCCTGCGCCCTCGCGGTGGGCTGGCTCATGCTGACGAACGTCGCCGCCACGATCATGCTCTCGCCGTTGGTGGTGGCCTATGCGTCGGCGGCGCTCGGCTGCCTGGCTCCGCGCAAGCTGCCGATCATCTTCACCGGCGACTATTCGTACGGCCTCTATCTCTATGCGTTCCCGGTGCAGCAGACTGTCTACAGCGTGTTCCGCAGCGACAGCATCCTGGAGAACTTCCTGATCTCCCTGGCGGCCACCTCGCTGTTCGCCGCCTTCTCGTGGCACTTCATCGAGAAACCTATCCTCGGCCTCAAGAAGCGTCTCATCCCCAAGAGCTGGAGCCGGAGCGATGCGAAGTCGCCCCCGGCCGGGCAGGTCGCAACACCGCCCGTCGGGAACGCGGCGCCGGAGCAGGCGAACGCGAATTGAGGGGCGCGCCCCCTTGATCGAGGGCGACCATCGGCTAAGGGAAGGCCGACGCCCGGAGCGGGCGGGCGGGTCCGGCAAGGGTCCGTTCACGATGCTCGCCTAGGTTCACCCTCCCGTCCGCGGCCGAGAGGCGCGGTCCCTTCATTGCGGATGAAACGATAGTGGCGATGCCTCACGAGACAATCCTGGCCGAGCTCCGCGAGATCATGCTCGACGTGTTCGACATCGACGAACTGGACCTCACCGACGCAACGACCGCCGAGGACGTCGAGGAGTGGGACAGCCTGAGCCACGTGCGCCTGGTCGTGGCCGTCGAACGCAAGTTCGGTTTCAAGTTCAAGAATTCCGAAATCGAATCACTCAAGACGGTGGGCGATCTCGTTCGCCTGATTGAATCGAAGACGGCTTAAGGTCTGCGCCTCGGCGCGAGGAGTTCGACCATGCTTTCCGACCTGGCGTGGCTGCCCAAGGCCCCGGCGGACTTCCGCGAGCGGGTTCGTGCGCTCCGGGCCGAGGTCGCCGCACCCGCGGACGGCCTGTACGAGCGTGCGCTCACCCTCGCGACGACCGCGCTGGACGAGAACCAACTGGGTCAGCTTTCCAAGGTGGTGGCTGAGCTCGCCGCCTCGCCGAAGGCGCCGCCGCAGTTTTCCAAGGTCAAGCTGGGCCTGCTGGGCGACGGCACCCTGTCGCTCCTTTCACCGGTGATCGCGGGCTCGGGCGTGCGCCATGGCCTGCTGCTGGAGGCGATCCAGGGTGATTACGGCAGCGCCGTGCAGCAGGCGATGGATCCGGGAAGTTCGCTGCACGCGGCCGGCCTGGACATGCTGCTTGTCGCGACCGACGCGCGGAGCCTGGGCCTGAACCGCTCTGCGGAGAGCCTCGAGACCGCCGATCGGCGCGTCGCGGCGGCCTTCGCCCAAATCAAGCTGATCGTTGAGGGCTTGAAGCCCGCAGTCGCCGCCGCGGTGATGGTCCAGACGATCGTCCCGCCGATCGAGCCCCTGTTCGGCTCGTTCGACCGCGTGGAGAAGACGTCCGGCTACGCCATGGTCGCCGAACTGAACGATCGCCTCCGCGACTGGGCGGCCGAGGGCGCCGTCGTGCTCGTGGATATCGCAAGGCTCGCCGGAACCATCGGCCTCGAGCGCTGGGACGCGCCCGGCCACTGGCACGCGTCCAAGCTGCCGTTCGCGCCCGAGATGGCGCCGGTGTACGGCGACGTGATCGCGCGGACCGTGGCGTCGCTTCGCGGGCGGGCGCGCAAGTGCCTGGTGCTCGACCTGGACAACACGCTCTGGGGCGGGGTCATCGGCGACGACGGCGTGGCCGGGATCGCGCTGGGCCAGGGCTCTGCCGCGGGCGAGGCCTTCCTGGAGATCCAGCAGACGGCGCTGGAACTGCGCCGCCGCGGCGTGGTGCTGGCCGTCTGTTCGAAGAACGAGGAGGCGGCCGCGCTGCTGCCGTTCCGCGAGCATCCCGAGATGGTGCTCAAGGAAGACCACATCGCGGTCTTCCAGGCCAACTGGACCGACAAGGCCGCCAATCTGAAGGCCATCGCCGAGACGCTGAACATCGGCGTCGACGCCCTGGTGTTCCTCGACGACAACCCGGCCGAGCGCGCACAGGTGCGTCGCGAACTGCCCGTGGTCGCCGTGCCGGAACTGCCCGAGGAGCCTTCGCTCTATCCGCGCCTGCTGATGGCGGCCGGCTATTTCGAGGCCGTGGCCTTCACCCAGGACGACCGCGACCGGGCCGCCATGTACCAGGCCAACGCCGCGCGCGCCGCGGCGGTGCAGGCCTCGGGCGATCTCGACAGTTACCTGGCCTCGCTGGACATGGTCTGCACCATCCGGCCGGTGGACGCGGTCACCCGCCCCCGAGTGGCGCAGCTCATCAACAAGTCGAACCAGTTCAACCTGACGACCCGCCGCTACACCGAAGCGCAGGTCGAGGCCGCCGAGGCGGATCCTCGTCGGCACGCCAGCCAGATCCGGCTGGTCGACAAGTTCGGCGACAACGGGATCATCTGCGTCCTGATCGCCGACCGGGCCGGGGACGCATGGGAGATCGACACCTGGCTTATGAGCTGCCGCGTGCTGGGGCGGCGCGTGCAGGAGGCGGCGCTGGCGCACCTTGCCGGAGCAGCCCGCGCCGACGGCGCGAAGAAGCTGGTCGGCCGCTACATCCCGTCGCCGAAGAACGCCATGGTGCGCGAACACTACGCCAAGCTGGGCTTCACCCAGACGAGCGAGACGGTCGAAGGCGAGACGACCTGGGAACTGGATCTGGCCGCCTACGAGGCTCCCAGTCTGCCGATGGTCATCGACGACTTGGGCGCGCAACCCCTCGCGGCGGCGAGCTGACCGTGGGCCAGACGGCGCCACTCTCCGACGTTGAGAAGCGCTATCCGGCGCTGGATCGTCTGGTGAAGACGGTCGTAGACGTATGGCCTGAACACCGCAGCTTTATCGACAAGAGCCTGGCGCCTCGCACCGAAGCTGTGCTTCAGGCCAGTGACAGGATGGCGGCCGCGGTCCTGGAACTGACGGCCGGCAGTGAGCGGGAGCACGCGGAGAACTACCACTGGCTCTGCGAGCGGATCAAAGAGGAAGAACTCGCGTTCGCCCGTACCGAGCGCTACCGCTACTCGACGTTCGCCGAGACCAACGCGCACGTCTACTCGGACCCCGAGTTCATGCACCGCTACATGGACGGGCTGCTCTACAGCCACGTCCTTTGGTTTATGCACCTGTCCAGCCTGCACTTTTTCATCCAGCGGCTGGGTGCGCGGGTGAAGGCTGGTGGGCGCGTTCTCGAGGTCGGCTCGGGCCATGGCCTGCTGCTCTACCTCTGCCTCAGCGAGTTGAAGATGGGCGAGGCGACGGCCTGGGACCTCAGCCAAGCCTCCCTGGATCAGACGAGGGCGGCGCTGGCCCGGCTGGGCGCGCTCGACAACGCCAAGTTCGCTGTGCAGGACATGCACAAGGCCGAGCCGGACGGCGAGCCCTTCGACCTGATCATCCTCAGCCACCTGCTCGAGCATCTTGAGGACCCGGTCGACGCGCTGAAGCGCCTCAAGCCGCTCGTGGCCAAGGGGGGCTACATCTACGTGAACGTGCCGCTGAACGCGCCGATGCCGGACCACCTGATCCTGCTGCGGACGCCGGATGAAGCCGCACGGCTGCTCGTCGACGGCGGGTTCCGCGTGGTGGAGGCGTCTGCCCACACGACCCAGGGCGTCACGTTGTCCCGGGCGCTCAAGCAGCGCACTGCCGTAACGTGCTCGATCATCGCCGAACCGGCGTGACGACGGCCGACAAACCCGAAAAACGGTAGCGAGCCCGGATGCTCTTCAACTCCATCGTCTTCATCTTCGGCTATCTGCCGGCCGTGCTGATCGGGTATTACCTGATCGCCGCGTCACCGCTGCGGCCGCTCCGGATGTGGTTCCTGGGCGCGGCGTCGCTGTTCTTCTATGGCTACTGGGCGCCGAAGTACGTCCTGCTGCTGCTGTTCTCGATGGCGGTGAACTACCTCGTCGCGATGGCGATCAGGCGTCTGGAGGGGCGTGACCGGCTCAGGCTGGCCAGTGTGGTCTTCGGCCTGCTCTTCAATCTCGGCCTGCTATTCTATTTCAAGTACTTCAACTTCTTCATCGACAACGTGAACCTAGTCACGGGGCTGGACATCCACCTCGCGAAGATCGTCTTGCCGCTGGCGATCTCGTTCTTCACGTTCCAGAAGATCGCCTTCCTGTTCGATCTCTACCGTGGCCGGATCCAGTTGGGCTCGGTAGGCGACTACGTGGCGTTCGTGCTGTTCTTTCCGCAGCTTATCGCCGGTCCCATCGTCCACTATTCCGAGCTGGAACCGCAGCTCAAGACGCCGCCACGGTTGAACGCGGCGACCCGCAACATCCTGATCGGCCTTACGATCTTCGGCATCGGCCTCTTCAAGAAGACGGTGCTGGCCGACACCTTCGCGCTCTATTCCAGCCCGGTGTTCAATGCGTCGGCCGACGGCGTCTCGCCGACCTTCACGGGCGGCTGGATGGCGGCCGTGACCTACACGCTGCAGATCTATTTCGACTTCTCCGGCTATTCCGACATGGCCATCGGCCTGGCCCGGATGTTCGGCGTGCTGCTGCCGCTGAACTTCCACTCGCCGCTACGGGCCACCAACATCGCCGACTTCTGGCGGCGCTGGCACATGACGCTCAGCCGCTTCGTACAGAGCTACATCTTCCAGCCGATCCAGGTGCCGATGGCGCGCTTCGCGGCCGAGCACACGAAGAGCCGCCTGGGCAACTTCGGCGTCGCGGTTGCGATCCCCACGTTCGTGTCGATGGTGATCATCGGCGTCTGGCACGGGGCGGGCTGGAATTTCCTCATCTTCGGCGCGCTGCAGGGCAGCTACATGTGCCTCAACGAACTCTGGACCTTCCTGCGCCGCAAGAAGCGGAAGAAGGGAGCCGTGCGACCGTTCTACCAGACCGCCTTCGCCCACTTCCTGACCGTGGCGAGCTTTGTCGTCTCCAGTGTTCCCTTCCGGGCCAAGGACGTGGCGGTCACCATGGATTTCTACGGCGCGATGTTCCCTATTGCCGGACTGCGCGCGCACGGCTTCGACTGGGTGGGCGCCGTGCCGTTCGGCGCGGCCGGCGTCCTGGCGGCCATGGCCGTAGGCTGGGCGATCATCGCCTTCCTGCCCAACACCCAGCAGTTCATGACCCGCATCACGCCCGCTCTGGAGTGGGAAAAGTGGGGCAAGGTCGATCCACCGCCGGTCAAGCTGGCCTGGAAGCCGACCGTGGGCTTCGTCGCCCTGACCAGCGTGTTCCTGTTCCTCGGTATCGCCTTCATCATGCGGGGCACCACCGAGTTCATCTACTTCAACTTCTAGGGTCCGATCATGTCGTCGAAGGATCTGAACGAAGCTGAAGCCACGGTCGAGGCGACCTTCGGAGCCCGCCGCGCCAGCCCTCTGATCGTGCTGCTGCTGGCGGCCGCTGCGGCTCTGTGCGCGCTGGTCAGCCTGCTGCCGCACAACGCGTACGTCCGCTTCCAGCAGCTTCGCGACACTATCCAATTCCACGCCCAGTGGGTCTACGAACGCATCGAGCTCGACCCGACGCCCATCGACATGGCCGTGGTTGGCAATTCCCGCCTGGAAGCGGGGGTCTCGGCGCCCGAACTGCAAGCGCTGCTGCGCGCCCAGGGCCAAGGCGGCCTGCACGTCGCGAACCTGTCGATGCCGCAGGAAGGGCGCAACATCCACTACGTCATCGTCAAGCGTCTGCTGGAGAAGCATCCCGAGGTGAAGACGCTGATCGTCTCGGTGGTGGAGCAGCAGCCGCGTACGGGCCACCCGGCGTTCCGCTATCTGGCCGACGCCGACGACGTGGCGCTGGCGCCGATGTTCGTCAACATGGACTACGCCGGCGACCTTGCGACGCTGCCCTATCGCCAGATGTCGCTGTGGGCGCAGAGCCGGGCGCCCGAGGCGTTCGGCGACACGGCGACCCTCTCCAAGGCCTACGAGGGTACGGACCGCGACACGACGCTGACCTTCACCCTGCCGGACGGCCGCGTCGTGGATCGGGACCGCATCGTCCCCCTGCCCAAGATCGCCGCGGACGCCGAGGCGGTGATCAACAGCGGTCACGGCCAGCTCCTGCCGGCGTCGATGATCGACACCGAGTACGCGATCGAGCGCACCTACACGCGTCGCATCGCGGCGTTGGCGAAGGCGCACGGCGTGCGGCTGATCTTCCTGCGTCTGCCGGTCTATTCTGACACGCGACCGGTCGCCGACGAGCCGTTCTATCGCCAGTTCGGCCAGGTTTGGACGGCCGACTTCCTATCGAGCGACTACACGCTCTATTCGGACTACGGCCACCTGAACCGGCGGGGCGTGAAGATGCTCACCCCGTGGCTGGCCGAACAACTTGCGAAGCCCCCGGAGGCCCAGCCGTGACCTTGCCCGGTCTGTCCAACCTCAGCCTGCCGCAACTGGGCGGCGGGCATCCCCCGCTGCATCACGTGGGCATCGTGCAGATGTCCGAAGAGGACGTACAGGCGATGATGGCCGTGCTGAACCTCGAGGAGGATTATCGTGGCTACGTGCCCGAGTGGCACGCGCTCTGCATCTTCACGAAGGTCAGCTCGGGCTCGCCGATCGAGTTCGTAGTGCCGGACGGCGGGCCGCTGCTGAAGTTCAACAAGGGCATGGGCGGCCTGCACCACATCGCCCTGGAGGTTGAGGACCTGGAGGCCACCGCCGCCGAACTGGCGAAGCAGGAGATGAGGCTGCTGGAGCCGAAGCACGTGAAAGGCGCCGGTAACTTCCTCTGCAACTTCCTGAGCCCGGTCTACACGCGCGGCCTCACGGTCGAGTACGTGCAGGTGCTGCCGGAATGACGGCGCCGCGCGTCAGCGTGGTGGTCCCGCACTACCGCGACCTCGCGGGCCTGGACCGCTGCCTGTCGCGTCTCACGTCGCAGACCTATGCCGAGCCGTTCGAGATCGTCGTGGCCGACAACAACTCGCCGGAGGGCGAGGCCGCGGTGGCGGCCGTCGTGAACGGTCGGGCCCGCCTGGTGGTCGTCAAGGAGAGGGGCGCCGGTCCGGCCCGTAACGGCGGCGTGGCCGCGGCGACGGGCGAGATCCTGGCGTTCACCGACTCCGACTGCGTGCCCAACACGGACTGGCTGGAAACCGGGCTCACGGGCCTGCAACGGGCCGACATGGCCGGCGGCCGGGTCGACGTCTGGTATGAGGACTCGCGTCGCATCACGCCGGCCGAGGCGTTCGACGTCCTATTCGGCTTCGACAACCGGCTTTACTGCGAGAAGAAGCATTTCTCGGTCACGGCCACGCTGTTCTGCCCGAAGGCCATCTTCGAGAAGGTGGGCGGATTCCTTCCCGACGTGTCGGAAGACGCGGAATGGGGCCATCGGGCGCATGCGGCCGGCTATAGCCTGGCCTATGTCGACAAGGCGTTGGTCATGCACCCGCCGCGGCGCACCTGGCCTGAATTGCTGACCAAGTGGAAGCGGATCGAGGCCGAAACCTACAAGCTGCACCGCAGCTACGGGCGTTCGCGTCTGTCATGGCTGGTGAAGTCGCTGGCGATGCCGTTCTCGGCGGTGGTCCATTCGGCGTCGGTGATCGTGGACAAGCGCCTGCCGGTCCATGCCCGGCCGTTGGCGGTCTACATGCTGTTCAAGGTCAGGCTCTGGCGGGCCTGGAACGGCCTGCGCCTCCTGTACGCCGATCGCGAGGGCTAGCGCGTACTCGGCAGATCCGCGGGTCGGCGCGCGGATGATCGTCTGAGCGGGACGGACCCTAAGCCGTCCGCCGCGCTGCGAGCCAGCCTCGGGCGAGGCCGACGAACTGGGCGATCACGGTCCTCTCCATGCGGATGAGCTGGCCCGCCGCGAGCACTGTCGACACAAGCAGGACCAGCATCGCCGCGACGTTGCCAGCGGGCACGGCATAGGACCAGGCGACCGCCAGGAGCGAGCACACGGCCAGCATAACCAGTCGTCCGCTCTCCTGGATGAGCGAGACGTGGGTGGCGCGGGTGAGGAGGGCCAGGGTGGTGAGCAGCGCCACATACTCGCCAATCACGAAGCCGATGAGGATGGCCTCCAGATTGCGGGTCATCAGCATGGCGACGGCAGCGATCGGCAGCGCCAGCAGGCGCGAGGCATTGTCGAACATAGCGATGGTGGTGCGGCCCTCTGCCAGGGCCACCGTCACGGGCCACAGTCGCAGGAAGCGCGCGCCTTCCAACGCGGCGAGCAGCGCGAAGATGTCGGCGCGCTGGGCGTACTCCTGCCCGAACAGGATGGGCGCGGCGACGGGGCCCACGAGGGTGAAGCCGGCCATCATCCCGACGGAGAGCAAAAGGGTGCGTCCGCCGAGCCGGCGGCTGGCGGCGTTGAACGCCGCCGGATCGTCGCGGGCCGCCGCCATCTCGGGCAGATGGATGTTGGACATGAACCGCAGGATCATGTTCGCCGGGTAGTAGATCAGCAGCATGATCGCGCTGTACTTCCCGAGCTCTGCCGCGCCCAGGAAGCCCACGAGCAGGCGATCGCCCTGTCCGCCCAGGAACAGCAGCAGGCCGTTCAGGAACAGGGGCAGGGCGAAGCGGCGGAAGGTCTCGGCCTCGGGCTTCGAATAGCCCCACGCGTAGCGCCGTTTGGCCACGAGTTGGGAAATGATCACGGTGGCGAGCCCGCGGACAGCCAGACCATAGACGATCGCCGTATGGTCGCGGGTGATGTAGGCGGCGATGCCGGTCGCGATCAGGCTGGTCACCTCGGCCACCACCTGCGACAGGCTGGCGGCCCGGAAATCGCCGGTGCGCTGGTAGCGATAGACGTCGAGGTTCACCAGGCCGCCGATCAGCGGGACGACCGCCAGGGTCGCGACCGAGAAGCCAAGGCCGGGGTTGATGTTGAGCAGGCCCATCGCCACGCCAGTCGCGACGAGGGCGGCGGCCAGGAACGCCCCGCGCCCGAAGAGGGCCAACTGCACGGTCTTCTGCATGGTCGGCGCGTCGCCCTTGGCGTCCTGCACCATGAAGCGGTCGGCGGCCGTGTCGGTGACCGACTCGAAGAACTGCGACGTTAGGATCAGCATGGCCGCGAGGCCGAGCTGCTCAGGGCCCAGGAGACGCGACAGCAGCACGTACCGCAGCAGGGCGGACGCCTGCGCCACGAGGTTCGCCGCGAAATATATCTTTGCGCCGCGGGTCACCGGACGATGGACCGCCCGTCAAGCCTGGCAAGAAAGCGCTCTCGACCCACCGACCTCAACCACCCCCTGGGCCGCACCGGGTGCGACGCGGACTCGAACCATAGACGATTGGTTCGACCGGTGTGTTACCAATCACCGGCCGGAACGGCAAAAGGGGCCGGCGCGTGCGCCGGCCCCTCAGCCCCGGGAACACCGCCCGCAAGGGCGGCGCCCCTATCGTTACAGCCAGAAGTCGCCCTGCGAGACGCTCTTCACGCCGTCGAGCCACAGCTTGAAGTCGGCGACGCCATCGCCGTTGGTGTCGCCCATCACGCATGCCGATCCGCCCACCACCTCGTAGCGCAGTTCGCCCGCGACCTTGTGGAAGCTCTGCGTGCCGATGAAGGCGAAGGCCTGGTCGCCGGACTTCAGCGTGTTGGCGTCCATCATGATCAGCGCGATGTGATCGCCCTGAGCCGACGAGAAGTCGGTGATGTGGTCCGTCACCGCCGTGCCGAGGTCGCCATCGATGAACGCGAACACATCCGCGCCGAGGCCGCCCGACATGGTGTCGGCCCCCGTCTCGGCCTGCAGGGTGTCGTTGCCGCCGCCACCCGAGATCGAGTCGTTGCCGGCGCCTGCGGCGATGAACTCCACGCCTTCTCCGCCGAGGCCGGTATCATTGCCCGCGCCCAGATAGAGGGTGTCGTTCCCATCGCCGCCCGAAACGTAGTCGTCGCCCGCGTTGCCTTGCAGCAGGTCGTTGCCGCCCAGGCCGCTGATGGTGTCGTTGCCGTCTTGGCCGACGATGCGGTTGTCGAGCGCGTTGCCCGTTCCGACGCGGGCGCCGTCCTTGAGGAAGAGCTGTTCGACATTGTTCGGCAGCGTGTAGTCGACGCTTGACCACACCAGGTCGTTGCCGCTGTTGGCGTCCTCGACAACCGTGTCCCGCGCGGAGCGGACGTAGAACGTGTCGTCGCCGCCGCCGCCGTGCAGCGTGTTGTTCCCCAGGCCGCCGCCGATCAACTGGTCGTTGCCGCCGCCGCCCTTAAGCATCGTGGACTTCGTGCCATCGACCGCCAGATAGTCGGCGCTCTCGCCACCGGAGATGGTGATGACCTGGGCGATGACGGCGTCGATGGCCTTCACCGTCAGCGTCGCGGCGGTGGCGAAGTGGGTGGTCACGCTGGCGACCAGAGCCGTGTCCGTGCTGTGGGCCGCAAGGTAGGTGTCGAGGGCGGCCTTGCCCCCGTCGGTGGCGGCGGCGATCTGGGTGTTGC
Source organism: Phenylobacterium sp. (assembly GCF_024508875.1). Taxonomy (GTDB): domain Bacteria; phylum Pseudomonadota; class Alphaproteobacteria; order Caulobacterales; family Caulobacteraceae; genus Phenylobacterium. The sequence goes on from NZ_JANINU010000097.1 coordinate 31,078, forward strand.
CGCTGCTGACGAGCCCGGTGTTGGTCGCCCCCAGCCCGAACTCGGTGGCCTTGTTGTTCGTGACGGTCACGCCCGTGCTGGTGCCGACCGAGATCCAGGACCGCTGATCGACCAGCCCCGCCACAGTGTTGTTGGTGATCTTGACGTTCTCGGCGTGGTTCACAGTGATGGCGTTATAGTTTGCGCCAATGACGATGTTGTCGGAGATCGTCACGTTCTTATAGGGGTAGATCTCCTGCTCATCGCGGAAGAAGATACCCTGCGTGGGCTGGCCCGCGCCGCGCATCACGATATTGCCGGTGATGACGATATCGCTGGCCGAAGACTTCGCGTTCGTCGTCCAGAACTGAATCGCGTCAGGGTGGTCGCTTTCGATCGGGTAGAAGTCACGGAACTGATTGTTGGTGATCGTCACATGCGATGAGCCGCCGCCGCGGACGCCATCCGAACGGATGTCGTGGAAGTAGTTGTTGGAGACGGTGACGCCGTCGCTGTTCTGATGGCCCACCGCGAACGAAACCTGCTGGAATTCCGAGTTGGTGACAGAGACGTTCTTGACCTCCTGGAAGACCAGACCCGTCTTGTCGTTCTGCGGATTCCCGTCCAGCGACCCGTGCATATTGATGCGGTCGAAGTTGATGTTCGACGATCCGAAGATCTGATACGTCCCGTCTTGCTTGGTCGGGTCGACGTAGAACTCGAGGCCCTTGAAGGTGACGCCGGACGAGCCGTTGACGATCAGGCCGTTGATCGTGGCCTGGTGGGCGGGGTCGGCCGAAGTGATCGTGATGTTCCCGGCGACCTTGATGTTGTAGAGGACGACATCCGAATACTGGCCCGCCGCCAGCTTGATGGTGTCGCCAGATTGGACCGTGCGCAGCGCCGAACTCAGCGCCTGCGTGCTGTTGACTGTGATTTCCACAGCTCTCTCCATCGACCGAAGTGGGGACGGCCTTGCTTGGCCGCCGTTGTCGCCCTTGAGAGAGAGGGTTACCGGAGCGATGTTTCGAAACCGAGAATGTTGACGGTTAATATTGTATTTGATTCAGAATTCCTTAAGCAGATTTATAGCTTAGCCGTGGTGGGAGCTACGAATTCGAGGCTCTTGCGGCCGTCGGCGCTCGCGTCTTAGTGTCCGCCTGGTAAGCATTTTCGGCCCTCAACAGCCGCGTTTCCGAGAAGTCCGCCGATGGAAGCCCTCTTCCTGCCGTTCCTGGCGATCTCCCTGCTGGTGATCGTCGTCTACGGCTTCCGCAACAATCAGCCGGCGCTCGAGGAGGACGAGGTGAGGGCTGTGCGCCCGCTGCTTCGCCTGCTGCGGCGTTCGGAGGAGGGACTGGCCGAAGACGACCCCGCCCTGCGGCCTTTCGCTCCGGAGGTCGCGCACGCCCTCGCCAAGGGCTACATCCGCCGGTCGGGGCGCGGCCTGCTGGTGCTTACCGAGGTGGGCGATCGCCTGCGCCGCACCGGCAAGCTGACGGCCGCGTCCGCGTAGCTCCGACCGTCGCGCCGCCTCAGCCGACGATGATCGTGCTGGCGATGAGGGTGGACATGGAGACGCCCGCGAGGATCACTTGGCCGGCGCTCATGGTGATGACGGTGTCGCCGCCGACCTGGGCGACGCTGTAGGTCGTGCCGGGATCGAGCAGGACCCGGTCGCCCTCGTTCACATTGAAGTCGATGACGCGGTCGACGCCGGCGTCGGCCGAGGAGTGGAACATGTCGGCCCCCGGGCCGCCGGTCATGGTGTCGTCGCCGCGGTCACCTGAGACGAAGTCGTCGCCGCCGCCGCCGCTCAGGCTGTCGTTCTGCTGGCCGCCGCGGATCGTGTCGTTGCCCGCGCCGCCGTCGCAATAGTCGTCGCCCAGGTTGCCGTAGACGAGGTCGCCGCCGTCCTCGCCGAACAGGCGGTCGTTGTCCTTGCCGCCCACGACCCAGTCGTCGCCCAGTCCGCCCGAGGCGGTGTCGTTCCCCATGTTGCCGTTGATGTCGTCGAAGCCCGAGCCACCGGTGATCTGGTCGTCGCCCTCGTCGCCGCGCAGGTAGTTCGAGCCCGACTGCTCGACGATGGTGTCGGCCCCCTGGCCGCCGCCAACCGTGTCGTTCCCGGCGTAGGCGTAGAGCCTGTCGGCCGCGGGGGAGCCCACGAATTGGTCGTCGCCGACGAACAGGCCTGCCTTGGCGGCGGCGTTGTCTCCCGCGGAGACCCAGCCGCGGAACGCGGCGGACGATACGTTCAGACCCGCGATATCGTAGGCGAGGCCGGCATCCACGCTCACGACGATGCGCTGGATCGTCCCGGTCGATGGCGGCCCCGATGAGCCATAGGTGAACCCCGAGCCGAAGATCTGCGCCGTAACCCCCGAGATGCTGAGGGAGACCGAGGTCGGCGTGGCCGCGCTTTGCGTCGCGCCGGCGAGAGGGCCCAGATCCAGCAGGTCGAAGTCGACGCCGAGCGAGCCGGCCGTTAAGGTCGCCATCCTGCCCCCCTAGGCTGCGGTCCTTCGTCCTGGCGAGCGGAAAGTCGCTGGCCGACGGACGCGAAACAAAGCAGCGTGTAAACCACCGTTACATCGGAGACGTAAACGCTTCCGGCGGCAAGTTCCGTCGCGGACGTGGGGCAGCCAAGGGGGCTGGGGCGTGCAGGCAAGGGTGATCGCGACGCGCGGGTTGGCGCGCTGGGCCGCGCTGTTGGCGGCGCTGAGCCTGGTGGCTTGCAGCGGCGTGCGCACGACGGGCGCGGGCGATGCCCAGCCCACCGCGGCGGAGGCCTCGCGCTTCCTGTCCCAGGCCAGCTATGGCGCAACCGACGGCGCGATCAGCCAGGTGCGGACGACCGGCTATTCGCAGTGGATCGACCAGCAGATGTCGATGGCGGCGCCGCCCAGCCACCAGTCCGACCTGGAGGCGCGGCTAGCGACGCTACGCGCGGCGAACCCATCGGCGAGCCTGAGCGCCAACGACTTCTACTATTCGTACTGGGAACAGGCGATCACCGGGCCGGACCAGTTGCGCCAGAGGATGAAGTTGGCGCTGTCTGAAATCTTCGTCATCTCGCTGACGGACGCCAACATCGATGTCCGCGGCGCGGGCTCGTACTACGACATGCTCGGCGCCAACGCGTTCGGCAACTTCCGGACCCTTTTGGAGCAGGTGACGCTGCACCCGATGATGGGGATCTACCTGACCTGGCTGGGCAATCAAAAGGAAGACCCCGCCACCGGCCGGAACCCGGACGAGAACTACGCGCGGGAGGTCATGCAGCTCATGACCATCGGGCTCTACCAGCTCAACCTGGACGGCTCCGTTAAGACGGACATCTCCGGGCGGCCGATCGCCGCCTACACCGCCGACGACATCAGCGGCCTGGCCAAGGTGTTCACGGGCTACAGCTACTATTCGCCTGCGCCGACCAGCACGACGTTCAGGGGCGGGAACAAGGCCGCCGACGCCGCCGTGCGCTCGATGATCCCCTACGCGGCGTTCCACTCGACCAGCGCAAAGACGTTCCTCGGCATGACGATCCCCGCGACCACCACGGCGACTGCCAATCCATCCGGGGAGCTGAAGATCGCGCTGGACACTCTGTTCAACCATCCGAACGTGGGGCCGTTCATCTCCCGGCAGCTCATCCAGCGGCTGGTGACCAGCAATCCCAGCCCCGCCTACGTCCAGCGCGTCGCCAGCGTATTCAACAACAATGGGGCCGGCGTGCGGGGCGACATGGCGGCCGTGGTGCGGGCCATCCTGCTCGATGCCGAGGCGCGCAACGCCGGTACGGCGGTGGGGCTGAACTACGGAAAGGTGCGCGAACCCGTGGTGCGCATGGCCCACTGGGCCCGTGCGTTCGGCGCGACGTCCACGTCGGGCGACTGGCAAATCCCGTCGACGAGCGCCAACACATCGCTCGGCCAGTCGGCCCTCACCTCGCCGTCGGTGTTCAACTTCTTCCGCCCCGGCTACTCGCCGCCCAATAGCCGGATCGGCGCGGCGGGGCTGGTGGGCCCCGAGTTCCAGATCGTCGACGAGGTGACGGTGGCCGGCTACCTCAACACGATGCAGACCACGGTGGACGCGGGCATCGGCGCCACCGTGTCAGGCGCGCGCGATGTCCGCACGACCTATTCCGCCGAGACGGCCCTGGCCGCGGACGCGAACGCCCTGGTCGACCGGATGAACCTGCTGCTGACGAACGGCGCCATGTCGTCCAGGCTGCGCACGCGCATCGTCGAGGCGGTGAATGGGATCACGGTGCCGGCGACCAACCCTCAGGCAGCGCTGCTCAACCGCGCGAAGCTTGCGGCCTACATGACCATGGCCTCGTCCGAATACCTGGTGCAGCGATGAGCCGGACAATGGACCGTCGCCACCTCCTGCGCCTGGGCGGCGCGTTCGGCGCGCTGGGGACCGCCGCGCCGTTCGCCCTGCAGCTCGCCGCCGCGGGCTCGGCCGCCGGCCAATCCGCCCCAGACTACAAGGCGCTGGTGTGCGTCTTCCTCTACGGCGGCAACGACTCCCACAACATGGTGCTGGCCACCGACCAGGACTCCTGGGGCCGCTACTTCGCCGCGCGGAACACCGGCGCCGATCCGATCGCCCTGATGCCGGCCGGAACGCCCGCGACGCCGGTGGGACAGACCAACCCCGTGACCGGCCGGGTGGCTGACGCGGAGTCCCCGGAGGCCTGGGGCGGTGTCTTGCCCATCGCGCCGAAGACGGCGCAGGCGATCCCCGCCGGCACCAATGCCAGCAGCCGCACCTTCGCGCTGCATCCGTTCATGGGCTCTTTGCAGACCCTGTTCGGTCAGGGCCGACTGGCGGTGCTGGCCAATGTCGGGACGCTCGTCCAGCCGATCACCAAGGCTCAGTACCAGGCCAAGTCCGTGCCGGTTCCGACCAGCCTTTTCTCGCACAACGACCAGCAGTCCACCTGGCAGGCGCTTTCGACGGAGGGCGCCCGCACGGGCTGGGGCGGCCGCTTCGCCGATCTGGTCGCCAGCATGAACGGCCAGAACACCCTGTTCACCGCCGTCTCGGCGGCCGGCAACGCGGTGTTCCTGTCGGGCCAGTCGGTCGTGCAGTACCAGCTTTCGACCGGCAACCAGCCCGCGGTGGTGATCTCGGGCCAGTCGGGCTCAAGCCTCTTCGGCTCCAGCCTGGCGCCGTCGCGGGTGCGGGACCTCGTCACGGACACCGACCTGACCAGCAACTTCGCCGCCGACTACTCGACGGTCGTCGCCCGTTCGATCGCGGCCTCGAGCACGATCAACAGCGCGTTCACCCAAGCCACGGTGACCAGCGTGGCGACCGCGCCGACCTTCACCAACCCGATCACGGGCCGGACGGAAACCAACACCCTGGCGCTGCAGCTCCAGACCGTCGCGCGGATGATCGCCGCCAGCTCCAGCCTGGGCGTGCGCCGGCAGGTGTTCTTCGTCAGCCTGGGCGGCTGGGACACTCACGATTTCCAGAACACGACCCAGCCGAACCTCCTTGCCAAGGTCGCCCAGGCGCTCTCCTACTTCGACGGGGCGCTGTCGAACATCGGCGGGTTGGACCGGCGCAGCCAGGTGACGACCTTCACCGCCTCGGATTTCGCGCGGACGTTCACCACGAACGGCGACGGCACCGACCACGCCTGGGGCGGCCATCACTTCATCATGGGCGGCGCGGTTCGCGGCGGCGACATATACGGCCAGTATCCGACGCTCGGCGCTGACGTCAGCGGCTTCAACAATCCGGACAACATCAGCAACGTGACGATCCCGACCACGTCGGTGGATCAGTACGGAGCGACGCTGGGCCGCTGGTTCGGGGTCTCGGACGCCGACATCGACGTGATCTTTCCGCGCCTAAGGAATTTCGGGACGCGCTACCTGGGGTTCGTTTAGCGCAGCGCCAGCCAGGCCGCTCGAACGGCTTCGAGACGCTGGGGAACCGGCTGTTCCAGGTCGTGCTTCACTTCGAACGCCATGCCGGCGAGGTCGCCGCGCCGCCACTTGAGCACGACTTCGAAGGCCATGCCGGCCTGGAAGTGGATCAGGATAAAGCGCGGCGGGACCTTGTGGAGGTGCGAAAGCTCGATCTTCGCGCCGCTATCGCTGAGGTCCTTGATCAGGCAGTCGGCCCAGATGCCCAGCTTTTCGCCGTGCATGATCCGGCCACGCGCGTTTACGGATACGCGGGGTTCGGCTCGCCGGTCGAGGAAGGCTCGGGCGTTGTTCATCCGAATACCTAGCCACGAAAACGCTTTAGGAATGTTTCGACAGAGATGGTTACCGATGCGGCGCGTCGACGCGCCGGACACTACCTCGGGCGGAACAGCACTTCACTCACCCGGCGCGCGCCGTCCACCCGGTCGAGCTGGACGACGACGTCGATTACGCGGCTGACGTAGGTCTGCACCTTTTCCCAGCCCAGGTCGACGCCCGACGTGAGGGCCAGTAGGGCGATCTGGTCGAGGGCGCCGGCCGGACTGTCGGCATGGATGGTCGTGAGCGAGCCGGGGTGGCCGCTGTTCACCGCGCGAAGGAAGGCGAAGGCCTCCTTGCCGCGCAGTTCGCCCAGCAGGATGCGGTCGGGGCGCAGGCGCAGCGAGGCGGCCAGGAGGGCGTCTGCGTCCACCTTGGCCTCGCCCAGTTCGCCGCGGACTGCCACGAGCCCAACGCTGTTGGCATGATCCAGGCGCACCTCGGGCGCGTCCTCGATGACCACCAGGCGCTCGTCGCGGTCGATCTCCTTGACCAGGGCGTTCAGCAGGGTGGTCTTGCCGCTGCCGGTGCCGCCCGAGATCACGATCGTCTTGCGGCGCTTCACGGCCAGCTTGAGGAAGGTGTGCAGGTCGCCGCCCTCCAGGATCGCCTCCAGCTCGGCGTCGGCTTCGCGGGCCTTGGCGGCGTCGGTCCGGTGCGCGGCGTCGAACAGGCCGTCCTTGGCGAGGTCGGCGACCGAGAGGTCGGAGATGAGGTGCTTGCGTACCGCCATGGCGAGACCGCCGCGGGTGGCGGGCGGCGCGACCACCTGAACCCGCGCGCCGTCGGGGAGGGTTGCCGACAGCAAAGGCTGCTCGCGGTTGACGCCCTGGTGGCTGGCGGCGGCGATCTGGCGGGCGAGACGTTGCAGCGCCTGCTCGTTCAGCTCGTCGGCCGGCTCGCGGCACATGGCGCCGTCGGTCGTCTCGACCCACACCTCGCCAGGACGGTTGATCAGAACGTCGGTGACGTCCGGTCGCGACAGCCAGGGCGCCAGGGGCGCCAGATAGGCCGAGAGGTAGACGTTGGCGTTCATCGCACGACGCCCGAGAAGTCGAGGTCGCGCGCCACCGAGACCTGCACCGGGGCGCCTTGGGCGACCTTGATGGTGTCGGGCATGTCGATCTGCTTCTGCAGCGCGATGGCCGCGGGATTGCCGCCGCCCTGGCCGGCCGAGCCGATCACCAGCGTGGTGCTGTCGCCGTTGGTGGCGCTGTTGGCCAGGGCCTGGCCGCCGGCGCTGATCACCGTCAGCAGGATCGACGAGCCGAAGCGGCGGACGAAGTGGGTGTCGACCTCTCCGGCCAGGCCGCCGCGGCCCAGCTCGTCGGTCGCCGGGGAGCCGACGTCGATGGTGACGCCGGTGGGTGTGATGATCCGCGACCAGACGACGAAGGCGCGCGTCTGGCCGACGGCCGCCGCGCTCTTGTACTGGCCGACGAGCCGCGAGCCGCGCGGGATAAGCACCCGGCTGCCGTCGAAGCTGCGCACGTCGCGGCTGACCACGGCGCGGACCGCGCCCGGCAGGTCGGAATTGATCGCCGTCTCCAGGGTCGCCGGGATCACCGAGCCCTGCGGGACCACCCGGCCCAGATCGCGCATCTGGCTGGCCCGGGCCGTGTCTCCGAGGCCGCGCGTGACGCCGGCGGCGAAGCGCTCGTCGGCCGACTGGCGCACGTCGTTGGCTGGCAGCGGCGCGGCGGCGGTCGTGGCGGCCTGGGCCAGTTGGACGGCGTCGCCGGCGGGGGCGCCGGCGTTGCTGAAGTCGACCACGACGGTCGGAGCCCGCCAGTGGGCCTGCTCGGGATCGGCGGGCGGGGCCACCGACTGCATCACCACCGGCGGCGGCGCGGCGGTCGCCGGCGCGGGGACCGGAGCCGGCTGCGCGGCCGGCGCAGGCTGGGGCGTCGGAGCCGCGGCAGGCTGCGGCTGGGGCGTCTGCGCATGCGCCTCGCGGCTGCTGGCCAAGCCGTTGAACACCATCACGCCCAGCACGGCGGCGCCGGCAACGCCCGCCCAGACGGTCCAGGGCGAGTCCGGGGCTTCGACGCGGGGGCGCGCCTTGGCGGCCCGCGCAAACACGGGGCTGAGGGGCTGGTTGGAGATTTCGGTCTTGCGCGTCATCGCCGCCACCAGGGGTCCTTCTTGCGCTGCCGCAGCGCGCTGGCCTCCTCGATGCGGAAGCCGTCGTTGTAGATGCGGGTCACCTCGCCGCCGCGACGCAGGACGAAGCCGCGGGCCACTCGGTCGGCGACGACGTAGCCGTCGCGCTGGCGGGTGTTGACCACCGCCTCCGCGCCGTCGGCGTCGACGGCGAAGATGGCCGGCAGGTCCTCGCCCTGGCGGAAGGTGAAATAGGTGTCCAGGCCGTCGTCGAAGACCTTCACGGGCAGGGTGCGGCCCGAACCCTCGTACGAGTAGGCGGCGTTGCGCTCGACCGGCGGGGCCGGGGGCGGAGGCGGCGCGACATAGGCGACCACCGGCGGCGCATAGAGGAAACGCACGCTGAACGGTGCGTTCTTGGCGCCCGCGCGGGGGCGGAGCCCGAGTTCGAAGTTGTAACGCCGCAGGTTCGTGATGACCGTCATGTTGGTCGGCGGGCGCTGCGACATGGGCTTCAGGAAGAGCAGGTTCGCGCGCCGGTTCGGCGTCACCTGCCAACCGAGCGAGTCGCCGATGGCGACGTTCTCGATCTTCTCCGCCGGATCGAACTCGACCGAAAGCTGGTAGCCGAGGGCGACCTTGAGCTCGACGACTTCCTGAGGGTCGTACTCGACGACGTGGATGCGCGGGTCGCCGCCGCCAGGGTGGGGCGTGACGGCCAGGGCAGGGCCGGCCACGGTAAGGCTGGCCGCGACGACCAGGGGGGAGAGGGCTTTGAGGCGGATCATCGGGAAGCTCCCGCGCGGCGCGCGGTGAAGGCGGGGCGACGGTAGGTGTCGCCCAGGCGGCGGGTCTCGTCGAGGGTGACGGAGACGTTGCGGGTGGCGGCGGCAGACGCGGCGCTCGCCGCTGCGGCGGCGGAAGCCGTGCGGCTGCGCGAGGCGGCCTGGGCCTGGTCGCGTTGCAGGTCGAGCGCGAGGCGTTCGGCGCGCGAGGGCAGGGGGATCGTCTGCGGTCCGGCAGCCTGAGCGGGGGTGGTGGCGGCCCCCCGTGAGCCTTGATCGCCGTTCATCGTCGGCAACCGGAAGGCGAAGGCCATGACGCTGGCGCCGATCACCAGGGCGGCCTGGCCGGCGGCGAAGACGAAGACCAGGGCGGCGGCGCTCATGGTCGTCTGCGGGTCGAGCTGCAGACCAACGCGCTGTTCGCCCAGCGCGGCGACCCACGGATCGATGACGGAGAGCATCAGGACGATCAGCACCCAGGCGACCATCGGGATCAGCGCCGACGCGGTGATCGCCCGCAGCCAGCCGACGAACAGTCCGCGGGTGTAGGGGATCAAGGCCAGGACGATGAAGATCGGGCCTACGGCGGTCAGCACGCCGATCGAGAGCGTGGCGGCGGAGATCACGCCGGCGCTGGCGACGAACAGGGCGAGGGCGGCTCCGGCCGCCGTTTCTGCAGCGGCCGCCTGAGGACTGGAATAGCCCTTCGCGTTGGGGCCGGCGAGCTTACCGTAGGCGGCGGCGGTCTCGCTGAACTCCTGGTAGGCGGCCTGCAGGCCGTCGACCGGGCTGGCGGCGAGGCCCGTGTTGCTCGCCTCCTGCGTGGGGCCGGCGACGAGGCTGGCGATCTCCACCGGCGCGCGCGCGGCGGTGTCGAACACCAGCGTCTGGAACGTCGCCCAGCTCGTGACCAACGCCAGAATCAACCCGACCTTCAGGGCGATGCCGGGCGCATCCGCGAGCCGGACCGCCCCTTGCGCGAAGAGCATCCGGTAGCCGATCAGCGCCACGTAGATGACCAGCAGCGCTGTCAGGGCCGACTGGAACACCGACGAGCCGGTGGTCAGGGCCAGATAGCCGCCCTGGGCGTAGGCGCGCGTCTGGCACTCCACCGTGGCCATCACGCCGCGGATCACGCCGTCGTCCATCATGGCCGGGCAGGCGTTCATGCCGCGCTCCGGCCCTTGCGGCTGTCGCGCTCGTTCATGAAGGCGGGCAACCAGGCGGCCGGCTCGTCGCCGACCTGTTCGCGCAGGGCGTCGAGGCGGCGCACGGCGCGCTCGGTGCCGGCGAGGACGGCCAGTTCGCCCGAGAGGCCGGCCAGGTCGAGACGCGCCACCACGCTGTGGTCGCCGCGCTTGATCAGGAAGCAGCGCGAGGTGTCGGGCAGGGACCGGACCAGCTCGAACTCATGCTCGGTCAGGCCGAAGCCGTCGATGTAGTCGGCCGGCTTGGCGCGCGCGTTGGGGAAGAAGATCTGGGTCGCAGCCTGCTCGATGATCGCCGAGGCGATGCGGCTGTCCAGCGCGTCCGAGGCCGACTGGGTGCAGAAGCCGACCAGGCCGTTGCGCTTCCGGATGGTCTTTTCCCAGTCCTTGATGCGGCGGACGAAGACCGGGTCGTCCAGGACCTTCCAACCCTCGTCGACGATGAACATGGCCGGGTTGCCGTCCAGGCGCTGCTCCAGCCGGTGGAACAGGTACATCATCGCTGGAATGCGGATCGCGGGCGCGTCCAGGACCTTGGTCATGTCGAAGCCCAGGATGCGGGTCTCGATGTCCAGCAGGTCGTCGGCGTTGTCGAACAGCCAGGCGTGGTCGCCGCCCTCGCACCAGGCCGACAGGCGCGAGGCCAGGTCGCCGGCGTGCGGGCGCCGCGCGCCGCGGAACAGCTCGCGCAGGTAGCGCAGACGGCGGTGGCCGGGAGGTTGGGCGAAGTTGGCGTCGATCGCGTCGGCGATCATCGCCCGGTCCTCGGAGTCCAGCGTCTCGCCCTCGGTGGTGAGAAGCTGGGCCACCCAGTCGGCTAGGAAGGCGCGGTTGCCCGGCGTGTCGGGCAGGGCGAGCGGGTTGAAGCCCGTCGGCTCCCCCGGCGAGATCACGTCGTAGCGGCCGCCGATGGCGCGGATGAACGGCTCGGCGCCGCGGTCCTTGTCGAAATAGGCGAT
>NZ_JANINU010000098.1 GCF_024508875.1 Phenylobacterium sp.
CCCTTGATGGCGGCGGTCGTGGACAGCATCTCGCGCATGCCGGGGCCGCCCTTCGGCCCTTCGTAGCGGATCACCAGGACGTCGCCTTCCTTGTAGTCGCGAGCCTCGACCGCGGCGAAGCAGGCCTCTTCGCCGTCGAACACGCGCGCCGGGCCCCGGTGCTTCGTGTGGCTCAGACCGGCCACCTTCACGATCGCGCCTTCGGGGGCCAACGAGCCCCAAAGCCCGACCACGCCGCCGGTCGGCGACAGGGGGTTGGAGACCGGCCGGATCACGTCCTGGTCGGCGTTCCAGACGACGCCTTCCAGGTTCTCGCGGATGGTCTTGCCGGTGACGGTCATGCAGTCGCCGTGGATCAGGCCGGCGTCGAGCAGGGTTCGCAGCAGCATCGGCACGCCGCCGGCCTCACCCATCTTCTTCGCCGGATAGCGGCCGCCCGGCATAAGGTCGGCCAGGTACGGCGTCTTCTTCATGATCTCGGCGACGTCGCGCAGGGTGAACCTGATACCGGCCTCGTGCGCCATGGCCGGCAGGTGCAGGCCGCCGTTCGTGGAGCCGCCGGTGGCCGCGACCACGACCGCGGCGTTCTCGAACGCCTCGCGCGTGCAGATGTCGCGCGGACGCAGGTTGCGTTCCAGCAGCGCCATGACCGCCTCGCCGGTGGCTTCGGCGTACTGGTCGCGGTGCAGGTAGGCGGCCGGCAGGGCCGAGCTCAGCGGCAGGGCGAGGCCGATGGCCTCGGAGACGCAGGCCATGGTGTTGGCGGTGTACTGGCCGCCGCACGCGCCGTCGCCCGGGCAGGCATGCTGCTCCAGGTCGCAGAGGTCTTCCAGGCTCATTTGGCCGGCCGAGTGCTTGCCGACGCCCTCGAACACGTCCTGCACCGTGACTTCGCGGCCATGCCAGGAGCCCGGCAGGATCGAGCCGCCATAGATGAAGGCTGACGGCACGTTCAGGCGCAGCATGGCCATCATCATCCCCGGCAGGCTCTTGTCGCAGCCGGCGACGCCGATGAGGGCGTCGTAGGCGTGGCCGCGCATCGACAGCTCGACCGAGTCGGCGATCACCTCACGGCTGACCAGCGAGCTGCGCATGCCCTCGTGGCCCATGGCGATGCCGTCGGTGACGGTGATCGTGCAGAACTCGCGCGGCGTCCCGCCGGCCCGCTTCACGCCCTCGGCGGCGGCATGCGCCTGACGCATGAGCGCCGTGTTGCAGGGGGCCGCCTCGTTCCAGCATGAGGCCACGCCGACGAACGGCTGGGCGATCTCACGACTGCCAAGACCCATGGCGTAATAGTACGACCGGTGCGGCGCGCGCGCCGCCCCCTCGGTGGTGTGACGGCTGGGCAGACGTGCCTTGTCCCAGGATCCGTCCGGCTTGCGATGCATGCGAGGGGCCTCCGACTTACGCGCGCCCTCTCTAAGGTCCGCGACGGCGAGGCGGAAGACCCCATGGCCAGATCAGCCGAAACTCCACCCTAACGTGCACCTACGCACTCCGCGTCCGACGATGTTGCACCGCGGGTAACGAGACGTCGCAAGTGACAGCGATCCCTTACACCCTAAGCTTTCTTAGTATTTCTGCGTTGCGAAACTGCCCAGCTTTCGGGGCCAATTTACGTCATTCAAAAACAAAGAAGGCGCGCAAATCGCGCGCCCTCAGGTTGTTGTTGGGATGAACAAGGTCTGCAACTGACCGACGATTGCTCATCCTGGCAAGACATACAAGTGGCAATCGCACATCCACTTCCATACCACATATTCCAAGTTACGCTTATTCAGTTATCAGCCTTCATTTGCATTGACGGCCACACGCCGCTGCTTCAGCCTCTCCCGCAAGCGCAGTCAAATAAGCGCTCATCAAGCTGCGGGGAGGCAGTTATGAAGTTCAGAGCCAGTCTACTGGCGACCAGCGCCCTGCTGGCCGCCGCCATCGGCGCATCGGCGAAAGCCCAGTCCACCACCATCGAAGAACTTGTCGTCACGGCCGAGAAGCGGGAGCAGAGCCTGCAGGACGTGCCGGTCGCCATCTCGGCGTTCACCAGCAAGCAGCGCGACCTGGTCGGCATCAGCACGGTCCAGGACCTCACCAACTTCACGCCCGGCTTCGTCTACCAGTCGGCCAATGACCGCGCGTCCATGCGCGGTATCGGCCGCCTGACCAACGTCCATTCGGTGGACGGCGCGGTGTCGATCTACATCGACGGTCTCTTCACGACCTCGACCGTGCTGGCCGGCGGCCCGCCGCTGGACGTGGAACGGGTCGAGATCCTGCGCGGTCCCCAGGGCACGCTGTACGGCCGCAACGCCATCGGCGGCACCGTCAACGTGATCTCGGTGCGGCCGACCGAGGACTTCTACGCCGAGGTGCGCGCCATCGCGGAGAACTACGACTTCACGAACTTCCAGTTCGCAGTGTCCGGCCCCGTCGCCGACAATCTCCAGTTCCGCCTCTCAGGCTACAAGCTGGACCAGCGCAAGGGCTATTACGACAACGTCGCCGGCGGCCCGTCGGAAGGCAGCAAGCGCGACGAATACCAGGTCCAGGCGCAGATCCAGGCGCAGCTCGGCGAGAACGCCGACCTATGGGTCTCGTACAAGACGCTGGTCTGGCACAACCGCGGCGGCCCAGGCGCCCGTGCCGGCTACCTGAACGGCCCCTACGAGACGGGCCTGACCGATCCGAACTTCTCGATCGTCTACAACTCGGCCCACGGCTACACGCCGGAGACGGGCCTGGCCGGGATCGTGCCGGGAAGCCTGCGGCAGTTCGGCTCGACGGATATCCGGACCAATCCGGCGCTGGCGGACTCGCGGGACTTCAACACGAACAATCCGCAGCGCGTGCGCCTGCGCGACGTGAACTCGCTGACCGCGAACTTCGTCTATCACCTGCCCAGCTTCGACATCAAATACGTCGGCGGCATCCAGGAATATAAGTACGACCTGTACGGCGATACCGACGCGACCAATGTGCAATCGTACCAGATCCCGGTCGCTCCGGGTTCACTGTGCGCCAATATCGGCGCCCTCTTTGCGGCGGGACGCTCGACCGTCAACTGCTCGCCCCTGACGGTCAACGGCGACAACACCTACCACTACTTCGAGTACCCCCGCTGGTACAGCCACGAGGTGAACATCTCGTCGACCACGGACGGACCGCTGCAGTGGATCGCCGGCGCCTACTACTACCACGAGAAATACACCGGCACGGGCAGCACCGCCGACTTCTTCCTGCGCGGTCCGTCCAGCCTGCAGACGCCGGTCCTCGGCGCCGCGGCCAACCCCAACGGCACCTGGTCGACCGGCAACTACGGCCTGACGACCGAGAGCAAGGCGGTGTTCGGCCAGGTCGACTGGCAGGCCACCGAGACGCTGAAGGTCACGGCCGGCCTGCGCTACACCAAGGACCACAAGTTCGGCACCGAGTACCGGCGGATCGTCTGTAACTCGGACGCCTGCTATCCCGGCCTCTACACCGCACTGGGCCTGGGCGCCTTGGGGCCTGGAACGGCGGCGAACTACGGCAGCCTGTTGGGCAACCTCGCCGCCCTCCCCGCCGTCGGCCAGGCGCTCGGCCTCGGCAACGCCCTCGGGGCGCTCGGCGGCCTCGGCAACGGCGCGTTCGACCTGACCGACACCCTGGCGCCCAAGAGCACCGCGGGCGCGATCGAGGGCGTCAAGACGCCGTCGGTCTGCACCGGCACCGGGGCGGCTCAGGTCTGCCGCCAGTACGTGATCGGTCCGAACGGCGTGGCCAGCCGTCAGCTCGACGACACCTCGGCGGCGACGACCGGGACGTTCGGGGTGCAGTGGGAGCCGGACGACAGCACCATGGCCTACGCCCGCTACAGCCGCGGCTACAAGGCGTTCGGCTTCTCGGCCGGCGGCTTCCTCGCCGATCCCAAGGCCGACGCGGAACACGTGAACGCCTACGAGATCGGGCTGAAGAAGAACTTCCCGACCGTGCAGATCAACGCGGCGCTGTTCTATCTGGACTACCGCGACCTGCAGGCGCCGGTGACGGTCCGCGTCGGCCCGACCAACGTGAGCCAGTTCATCAACATCGCGAAGTCGCGGTCGAGCGGCCTCGAACTCAGCACGATCTGGCAGCCGATCCAGCCCGTGCGGCTCAGCCTCGACTACGGCTACAACCCGACGAAGATCAAGAAGAGCGTCCCGCTCGTCGATACCAACGACAACGTGGTGACCTCGGCGATCAGCATCGTCGGCAACCGCCTGCCGCAGGCCCCGGTCCACAAGGTGGCGCTGAACGCGAGCTACACCTTCGACCTGGACGCCGGGGCGCTGACGCTGGGCGGCACCTACCTCTACCGCTCGAAGGCCTACGCCAACGTCTTCTCGCGCGACTACAACAAGGCCCCCTCGTGGGATCAGGTCGACCTGCGGGCCTACTGGGCGCCGAAGGGCGGCAAGTACACGGTCATCGCCTATGTGAAGAACGTGTTCGACACCGAGGGCTACGACGCCGCACTCGCCGGCTCGCAGCGGAACAACAACGCCGCCGTGGCGTCGGACCGCTTCCTGACTGGGGCGCAGAACCTCGAGCTGACGCCGCCGCGTCTCTACGGCGTGGAGCTGCAGTACCGGTTCTGATACCGACCTGAGGGAATGTGGAGCGCTCCGCCGCGAGGCGGGGCGCTTCTGCTATCTGGAGGCCGCCAGGATGCGCTCGATCTGGGCCGTCCAGGCCGCCTCGGTCGCCGGCGTCCACGCCTCGCCCGCGCGCTCGCGGCACGCGTCGCGCACGATCCAGAAGAAGCGATCGAAGATCTCGCTCGCGGCCCCCGAGCTGTCATGGTTCACGCGCTCGGTGCGCACAACGTTCGCCTGGTAAGGCCCGGCCGGGTTCATCAGGCAGTCGAAGACCATCGTCAGCATCTCGGCCTTGATGGCGCCCGTCGTATCCCGGCGGAAGCGCTCCTCGACGTCCGGAAACTGTGCGAACAGCCGCGCATAGACCTCAGCCGTCGGATCGCCGACGGCCTCCAGCGACACCGTTATGAGGTCGTCGCTCACAGCGCCGCCTCGATCGCCGAAGTGACCTCTGCGTCCAGCGGCTCGGTCCGCGGGCCGAAGGCGCGGATCGCCTCGCCGTGCTTGCCGATCAGGATCTTGTGGAAGTTCCAGACGGGCACGGCCGGCTCGCCCAGCTCCCTTTCCGCCCATTTGTAGAACGGATGGGCGTCTTCGCCCTTCACGTCGACCTTGGCCGTCATGGGGAAGTCGATGCCGAAGGTGGTGCTGCAGAAGGTTTGGATCTCCTGCTCCGTGCCGGGCTCCTGGCCCATGAACTGGTTGCAGGGCACGCCCAGCACCACCACGCCCTTGTCCCTGTAGTCCGAGTACAGCTTCTCAAGCCCGTCGTACTGGGGCGTCAGCCCGCATTTCGACGCCGTGTTCACGACGAGGACGACCTTGTCCCGGAACGTGCTGAGCGGCAGCGGGCCGCCCGAGATGCTGTCGAAGCTGTAGTCGTAGGCGCTGGACATGCGCGGCTCCCGCAGAGTGCCGCGGCAGGTTAGCGGGCTTACGCGACGTCTTCCAACGCCTGTTCCACCGCGATGGCGAGGTCCAGCGCCGCGATCGCCTCGTCGGCGGTGACAATCGGCCGGGGCGCCTCGCCCCGCACGGCCATGAGGAAGCCCTCGACGCTGGCGCCCAGGGGATCGGCGGCGGCCGGCGTCTCGGCGAAGTCGGGGTTGAGCGCGAACGGCGTGGTGTTGCGGAACGTGCGCGCCACGAAGTCGATCTCGACCTCGCCCGACGGATAGACGATGCGCATAGTGCGCCGGCGGGCTTCGGCCCGACGCGAGACGTCAAGGATCGCCTGGAAGCCGCTCTCGAAACCCACTTCCGCCCGCACGAGATCCCAGACGCCGTCCGACCCGCGCGCGCCCTCCGCCTCCGCGGTCACGGGCTCGGCCGCGGCGATGGCGAGGCAGAGGTCGATATCGTGGATCATCAGATCCAGGACCGCGCTGACGTCGCGGCTGCGGTCGGAAGGAGGACCGTGGCGGAGCGCCTCCAGCATCAGCGGCTGTTCGGGCACGTCCAGCAGACCCATGGCGCGGAACACGACGCGCTCCTGATGGCCACAGGCGACGACGAGCCCCCTGGCGGCGGCCGCAGCACGCACCTTGTCGGCCTCGGCCACGCTGACGCCGATCGGCTTCTCCACGTAGACCGGCTTGCCGGCCGCGATCGCGGCCAGGGCCTGCTCGACGTGGCAGGTCGCCGGCGAGGCCACGGTCACGACGTCGAGCTCGGCCAGGAAGGCGTCCAGGTCGGCGAACGCGCGGCCGCCCAGAGGCATGGCTGCCTTGGCCGCGCGGTCGGGGTGAATGTCGTAGACGCCGACGAACTCCACGCCGGGGAGGCGCGCGTACTGCCTGGCGTGATAGCCGCCGAAGACACCCGCCCCGATAACGCCGCCGCGCAAGGTCTCGCTCATGGCGCGGCCGTTAGCATGCACCGTGACCTCGACGCCACCCGGGCAGGATCGTACATCTGTTTGAAACCAGGAAACCGAGAGGGAACGTCATGTCCACCGTGCGCGAGATTCGCTTGAAGAGCCGCCCCCGCGGCCTGCCGACCGCCGACAACTTCGAGTTGGCCACCGTGGAGCTGCCGGCGCCGGGCGACGGGGAGGTCCAGGTGAAGAACCTCTGGATGACGGTCGATCCCTACATGCGTGGCCGCATGAACGACGTGAAGAGCTACAGCCCGCCCTTCCCGCTGGGCAAGGTCATGGACGGCGGCGCCATTGGCGAGGTCACCGCTTCGAACAGCCCGAATTTCAAGCCGGGCGATCTCGTGCAGTCCGGCTTCGGCTGGCGCGAAGGCTTCACCACCGGGGCAGACAAGGTCCAGAAGCTGGACCCGCGCGGCCTGCCGCCCCAGGCCTTCCTGGGGGCCGCCGGCATGCCGGGCCTGACCGCCTATGCCGGCCTGCTGCGGGTCGCGGCGCTCAAGGACGGCGACGTCGTGTTCGTCTCGGGCGCGGCCGGCGCCGTCGGCTCGATGGTGGCCCAGATCGCCAAGGCCAAGGGCCACACCGTGATCGGCTC
This sequence comes from Phenylobacterium sp., assembly GCF_024508875.1. Classification (GTDB taxonomy): domain Bacteria; phylum Pseudomonadota; class Alphaproteobacteria; order Caulobacterales; family Caulobacteraceae; genus Phenylobacterium. The sequence goes on from NZ_JANINU010000098.1 coordinate 7,094, forward strand.
GGCCGGCGGCGCCGACAAGGTGAAGTTCCTCAAGGAGATCGGGGTCGACCACGTGATCGACTACAAGGCGACACCCGACATCAACGCCGCCCTAATGGAAGCCGCGCCCGACGGCATCGACGTCTATTTCGACAACGTGGGCGGCGCACACCTCGAAGCGGCGCTCAATTCGGCGCGGCTGTTCGCGCGCTTCGCGATCTGCGGGATGATCTCGATGTACAACGCCGTGGAACCGCCGCCCGGGCCGCGGAACCTCGCCCTGCTCATCGGCAAGAACATCCGCATGGAGGGCTTCATCGTCTCGCACCACTTCGACCTGATGCCGAAGTACGCCGAGGAACTGGCCGGCTGGGTGAAGGCGGGCAAGGTCACCTGGAAGGAGACCGTGTTCGAGGGGATCGAGAAGGCGCCGGAAGCCTTCCTTGGCCTCTTCTCGGGCGAGAACCTGGGCAAGATGCTCGTGAAACTCGCTTAAGGGCGTTGGACCACCAGGGATGAGCGCGTAAAAGCGCTCGTCCTCCCAATCCTGTTTCCTGGAGCCCGGCCGTGCCGCGCCTGTTCAGCGCCTATGTGATCGTCGACTGGAGCGCCGCGGCCAAGCCCACCACAGGCGCGGACTCCATCTGGATCGGCGTCCTGAAGCGCGACATCCGCTTCCGGATGGCGTTCGAGAGCTTCAATCCGGCCACGCGGGCCGAGGCCGAGACCCGCCTGAACGCGATCCTCGACGATCTGAAGAAGCGCGGCGAACGCTGCCTGCTGGGCTTCGACTTCCCGCTGGGCTTCCCCCGCGGTTTCGCAGAGGCCCTAAAGCTGCCCGGCGAACAGCCCTGGCGTGCGACGTGGGACCAGCTCAACAAGATGGTCAAGGACAAGGCCGACAACACCAACAACCGCTTCGGCGT
>NZ_JANINU010000099.1:0-2087 GCF_024508875.1 Phenylobacterium sp.
CATAATCCCTCGGGTCCGCGAAGCCTAGCAGGGAGCGCGCCCTTTCCTCCAGGAGATCGGCGGAAAGGCTGTTGTCGCGCAGGAGTTGAGCCCGAACTTCGAGATCGTGCCGCTGGGCGGTCAGCCGCTTAAGCTCCTGGGTCTTGGCCGTCAGGGTCGCGTCGCGCTGATTCGAGCGCAGCAGTCCGCCCTCGCCGGTGAAGGCGTGCACGCCGAAATAGAAGATCAGCAGCGCCAGAGCGGCGGTCGACAGATACGGGCGGAGACGAGCGAGCACAGCGAATCCCAGAACAGCACCCTTAGATCGCGCCTAGATGGTTAAGGCGCGACTAACCTTCCCGCCCGCGGCGCGGTCCTAGAGGTTCCGGAGCGCGCCCTTGCCGGCGTAGACGGCCTGGTCGCCCAGTTCCTCCTCGATGCGCAGGAGCTGGTTGTACTTCGCCGTGCGGTCCGAGCGGGCCAGCGAGCCGGTCTTGATCTGACCGCAGTTGGTGGCGACGGCCAGGTCGGCGATCGTGGAGTCCTCGGTTTCGCCCGAGCGGTGGCTCATCACGGCCGTGTAGGCGTTGCGGTGAGCCAGATCGACGGCGTCCAGGGTCTCGGAGAGCGTGCCGATCTGGTTGACCTTCACCAGGATCGAATTGGCCAGGCCCTTGCCGATGCCCATGCCGAGGCGCTCGGGGTTGGTCACGAACAGGTCGTCGCCCACGAGCTGGATCTTGCCGCCCAGCTTGTCGGTCAGGATCTTCCAGCCGTCGAAGTCGTCCTCGGCGCAGCCGTCCTCGATGGTGACGATCGGGAACTGGGCGACCAGGTTGGCGAGGTAGTCGACCATGCCGGCCGGATCGACCGTCTTGCCTTCGCCTTCCATGACGTACTTGCCGCCCTTGAAGAACTCGGTCGAGGCCACATCGAGGCCCAGGTGGAAGTCCGTGGCGGCCTTGTAGCCGGCGCTCTCCCCCGCCTTGACGATGAACGCCAGGGCTTCCTCGGCCGAGCCGATGTTTGGGGCGAAGCCGCCCTCGTCGCCGACGTTGGTGTTGTGGCCGGCGGCCTTCAGTTGGGCCTTCAGGGCGTGGAAGATCTCGGCGCCCATGCGCAGGCCCTCGGCGAAGGTCTCGGCGCCGGTCGGCAGGATCATGAATTCCTGGATGTCGATCGGATTGTCGGCATGGGCGCCGCCGTTGATGATGTTCATCATCGGCACCGGCAGCACGCGGGCCGAGACGCCGCCGACGTACTTGTAGAGCGGCAGCGCCGCCGAGCTGGCCGCAGCCTTGGCCGTCGCCAAGCTGACGCCGAGGATGGCGTTGGCGCCCAGGCGGGCCTTGTTCTTCGTGCCGTCCAGTTCGATCAGCAGCTTGTCGATCCGGCGCTGGTCCTCGGCGTCCGAACCCGACAGCGCATCGTAGATCTCGCCGTTCACCGCCTCGACGGCCTTCTGGACGCCCTTGCCCAGGTAGCGGCCCTTCTCGCCGTCACGCTTCTCCACCGCCTCGTGGGCGCCGGTCGAGGCGCCCGAGGGAACGGCCGCGCGGCCCATCGACCCGTCCTCGAGGATCACGTCCACCTCGACCGTCGGGTTCCCCCGGCTGTCCAGGATCTCGCGGGCGGTGATGTCGACGATCTCGGTCATGGTCTTCCTCTGGCGGCGTGGGCGGCCCGGTGCTTAGCCAGCTTCTCCCTCGGGGGCAACGTCCAGCGGCCCGCGCCCGCTTGACGGCCGTAGCGGCGCCGGCCCATCCCACGGCGTGCAAAGGAGTACGCCATGCTGCTGGTCGAGAAGCCCCTGGACGGGGTCGCCGTCGTCACCCTGAACCGGCCGGAGGCGATGAACGCGCTGTCCAAGGCGCTGCGGGCGGCGCTGCAGACGGCCATGGTCGAGCTGGACGCCGATCCGGAGGTGCGGGTGATCGTCCTGACCGGCGCGGGCGAGCGCGCGTTCACGGCGGGCCTGGACCTGAAGGAGCTGTCGAGCGACCCGCTGGGCATGGGCGCCGCCAACGCCACCGACCCGGCCCAGAACCCGGCGCGCGCCGTCCTGGCCTGCTCCAAGCCGATCATCGGCGCCATCAACGGCGTGGCGA
>NZ_JANINU010000099.1:2187-7931 GCF_024508875.1 Phenylobacterium sp.
CGCGCCGTCCTGGCCTGCTCCAAGCCGATCATCGGCGCCATCAACGGCGTGGCGATCACCGGCGGCTTCGAGGTCGCGCTGGCCTGCGACGTGCTCCTCTGCTCCACCAACGCGCGCTTCGCCGACACCCACGCGCGCGTCGGCATCACGCCCGGCTGGGGGCTGTCGCAGAAGCTCAGCCGCTGCATCGGCCCCTATCGCGCCAAGGAGCTGTCGCTCACGGGCAACTTCCTGTCGGCGCAGCAGGCCTACGACTGGGGCCTGGTGAACCGCGTGGTGGCGCCGGAAGAGCTGATGCGGGCAGCCCTGCAGCTCGCCGCCCAGATGGCCGACATCGATGCCGACATGCTGGTGACCTACAAGGCGATGATCGACGACGGTTACGACCTGCCTATGGGCGAGGGCCTGAAGCTCGAGCACGAGCGTTCGGTGGTCCACAACCGCGAGGTCACGCCCGAGATGGTCGCCGTCCGCCGCGAGAAGGTGCAGGCGCGCGGCCGAGCCCAGTAGGCTTCAGAGGCAGCCCTCGACGTACTCGATCGATGGGCCGCCCACGTGGATGGTGGTGACGCGGCCCTTCTGGTCGGTCTCATAGCGCACACCGCGCTTGCCCTTCACCGTCCAGGCGGTGAGGTAGTGGGCCGGCAGGTCGTCGTACTTGTGGGGCTCGACCTTCAGCTTAGGCCCGTAAGCCTTGCGGATATCGGCTTCGCGGGCGCCCAGGCCGAAGCCGCGGTCGGTCTTCGCGGCGCTGTCGCCGAAGGCGCTGATGCGGGTGACCTTGCCGTTCTCAGTCATCACCACGAGGTCCGGGCCGCCTTCCGGAAAACTCAGTTCGCGGCAGGCCTCGGAGCTGACGCCGTCGTCGCTGGACGGCACCTTGAGCTTGAAGCGGCGCACCGCCTCGGCTTCGGACATGCCGATCTTCACGTCGCCCCAGCCGTCCGGGGTCAGCGGCGCCGGCTTCGGGGCGCCGGCGGCGACCATCAGGGCGGACAGGGCGATGAAGGCCGCTTGGATCATGGGCTCAGGATAGCGGCTCACTACGTCATAACGCAAAACGCCGACCTCGCGGCCGGCGTTTCGGAATCGCAACTCAGGATGCGATGGAAGAGACTAGTCTTCCTTCGGCGTCAGGACCTGACGGCCCTTGTACATCCCGGTCTTCAGGTCGACGTGGTGCGGACGCTTCAGCTCGCCCGTTTCCTTGTCTTCGTGGAAGGTGTTGGGGCCGAGCGCGTGGTGCGAGCGGCGCATGTTCCGCCGCGAGGGCGAAGTTTTGCGTTTAGGAACAGCCATCGGAGATCTCGCGGGCGTGAAAAAGGTTGCGGCGGCCAACTGGGGCCGCCACGTGAGCGGGGGCTTATGCATGAAACCCCGCGCGCGATCAACCCACCTGCGATAGCTTACGCCGTCAGCGGATCGCCGGGAGGGCTGTCATGCCGCAGGAAGCCATCTTCGCCCCCATGGGAGCCATGGCGCTCCTGACGTTCGTGGTCCTGGGGTTCATCCCGGCGGCGCGATTCCGGGCCGTCTTCGCGCGGCAGGTGACGCCCGACGACTTCAAGCTCGGCGAATCGGCGCGGGTGCCACCCGAGGTGGCGGTGACCAACCGCAACTTCATGAACCTGCTGGAACTGCCCGTGCTCTTCTACGTGGCGGGGCTCATGTACTACGTGGCCGGGCGGGTGGATCAGACGGCGCTGGTCCTGGCCTGGGCCTATGTGGCGCTGCGGGCGATCCATTCGGCGATCCACCTCAGCTACAACAATGTGGTCCACCGGCTGAGCGCCTATGCCCTGTCGAACGTCGTGCTGGCGGCGTTGTGGGTGGTCTTCTTCATTTGAGCAGGCGTTTCGGCGCGACGTTCGCCCAGGCCATGCGCATCAGCTCCGCCAGCCGCTCTGGCGCCAGCTTCTCGTACCAGACGAAGGTCGAGCCGTTCCTGCCCCAGTAGCCGGACACCGGCTCGATCGTCGCGCCGTCGGACAGGTTGCGCTGATCCTCTGGGTCCAGCTTCAGCATGATCCGCGGGTGGTCCTTATGGATCGTGCAGAAGATCTTCTTGGCGACCCGGAAGGACGGGATGTCGAAGTGCGGCTCCTCGTAGGCCTCAGGCTGGGCCAGGGCGGCGGCGCGGATGTCGTCGGGCGTGAGCATGGAGGCCAGCGTAGCTTTCCCTCCCCTTCATGGGGAGGGAAAGGTCCTAGACCAGCCGGCTCCGTTCCTTGGCCGCGCCGATGAAGCTGGCGAACAGGGGGTGCGGGTCGAAGGGGCGGCTCTTGAGCTCCGGGTGGTACTGGACGCCCACGAACCACGGGTGATCCTGGCGTTCGCAGAGCTCGGGCAGCACGCCGTCCGGCGACAGGCCGGTGAACTTCAGGCCGGTATTCTCGATCGCCTCGCGGTAGGCGATGTTCACCTCGTAGCGGTGTCGGTGGCGCTCAGAGATGCTGGTCGAGCCGTAGATCTCGGCCACCCGGCTGCCCGGCGTCAGGACGGCCTCGTAAGCGCCGCAGCGCATGGTGCCGCCCAGTTCGCCGCCCTCGGCGCGCATCTCGCGCTCGTTCCCCCTCACCCACTCGGTCATCAGGCCGACGATGGGTTCGGACGTGGGGCCGAACTCGGTGGACGAGGCCTGCTCGATGCCGGCCAGGTTCCGGGCCGCCTCGATCATCGCCATCTGCATGCCGAAGCAGATACCGAAGTACGGCACGGCGTGCTCGCGGGCGAACTGGACAGAGCGGATCATGCCTTCCGAGCCGCGCTCGCCGAACGCGCCGGGGACCAGTACGCCGTGCACGCTGTTCAGCCTCTCGGCGATCAGGGCCTCTTCCTTCTCGAAGACCTCGCCCTCGATCCAGTCGAACTTCACCCGGACGTTGTTGGCCACGCCGCCGTGCACCAGGGCCTCGATCAGCGACTTATAGGCGTCGGTCAGGGCGGTGTACTTGCCGACGATGGCGATGTTCACCTCGCCGTCGGGGTGGCTGAGCGTATGGGAGATCTGCTCCCACTTCGTCAGGTCGGGCTTCGGCGCGGTGTCGGCCAGGCCGAAGACGTCCAGCACCTCGGTGTCCAGGCCCTGGCGGTGATAGTCCAGGGGCACCGCGTAGATGTTCTCGCTGTCCATGGCCTGGATCACGGCGCTGGGGCGCACGTTGCAGAACAGGCCCAGCTTCTTCCGCTCGCTCTCGGGAATGGGCATCTCGCAGCGGCAGAGCAAGATGTCGGGCTGGATGCCGATCGAGCGCAGCTCCTTCACGGAGTGCTGGGTCGGCTTGGTCTTCATCTCGCCGGCCGTCTTGATGTACGGCAGCAGCGTCAGGTGGATGAAGCAGGCGTGCCCGCGGGGCAGCTCCTGGCCAAGCTGGCGGATCGCCTCGAAGAACGGCAGGCCCTCGATGTCGCCGACGGTGCCGCCCACCTCGACCAGCACGAAGTCGACGCCCTCGCCCGGATCGGAAAGGACGAAGTCCTTGATCTCGCCGGTGACGTGCGGGATCACCTGGACGGTGGCGCCGAGGTAGTCCCCTCGCCGCTCCTTCTCGATGATCTTCTTGTAGATCTGGCCGGTGGTGATGTTGTCGGCGCGCGTGGCGTTGACGCCCGTGAAGCGCTCGTAGTGCCCGAGGTCCAGGTCGGTCTCGGCGCCGTCGTCGGTGACGAACACCTCGCCGTGCTGGGTGGGGCTCATCGTCCCCGGATCCACATTGAGATACGGGTCGAGCTTACGAAGGCGGACCTTGTAGCCCCGCGCCTGCAAAAGGGCGCCGAGCGCGGCGGACGCGAGACCCTTGCCAAGAGAGGAGACCACGCCGCCGGTGATGAAGATGTACCGGGCCATGGGCGTTCAGGTTAGCGCTGATTCGGTCACGCGACTCCGGGGGTTTCGCGTCTATCCACGACTATCGAAGTCTACTTCTTGGCCGGAGCCGCGGGCGCCGGCGGGGGCGCGGCGGCGACCGGCTGGTCGGGCGTGCCGAAGGGGTTGTTGATCGTCGGCGTCGGAGCCGTCAGGGGCGCCGGCGCGCTGCCCGCGGGGCCCGGCTGGGCCGTGCCGGCCGGCGGCTGGGCCGCCTCGCGCTGGAGTTCGGCCGGGTTGACGGCGTTGACCTTCAGACGATCGACGACCGACGCCGAGCCGCGCTCACGGCCCGAGACGATGGTCAGCAGCAGGCCGAGGACGAAGAAGATCGTGCCCAGGATCCAGGTGGTTCGGGTCAGAAGGTCGCCCGCGCCGCGCACCGACATGATCGAGCCGGTGCCGCCGCTGACCAGGCCGCCGCCCTCGGAGCGCTGCAGCAGCACCACGACCACGAGGAAGAAGGCGACGATGACCTCGATCACCAGCAGCAGGTTCAGCAGCATCGGATAGTCTTTCCAGTGCGTTCTGTGCGCTCGGGCGGACACACCCCGGCGAAATGAAGCGCGCGCTCTATCACCGAGCCCGCCCTGACGCCATAGCTAGTGCGTCGCACCTGGATAACAAAGGGTGCGGGGGCTGGGCGATGATTCTGGACTTCGAACGTCTTCCGATCCTGGAGACGGAGCGGCTGCGGCTGGAGCCGCTGACGGCGGGCGACGGCGCCGACCTCTTCCCGATCATGGGCGATCCCGAGGTCATGGCCTATTGGGATATTCCGGAGATCGACGACCCGGACGTCGTCGCGCAGATCGTCCAGGGCCAGGTGGACGGCATGGCGGACGGCCGCGCCATCTACTGGATCATCCGCACGCTGGGCGGCCGCGAGTTCGTCGGCTCGTGCGACCTGTCCGAGATCGACCGCTGGCACCGGCGCGCCGAGGTGGGCTTCATGCTGGGCCGCGACGCCTGGGGCCAGGGTTACGCGCTGGAGGCCATGCGCACGGTGCTCGCCTTCGCCGCCACGAACGGCCTGCGCAAGCTGACCGCCCGGACGCACCTGGGCAACCGCCGCTCGGAGACGCTGCTGGAGCGGCTGGGCTTCACCGAGGAAGGCTTGCTGCGGGGCCATATCCTGAAGGACGGCGAGCGGCGGGACTGTCGGGTGTTCGGGCTGTTGCTGTAGCGCAGGCGCTGGTCATGGGTGACGGGGCGTGCGCCTCCGTGGCGCGTCCCGGTCTTCGCGCGCCGCGAAACCGGGATGACAGATGAATTTGAGCGCAGCCCACAGCGCTGTCATCCCGGCTGGAGCGCCGGGACCCAGTGGGTTCTGCGGTGCATGTGCTCCTGGGTCCCGGATCGGCCTTTGGCCGTCGGGGATGACAGGGCTTGGAGGGTGGTGGGGGTGACCCCCTCCGCCTTCGGCGCCTCCCCCTCCGAGCCGCAAGGAGGCTCGGCCCCCCCTCGCTTCGCGATCCACCCCCAGAGGGGGTGGAATGGGGAGGATCTAGATCGGTGCTGTTCTCTAGATGCTCCCCCTTTGGGGGAGCTCGCGAAGCGAGAGGGGGTGGCTAGCCAGAGCTTCGCCACTCGTCTTCGTCGTCGTCCGGTTCGTCCTCCGGGTCGGGTCGGAACCTGGGCTCCCACATCCAGTGGGGAGCGCCGCGGACGAGGCGCTTGAAGCGGCCTCGGGGCGGGGGCCTGGTCTCGTCGTCGGGATCCAGGCCCAGGTCGTGGCGCAGGTCTTCGATGTAGGCGTCGATCTTGCGATCGAGGAAACCGGGGTCGGCGGCGTCCTCGGCGAGCAGCAAGTCCAGGGCGTCGAGGATGCGATGGGTCTCGTCCGGATCGGCCTCGTCCCAGGAAGTGCGCTCGACGG